>NZ_FWEX01000006.1:0-300000 GCF_900170025.1 Nitrospira sp. ND1 | reverse complement strand
GTGTCGGTCTCGACCATCACCGGTGTGTTGCTGAAATTGCCCTCGGGTGCCCTCTCCGATATCTATGGCCGGAAGATGCTGCTGCGTATCGGCGTGGTGGCGTTCGGACTGCCGCCGTTCATCTACCCCTTCATCTCGGATCTCAACGCGCTGACGGCGCTGCGGTTTGTGCATGGCCTGGCCACGGCCATCTTTGCGCCGAGTGCCCTGGCCACCGTGGCCGATCTGTATAAGGAACGGCGCGGCGCAGCGCTGGGAACCTATACGGCCTGCACCCAATCCGGTTCTCTGCTCGGCCCGTTCCTGGGTGGCTGGTTGGCCTACACGGCAGGATTTTCCACGGCCTTCGTGACGGCCGGAGTGTTCGGCTGTATCGCGATCCTGATCTTTTTCAGTCTCCATCTGGATGAACCGCCGCCGCGCGTGCGCGAGCGGGGTTTGGCACCGGTCATGGCTGAGATGGGGAAAGGGTTTCTCGCCGTGGCGCGCAACCGGAAGGTGTTGATCACCAGTTCAACAGATGCCGCCAAGATGGTGGCCAACGGCGCCCTGATGGCATTCCTGCCGCTGTATGGTCTTTCAGTCGGCCTCAACGCGGGACAGGTGGGGCTGCTGTTTAGTGTGCAGGCGGTGACGTCATTTCTTTCCAAGCCGGTGATGGGGCGGGTCTCGGACCGCGTAGGGCGGCAGCCGCTGATTCTGGCCGGCCTCCTGATTTGCGCCGCGACCTTCATCAGCATGCCCCATGTCGGCTCATTTGCTCTGTTGCTGGTGCTTTCGTCCGGGTTTGGATTCGGAGAGGCTGTGGTGTCGTCGTCGTCCGCCGCGCTGGTCGCAGACAGTTCCGAATTCAAGCGATTGGGGGCGGGGATGGGTATGCAGGGGACGGTGATGGACATCGGCCATGCCAGCGGGCCCCTGCTGGCCGGTCTGCTGATCGCCCATGTGAGTTACCAGGGGGCTTTTGCCGTGATTGCCGGTCTCCAGATCCTGGCGGCCATCGCCTTCTGGGCCACGATGAGAACTCTCTCGCGGTAGTGCTATAATGCCGCCGCTTTTCGCCTGGGGACGGTCACATTTTGCAAAAGGAAGCGGAGAAGGATGGACACGGATTTTATCGAAACGCTGCAGCGCGGCATTGCCGTCGTGGGCGGGATCGGACTACTGGGTTTTTGTCTCTATCTCTTGAAGACTCGCAAGGGAGCGTAAGCCATGTTCAGCGGCATCGTGGAAGAGATGGGCGCGGTCTCCGTACTGAATAAGGGGCTGGCCGGCACGCGTCTGACCATCATCGCCTCGACGATCATGAGCGATCTCACCATCGGCGCCAGCGTGAGCGTCAATGGGACCTGCCTGACGGCGGTCGCCAGAACCGACCATGACTTCTCGGTCGATGTCTCGCCTGAAACCCTCGCGGTGACGACGCTCGGCGGTCTCACTTCCGGTTCGCCCGTGAATCTGGAGCGTGCCATGAAGTTGAACGAGCGCATCGGCGGGCACATGGTGTCAGGACATGTGGATGGCATCGGTGCCATCCGGAGCCGGCATCAGGACGGGAACGCGCTGATTCTGGAGATTGAGGCGCCGAAGGAGATTCTGCGCCTCTGTGTTCAGAAGGGATCGATCACGGTCGATGGCATCAGTCTCACCATCAACGACGTGACCGAACGCTCGTTTGTCGTCTCGATCATTCCCCACACTGCAAAAGTCACCACACTCGGACTGAAACAGGTGGGCGACAAGCTTAACCTGGAATCAGACCTGATCGGCAAATACGTAGAGCGCCTGCTCCAGGAGCGCGGTCTCCTCCCCCCAAAACCAACGCCGGTTATCGATACGGATTATCTGAAACGGCGGGGATTGATCTAGAGCAATGAAGGTCGATCAGGCCGTAGCCGCGCCCTCTCACTTCACCAGAAATGCCTTGGAATCTTCACCGGACGCAGTCGTGACGGTCATCATAGCCATGCCTTTGCGTCTGCCGGTCGGCACGGTTGCCGTGATCTGGGTGTCGTTGACGAATGTGAATGCGGCGGGATACCCGGGACCGAAGGATAGTGAGCGCAGACAGTCGGCGGGACCGAATCCTCTGCCCGAGGTCGTGACCTTCTCGCCTGCTTTGGCTTCATCCGGCGTGACCGACTGGATCTTCGGTGCTTCTCCGAAGCAGGCTTGCGCCTTGGCTGCCGTTTCTGCCGAAGTATACTTGGGGGCCTGGTCTTTGGCGGTGGCCGCCGGCTTCGCCTTCTGACTTCCGCTCTTCGCGGTGGCCTTTTTCTCGGGAGTCTTCTTTGCTGCTGGTGCGGCCTGTTCAGCCGGCTTCTTGGTGTCCTCGGCGGCCGCGACGGGGATGACCCCTCCCAGCAGCACAAATCCCATCACCGTCGACCACACCACACTCTGCTTCTCGCTCTGCCTCTGCATGACCGGCCTCCATGCACACAATAAAAGATGATGCATTGACTGAAGACGAATCGTCTCAGTCTTCGATCGTCGAAATATCGCCCACGTCCTGTCCCAGTTCCTTGGCTTTGAGGACCCGCCGCATGATCTTGCCGGACCTGGTCTTCGGCAACGACGGCACGATGTCGATTTCTTGCGGCACCGCGATTTTCCCCAACTCCTTCAGCACATGGTCTTTGAGCGATTGCACCAACTCTTTCGAGTCCTGGTAGCCTTGCTTCAGGATGACGAAGGCCTTGATCGCTTCACCGGCGGTGCGATGCGGCTTGCCGATGACCGCCGCTTCGGCCACGGCTTCGTGACTGACCAGGGCGCTTTCGACTTCCGCCGTGCCGATGCGGTTGCCGGCGACTTTGATCACATCGTCTGCGCGACCCATGAACCACATGTACCCGTCGTTGTCCTTCCGGCAGACATCGCCCGCCGTATAACAGTTGGGGATCGTATTCCAGTAGACCTTGTAGCGATCGGGATCTTTGTAGATCGTGCGCATCATGGAGGGCCAGGGCTTCTTGATCACGGCAAAGCCGCCGGCATTGTTCGGGAGGCTGTTCCCTTGCTTGTCCACCACGTCGGCCTCGATGCCGAGAAACGGTCTGGTGGCCGAACCGGGCTTGAGCGGCACGGAAGGCAGGGGCGTGACCAGGATGGAGCCGGTTTCGGTCTGCCACCAGGTGTCCATGATGGGCTTGTCGCTGCCGGTGACCCGGTAGAACCATTCCCAGGCTTCGGGGTTAATGGGTTCGCCGACGCTGCCGAGGATGCGCAACGTTGAGAGGTCGTACTTCTTGGGCCAGTCCTCCCCGTACTTCATCAGGAGCCGGACCGCCGTCGGCGTGGTGTAGAAAATCGAGACGCCGTAGCGGGCGATGAGATCCCACCAGCGGCCGGGGTTCGGATAGTCGGGTTTGCCTTCGGCCATGAGGATCGTCGCGCCGTTCAGCAGCGGGCCGTAGACGATGTAACTGTGGCCGGTGACCCAGCCCGGGTCGGCGACGCAGAAGTAGACGTCTTCTTCCTTGAGGTCGAACACATATTTGGTCGTGATGTAGGTACCGACCATATAGCCGCCGTGCACATGCACGACGCCTTTGGGTTTACCGGTTGTGCCTGAGGTGTAGAGAATGTAGAGGGGAGTTTCCGCATCGAGCGCTTCTGCCTGGCAGACGGCGCTCTGTGCTTGCAGCCACTCGACCCAATCGATTTCTTTGGGAGCCGCGAGGGCGACGCCTGGAGATTCGCGCCGCACGACTACCACTTTTTCGACGGAAGGGCAGGTTCGCACGGCATCGTCGACGACGCCCTTGAGGTTGATGGTTTTTCCGCGATCGTACCCGACATCAGCCGTGATGACGACGCGCGCTTCGGCGTCCTGGATGCGGCTTGCGAGGGCCGGGGCGCTGAAGCCGGAATAGACCACGCTGTGGATCACGCCGATACGGGCGCAAGCCAGCATGGCGACGACCTGTTCAGGAATTTTCGGGAGATAGATGGTGACGCGATCGCCCTTTTGCAGGCCAAGTGCCTTGAGGGCATTGGCGCACCGGTTGACCTGACGCAACAGTTCTCCATAGGTGAAGATGCGTTCCTCGCCGTTTTCACCGACCCAGATGATGGCGACTTTGTTGCGCCGCCAGGTGTTCGCGTGGCGATCCAGGCAGTTATAAGCGATATTGCAGGTCGCGCCGACGAACCATTTGGCCCAGGGGTAGTTCCAATCGAGCACCTTGTTCCACGGCGAAAACCAATCCAGTTCCTTGGCCACACCGCCCCAGAACGCTTCCGGATCGGCGATGGAAGCCTGGTAAGCCTGCTCATAGTCCTGAATATGAGCAGCCGCCTTGGTCTTGGCGGTCGGCTGAATAACACGTCCTTCTTTCAGTAGGGTATCGATCTTTTCGTCCATCAGTGCCATGCCTCCACAAAGCGCGGGCCTGTCCGGCACGCGATTCAATCATCACCGGCATTATGCGTATGGGGCGAAGGAACTGCAACCCTCAGCGCCCCTGTGAGACCTTGCCTGATGCAGACGGAGGCCGCGTGGCGCAAGGCCGGAGCACTCCGCCTTTCTTGACAGTCAGGAGGAGACGAGGGTACGCTGATTGCGTTGCACTTCACTGGATTAACCCCTTCATGCGCTCGTCTACATTCCCCCATCTTCGTCGGATGTTCGTATGCCTGGTGGCCATGTGCGCTGCTGGAACGGTTGGAATTCTCTCCATTGCCCACGCGCAGGTTGGAAAGCCGGAAGGACTCTATTACAAGTCCTGGGCGGTCGTGGTCGGTGTCGAGAACTATCTCGTGGCACCGAAAGTGCCCGGCGCGTTGGAGAGTGCGCATGCGGTGGCGGCGGCGTTGCGGGGGCTCGGGTTCGATGAAGTGATCGAGCTGCAGGATAAAGAGGCAAGTTCCAAACATCTGCTCCAGATTCTCAATGACTATTTGCCCCGCAAAGTAGGGCGTCAGGATCGCGTGCTGTTCTTTTTTGCCGGGCATGCAGGGGGCACTCAGGATTCTCAATCCAAAGAACTGGGCTATCTGGTTCCCTGGGATGCGCAGCTGAACAATCCCGCTAAAGCCATCACGTTCGATCAACTCAAAGAATTCAGCCGACGGTCCGCTTCCAAACACATCTTGATGTTGTTCGACGCGAACATCCGGGGGTGGGAGGTGACCGCGCCGCAGCCGCTTTCACTCGAAGGCCGTTTGTCGCCCGAAGATGATACGGAAAAACGAGCCGTCCAGGTCCTCACGGCGGCTGAGAAAGAGGAGGCGGTCGGACGTGCTCCGGGCCAGAGCGCCTTTGTAACGGCATTGGTCGCTGGGCTGAACGGGGCTGCCGATCTCAACAAGAACGGCTGGGTCATGGCCAGTGAACTCGCGGCGCAGGTGAAGCAGGACGTGGAGGCCGCGACGAAGGGGGCTCAGCACCCGCAGTTCGTGCAGTTGGAGGGCGACGGGGACGTCATTCTGATTGAAGGACGAAAAGGCGCCTTCCAGGCCGGAAAGGAACCGACGAGTGAGGCGGACCGGATGAGGGAGGCCCGCACTCAGTATGAACAGGCCTTTGCATTGCTGCAGCAGCAAAAGTCGGCCGAAGAGGCGTTGGAACGGCTCAACCGCGCGATCGGCTACGATCCGTCCTTCGGCGATGCCTACGTATTAAAGAGTTACATCCGTTTGGAAGTGCTGCCGAATCTGGAGGAGTCGCTGCTCGCCGCCCGCGCGGCGGTGCAACATGCGCCGCAGAATCCCGATTCCCACTACTCCCTGGCACTGGCCCTCACAAAGAAGGGACAGTACCAGGAAGCCGAGCAGGCCATGCAGCAGGCATTAGTAGTGAACCCGGCCTACGGGGATGTCTATTTCTCGCTCGGCGAGCTCTACGCCGACCATTTGAACGAACCGCAAAAGTCCGTCGACGCCTTCCGCCGATATCTGGAGCTGGGGGGACAAAGTGAACGCGCGATCCGCGCCGTTCAAGGCAGTGCTCCTCCAGCTGAGAAACATGGGCCTTAGCAGGCTGCGCAGAAACTCGGCTTGTGCGCGATAGCTCGCGATCAGCTCACGTGCCGTGTCGATGTCAGAATCGCTCGCAGGCTGCGTAAAAAGGCTGTTTAGCAAGGCCGCAGCGAGCGAAGAGGCGAATCGTACTCGGGCCGTACGGTGAGCCTCTGAGGTTCACGACGCGCGGAATAACGCGTGTCACGTTTGTGAACGCCGCCGAGACGGTGAGGCGGCAGTGTCTTGTGAGAACGCTGCTGGCGGACTTTTTCCGCAGCCTGCTAGTCTTTTCCTCCGCCTTTCAGATACCCCAATCCAATCTTCAACGCCCGGCGAGTGATTTCCGGCCAGCGGACCTGGGGGTATTCCGCCAACACGGCGGCGGCCTTGGGATCCTGGATATCGAGTTGAACCACTTTAATGATGCCGTCTTCAATCTGCACATCAGCCATATGTCTGTCTCCTCTGTAAGACCTGTGTCTAGGTAGATGGTTCGAGTTCGCCGTCAACCGGAACAGTCGTTGCGCGTTGACAGTGTTAGGGGTGCATGTTAGCATAAAATCTGCTTTTTTCGCCCAACTGTGTCGGGTGACAGTGAGCCACACACGTCTCTCTCCCATCATCTTGCCACACACCACGAAGCCGTCAGCGTTCAGCTGTGTCACACCAAGGAGGAATCGTATGCGCAGAGTAGAGGGGGCTTTTTCCAAGTTCACCGGCAGCGCGTTGGCGCTCGTACTCCTCATCGGGCTGACTGCCTGCGGCGGTCCTCCGAACTGGGTCAAGAAGGGATCCGGCGCCTTCAACGAAAAGAGCGATAAGTCTTTTTATGGTGTCGGGTCGGTGGTGGGCGTGCGGAACGAGCCCTTAGCCTGGGACACGGCTGAGAACCGCAGCCGCGCGGAAATCGCGAAAACCTTCGAGACCTACACGGCCTATCTCATGCGCGACTATGCGGCCTCGACGACCGCCGGCGACTTTTCCCGCAACAGTGAAGAACAGAACATCGAACGGGCAGTGAAGACCTTCTCAGCAGTCACTCTGAACGGTGTGAAGCCGATGGATCGGTACAAAGATGAGAAGTCCGGCACTTACTACGTCCTCACCAAGCTGAGCCTCGAAGACATGAAGAACAATCTGGAGCAGGCGAAGGAGTTGAACGGCCAGGTCCGCGACTTTGTGCGAAAGAATGCCGACCGGTTGTTTGATCGTCTGGAGAAGGAAGAAGACAAGCGGGCGACGAAGTAAGCGGACGTGCCGGTGCGCGCAGACCAGGAGGAGAGAGCATGATCGAGTGGCGGAATCGTTCAGTGGGCCGGACCTTCGCGACGGCAGCGCTGGTGGCTGTGGCCGCGGCGGCGAGCGGATGTGGGCACGAAACGAAAGTGACGCGCGTCGATACCGGCATCGTCACGGACCTCAGCGGGCGCTGGAACGACACCGATTCACAAATGGTGGCTGAAGCCATGGTGCGAGAAGCCCTGGGCAATCCCTGGCTCGGCAATTTTACCAAGGGCAAGAGTCGCCAACCGGTCGTCATCGTCGGAACCGTCCTCAACAAGAGCCATGAACATATCAACGTGCAGACCTTCATCAGTGATCTGGAGCGGGAACTGACGAACTCGCAAAAAGTGACGTTCGTCGCCGGCAAGGGCGAGCGGGAAGAGGTGCGCGAGGAGCGGCGCGAGCAGGCCGTACACGCCCGTGAAGACACGCAGAAAGCTCCCGGGAAAGAAATCGGCGCGGACTACATGATGCGCGGGAGCATCTCCACGATTCTGGATGAACAGGATGGGGCCAAAGCGGTCTTCTATCAGATCGACCTGGAAATGGTGGATATGGAGAACAACGTGAAGGCCTGGTTCGGGCAGAAGAAAATCAAGAAGGTCGTCGAGAAGAAACGAACGATTTTTTAGCCCGACGTATTCTGTTGAGACGCCACTCCCCATCGACCACGGCCTCCTTTCAGGGAGGCCGTTTCATTTCTCTCCCCTGGATGCGCGTTGTCTTCCTGGGCCTGTTGTGGACCCTGTCCGGGTGCGGGTTCTCCGCCAATCATTATCTCCTCATCGACCAGAGTTTGCTGGCGAACGACCCCAGGCGGGCGGACGCCATCATGGCGCAGGCCGAATCCGAATACGGCTCGCGGAATCGTCTGCTGTACGACATGGATCGCGGGATGACGCTCCATCTGGCCGGGGACTATGTGCAGAGTAACAGCCTGCTGGAACAGGCCTCGCTCGAAGTGGAGCGACTGTATACCAGGACCATCCGCACGGAAACCGCCGCCTTCCTTACCAACGACACCATGCTGCCCTACGAAGGCGATCCGTACGAGCACGTGATGATCAACGTCGTCAAGGCGCTCAATTATGCGGCGATGGGGCAGTTGATGGAGGCCGTCGTTGAGGCGCGGCAGATCGATCATCGATTGAACGTGCTGTCGGACAGCGCCAAAGAAAAAGACGGGTATCGAGAGGATGCGTTTGCCCGGTACCTGACCGGTGTGTTGTACGAGGCGACGGGCGATCTCAACAATGCGTTCATCGCCTACCGGAAAGCCTACGAAATTTATGAATCCACGCGGGGGTGGGCCAGGACGCCCATGCCGCCGATGCTTCGCGCAGATCTGCTCCGAACCACCGATGCCCTGCACATGACGGCTGAGTTCGAGGAGTATCGTCGGCAGTTTCCCGACACAGGATGGGTGTCGCTGCAGGGGCAACCCGATCTCGCTCAGGTGGTGGTGATCGGCTATAATGGCCGCGCGCCGCGCAAGGAAGAGGTCCATCTCGATATTCCGGTCAGCCTGGGCGCACTGCAACTGGTCCTGCTGAATCGAGGCGTGATTCACGCGTCCAATCGTCAGGAGCGTCGAGTGGCGGACAGTGTGTTGTATGGCCTGAACGGGCGTGTCGTGCGGGTGGCCCTGCCCCGGTTGGTGCCACAAAAAACGCAGGTCTCGCACGAATCCATCACGCTGGTGCCGCGAAACGGAGAGCCGATCACCGGACAATCGCAGCTGATGTATAACAGTACGGCGTTGGCGGAAAAATCCCTGTCGGACCGCATGCCCGGAATCACTACGAAAGCCCTTGCGCGCGCGGCCGTGAAATTCACCGCAGCCGAAGCGGCGACCCGTGGATCCCAACATGCCGTGAACAAGGGAGATGCGGCGTGGGTCGGGCTCTTGGTGGGGTTGCTCACGCATGGTCTGGCGGTGGCGTCCGAAGTCGCCGATACGCGAAGTTGGCGGACCCTGCCGGACGAAATTCAGATTTCCCGCCTGTGGGTCCCGGCCGGCGAATACGAAAGTCGGATTCAACCGGTGCTTCGAAGCGGCGGGGCTACCCAGGCCGGTGTGTCTCGTCCGCTGGTCCTTCGCGCCGGGCACACCGTCTTCCTGATCGAGCGGGTGGTGTTATGAAGCTGGTCACGGGGCGAGGGCGAGCGGCCGTTCTCTCGGCATTGCTGCTGTTGCTTGCCGGCTGCGGATGGTTCGGCGGAACTGCCCGTCCTGCGTGGATCGACGGAGGAAGCCCCCAGTTTCCGTCAGCCCAGTATCTCGTCGGGGTGGGTCAGGCCGATTCGCGACCGCAGGCAACGGAGCAGGCCTATGCTGCCGTCTCCAGAATTTTTAAGGCCGAGATCACGGCGCAGGCGAAAGACTGGGAATCGTACCTGGTTGTGGAGTCCCGCGGGCAGACGAGCACGGAGCGTCGCCTCACCTTGGACAACGTGACCCGTGTGACGACCGACAAGGTGCTGGAAAATGTGCAGGTTCTGGATACCTGGTTTGACCAAAAGACGCGACAGTACTATGCTCTGGCAGGCATGAACCGGGCGCAAGCCGAAGCGGCGATGGTGGAACGCCTCAATGAACTCGATCGCACGATTCAGACCGAAGTGACCGAAGCGCATCAGACCCAGGACAAGCTCTCGCGCGTGCGTAATCTCAAACGGGCCGCCAAGAACCTGGTGCTGCGCGAGGCCTATAACACCGATCTTCGCGTCCTGCGCTCGAACGGTCAGGGCAATGCGTCGACGTATCGTGTGGCGGAGTTGACTGCTGAATTGGAACAGTTTCTTGCCAAAAATCTCGTCATGGCCGTCGATCTGTCTGGCGATCAAGCCGAGCCGCTTGAGCGTGCGCTCGTAGACGGCCTCGCACAGGAAGGCTTCACGGTGGTGGGGCGCGGCGCCGGTGCCGTTCCTGCAGAATTACTCATTACCGGGTCGGTGCGTCTCTGGCCGATCGAAGTGAACGATCCCCACTTCCGCTATGTCCGCTGGTGCGCAGAGTCCGTGATCGAAGAGGTCGCGACCCATCGTGTGGTCGGGGCCCTGTCGAAAGGCGGGAAGGAAGGGCATGTCACGGAGCGCGAGGCAGCCGCTAAGGCGGTCCGTGTCATGCAGCAGGAGTTTGCCTCCGATCTGGCCCGATCCGTGGCCGCGCATGTGTATGGAGAGATGGATCTGCCGGCGTCGGCCTCGACGCCGTCCGGTTGTCCGAAAGAGGCGGTGCAGCCGCCGGTCAGTCGTTAACTCGGTGAGTCAACCACAGGAGAGAGGAGCAGGGATGAGTAAAATAGGGACCCGGAAGTCGGGTGAGCAAGGCAACGGTGGACGCCGGTTGTCCAGTCAGGCGATGAAGAAGCGGTTGCGCGAACGGCTGACGGCAGATACGCAGCAGGTACTGAAGAGCGACATCGTGAGCATTTTTCGCAAACAGGGCTACTACGAGGAATTGCCATTGGATGAGTTGCAGGATCGCCTCTCCAAGCTCCAGTCGCCGTTGGCTGACAGTCTCTTGAAGGGGAGGGTGTAGGATGCCGTATTACTATTTCGACTCCACGGCGTTGGTGAAGCGATACAGCATGGAACGCGGAACGCGGGTGGTGAACAAGCTCATGGTGAAGCGGGGCAAGGTCGCCATTCTGCCCATGTGGAGCGTCACGGATTTTTATTCGGCCCTCTCCGTTCGCGCGCAGCAGGGTGAAATCACCAGGGACGACTGTTATTCGGTGCTGTACAAGTTCGAGATGGAAGCTTCGCAGGGGCTTTTCCAATTTATCTCCCCGACGATGGAGACCTATCTGGCTGCGAAGGAGTTGATTTTGGACTATCCGGCTCTGCGTTCGCCGCAGTTGCTACACCTGGCCTTGGCGTTGGAACTCAAGCCGCTCCGGCTGACGGTCGTGAGTGCGGATAAGCAGCTCCTGGCGGCCTGTCGTCCGGCGGGGCTGCATATCATCAATCCCGAAGACGACTAGCGGTGGCAGGATGCGGAAACAGCCCGCCAGCGGCGTTCTCGCATCGCTCAGAGGCTCAACGTACCGCAAGGGTACGCCTCCCCGCTTCGCATTGCTGCGGCCTTGCTGGACGGCCTGTTTGCACATCCTGCAGACATACGGCCCATCGACATGTCTTTGGTGGAGGCAGTGAGTGTTCCCGCAGGGTGCTCATGAGGCTGAGCCTCGGAGCAATGCGAGAACGAAGCAAGCGGTCTTTTTCAACGGATGGCTGGCCCGGATTATTCATGAATGCCGTCGCGAGGCGTTTGAGACCGAAGCCCGCCGGGGCTTCTCGCAAGTGAGGCCGACGCAGGCGTACTTGCAGTTCGTCGAGGAGGCCGAACGAGAACAGCCCCGCCGAGCTAGAGGACCAGACGCCGGAGCAGGTATTCATGAATAGTCCGGGCTAGGAGTCTGTCCGAGTCATGCCGTTCTGCTGCGACGAATGATCTGCCTGCATCTGCCTCGTTCTCGGTCCGTAAAAATCCTCAACGTATTCAGCGAATACGCTTCCGGTTTTTTCGAGCCTGCGGCCTCGCATCCGCCGGCATCTTCTTCGTCTCGCTACGAAGGATGACTCGGACAGGCTCCTAGGAGGGGCAGCGAAATTCCCCCTGTATCGAATCCAACACAATCGACCAGTCTTCCATACTCTGCTGCGCCGCCTTCCGTCGAGGGGAGGCGGTGGTCTTCCCCTCCGTATCGTTCGGCCCGCTGAGAGCTTCCTGCGCATGGCGCAGTTCGAGTTGTGCCAGTTGAAGACTGCCGCAGACGCCGGCTGAAGCGGGGAGTTCCCCGCCGGCTCGCCGAAACAGGGCGATCGCCCGATATCCATGTTCCTGCGACCGGTAGAGGTGCTCCGTCGCGTTGAAGGTCTGTCGCGGGGCCGGCTCAGTCTGCCGCTTGGAGAGTTGCGCCGCCATCAATGCCGCGCGTCCCATGCTCATCGACGCAGTCTCCGCATCGTCATTACCCATGGCATCTTCCGCCTTTGCCCGGAGGCGGTCGAGTTCCGCCTCTTCCCCCATCACCTGAGCCTGCCCGTTGCCGGCGATACAGACGATGAGCGCCACCGCCAGGATCTGACAGGCCACGAGGGTCCGCCGCATGGCCGACCTGCCGAAGCAGAGGAAGAAGGTGGAGCCTGCTATTGCACGTGTTCCCAGGTGTCGATCTGTTTGATGCTCCAATTGACGGCTTCCTTCAATTTGACCAGGTTGGGATCGGCATCGTTTTCGTGCACGCGGTAGAGCGATTTTTGGAGCGTGAACAACGGTTCATACGCCCGCATGTCCGGCAGTTTCCCGAGCGCCCAGGCGACCTCGGTTTTCACGGCGACATCCTCGGTATTCAACGTTTCGAGCAGGGGATCCACGATCGTGAAGTCTCCGTGCAAAGCGCCGACGATGCCCAGGGCTTTTGCGGCCGGCGCGCGCAAATCCGGGGGGCCGGATTTCATCGTCTTGATGAGCACCGGGATCGTGTCTTTCTGGCCGATATTGCCCAGCGCCAGGGCCGAGGCTTTGGCGATACTGCGGTCGGCTCCGTTCAGTCCGTCGAGGAGGCGAGGGATCGCCTTCACGGAGAACAGGTCGCCGAACAGGGCCACCAGCTTCACCTTGCGCGCGACCGGAGTCTTGGGATCGTCGTACAGGCGAAACAGGCGCGCTTCCTGTCCCCATTCAGCGGTGATGAGTGCGGGGAAATCGTACTCTTCCAGTCGCGCCTGTAGCTTGGCCATCGCGTAGGCCGTGGGATCGCCGGCTTTCGCGAGCATGGCCGCGGCTTGGGCGTCGTCGAAATCTGTCCGGACCTCTTTGCGCCAGGCCATTTTTTTCCCGTTGAGGAGATAGCCGAGCTGACAGGCCGGTCCTTTCCAGATTCGTGACGGCGCATCGGGAAGGTCGGCATCGCTGCCCATCGTGGTGGTGCCCTCCCAGGTCTTTCGCTGCTCGCATTTGATCTTCAGTTCCACATCGTGCGGCTGGGTCGGATCGGTCACGGTCGTGTAGTCGAGTTCTTTCATGCGGGTGACGACCACGTCGACCAGGGGTTTGGCGTCGAGGCTGCCCTTGTCCGAGAGGACAATCACATCGACCAACACGCGATCGATGCGTTCCAGTTGACTCTTTTGTTCGGCGGTTAAGGCGTCGCGGCGGGCCCAACTCTGGTCGCCCAGGAGTACCAGTGCCCCCAGGGTGATGAGCGAAAGGATACATCTCATGTCTGCTCCATTTAGATGAAAAGACGATGATCACGAACCCTGCCGCCACTCTATACAACCCCTTCCGGCTGTTGCAAGTTGCGCCTGTCGGAGAGCCGTCCGTATAATCGCGCCATGTTGACGGGGACACGAATCGCGTTCATCGGCGGCGGCAATATGGCCGAGGCGCTGCTGGCAGGTCTCCTGCGCAAGGGCGTGGCTGTCGCCGAGCACCTCACCGTCAGCGATCCCGATGTCCATCGCCGGGAACTGCTGGCAGAGCGATTCGGGGTCGCGGTCCATGCCGACAACCGGACGGCGGCGCAAGGTGCGGAGCTCGTCGTGTTCTGTGTCGAACCGCAGGTGCTCGATTCTGTTTTGGATGAGGTGGCTTCAAGTCTCCAATCCCGGCCCCTCGTGATGTCCGTTGCAGCCGGGTATCCGATCTCCCGCCTGCAGGCTCACCTCAAGACCGCAACCAGACTGGTCCGTGCCATGCCGAACACGCCCTCGACCATCGGAGAAGGGGTGACGGCGATGAGCATGATGCCGGGTCTCTCATCCGAAGATCAGGACCGGACGCGATGCCTGTTCGAATCGGTCGGTAAGGTGGTTGTGGTGGAGGAGCGGCTGATGGATGCCGTGACAGGCCTGAGCGGAAGCGGACCGGCCTACGTGTTCGCCATGATCGAAGCATTGGCCGACGGCGGCGTGTTGATGGGACTACCTCGAATCACCGCGCAAGTTCTGGCGGCGCAGACAGTAGCCGGCGCGGCGCGTATGGTGCTGGAACAGGGGACACATCCGGCGGTGTTGAAAGATCGCGTGGCTTCGCCGGGCGGCACCACGATTGCGGGACTCTCCCGCCTGGAGCAGGGGCGGCTGCGCGCGACTTTGATGTCGGCCGTGACAGCCGCGGCGCAACGATCGCAGGAGTTGGGGAAAGAAGAGAACCATCACCTCTAACAAGGAGCGTGTCTCGTGCAATATTGGGTGAAAGTCGTGTTTGCCGACAATCAGGAATTACTGGTGAAGGATGCGATTCGTCACACGATCAGCGAAGACATGGAGGTGCTGGAAGTCGATTCGGCCAAGGAAGTGATCATCGTCCCCATGAAACAGATTAAGTACATCGCTTGCGATGCCACTGTATTCGCTCAAAAATCAAAGACTTAGCAGTTTTCTGAAGCGTTGGTCACGGTTTTGGTCACGGTTCCAAAACCGATTTTTAACGAATCCAGCTTATCGACCGCTTGTCGATTCCCGCCTGGAATCAGATGCCCATAGGTGTCACAGGTGATGGTAATCGACGCATGGCCCAGTTGCTCTTGGACATATTTCAGGTTCTCGCCATTCGCGATGAGTCGGCTTGCATAGGTATGTCGGACACTATGCATATCGAGTCGTCGTAGTCCCGCTTTCGCCACCATGGGAAACCACAGTTTGTACCGCAACCAATTCTCGGCCATATAGCTCGGCTCCCGTCTGGTTCCGCCAAGGTTGCCTGGAAAGAGAATTTCAGGTGCTGCCTGCCCAGCGGCGGCCGCCTCCAGGTCCTGTAGCTCGCTCCATTCCGTCAGAGCCTTTGCGAGACCCTGCGACATGTCCACCCGTCGAGCCTTGCCGTTCTTAGGTGTGCCCAGAATTCCTCGTGACCAGTTCCGTTGCACGTAGATGGATCGGCTGTGAAAGTTCAGATCGCCCCGATGGAGTCCAAGCACCTCTCCGGCTCGTAGGCCGGTGCGAAAGAAGGTCAGGGCCATCGGGAAAAACAGCGGGCGTTCGCGTCGTATTGTCTCCAGCAACAGGCCTTCCTCTTCTGGCGTGAAGATCGCCAGTTCGGATTCCTCGATCGTCGCCGGCCGTTTCAGCAGTTTGCCGGAACGGAGGGCCGGGTTGTGAGTGATCAGCCCATCTTCGACGGCTTCGGTCAACACCGCGCTGAGCGTGAGCAGCGCATTGAGTGCCGTATCGAAATCCAGCCCCTTTTCAAGCAGCCCTGCGGCCCATGCTTTGATCCGTGGTCGTGAGATGGCGGAGAGTTGAGAGGTGCCGAAAGCGGGGAGGGCATGTTTTCGCAATCGCGACTCGTACGTCTTGATGGTCGAAACCTTCTTGCCTCGTGCCGGTTGATTCTTGAGCCACGTCACGAAGTAATCTTTGAGCAGGATTGATTTCGTCGTCTTCTGTTTGGGAAAGAGTTTTCCCTCTCGTGCATTGGCCTTCAACTTCCCATACAGCGTGCGTGCTTGGCTTTTGGTGTCGCACTTGTGCCACGTCTGGCGCCCCTCTTCATAGACACGCACCCACCACCCTTCACGGCCCTTCCGCTGGGTGATGCCTCTATCCTTTCCCTCTTTTCTTGCCATGGCGGTCCTCCTTTCGTCGCTCTGTCTTTTCGTCGGTCTTCCGGCTTTCTCGCCACTTTCTCGCCGCGACTCGGTTCTGGCAGCGCGGGTGGCAGTATACCTGGTCGCGTCTGATCGCTAAATAGATCTTGGCGCATTCCGGGCAGCGTCGGATGTAGTCCCCCGTTTGGGCCAGAAGGTGGACAAATCGGTATTCAAACTCCTTCGCCTTGCGTTTCGCGCTCACGAAGATGGTCCCGGCCTCGTCAGAGCCTTCACCCGGCGACACCACGGCCAGCGTCATTTGCGGAAACGTGAAGGTGGTGTATCCTTCATGCCAATAGAGCTCCAAGTGCTCCAGGACTGTGGCCTGAATGTCCTGGGCTTCTTTGCGACTGGGAATGGTCTGATAGTTCTTCGCATGAGGCACCCCTTCCACGCTCCAGCCACTTTCGGGGGCCACCATCCCGCCGTACCGGTCTCCCGTCTCATCGACAAAGGCCGCGACTTCAAACGCCACCAACGTCCATTCCGTGGGCGTCAAGGCCTCCAGATCGGTCTGTAAAAACCGGAGCACCCACCCGACGGCGCCATCCGGCATCGTGCGGATGCGTTCGATGGCTTTCTCGTACTCCTGTTGGAATTCCTGCTCGGCCTTCCCCTGTGCGCTCATGCCTTCTGCTCCTTTTTCATGCCGAACCCTCCCCGTATACGTGATCCCAACACCACCGAAAAAAGTGTCGGGCTGAAGGGCCCACTCCACCTGAATTTGTTTGGCAAGTGTACCTCCGCACTGCTAATGGCTGTCAAGAGTGCTCACGCCTAAATCGTAAGACGCGTGATCTCTTCACAATCACTCTTTCAAGGAGGTGCCTTATGGTCAGTACAAAATTGATCACCATTCGAGAAGCGGCGGAACGGTTAGGACTCAAGGAAAGCACGATCAGGAAATACATCCTGAAGCGGCAGATCGCCTACGTGAAGCCGTCCGTGCGTGCCGTGCGGATTCCCATCGAAGAACTCGAACGGATTCTGGTTGCCGGCCTGAGGCCGGTGATTCCCCAGGCGGAAGGTGCGCGATGAGCCGCTGGAAGGAGTTCCGGCGGGAGCCAGTCGCCGGGGAATGGACCAGAAAGCAAAAGCGAGGCTATCACCGCGTTCGTTCGCTGCTCTGGTTCTGGGAGTGCCACCAGTTCCAAGTGCTCTGGGTGACACTCTCCACGGCAGAAGGCGGGGATGCCGAGAAGCTGACCTATCACCACAAGCAACTGCGTCAACGGATCGAACGTCAACTCGGCTTTCAGGGATTGGAGTATTACCAGGTCCGGACGGAAGAAGGGCATGGCGTCCTCCATATCTTCTGGGCCTGGCGGGTGCCGGATGGGGAACGCGCTCGCCGGTTCTGGATCTCCCAGGAATGGCTCTCGGCGCAATGGCAAGCCCTGCATGGGGCTCCCGTTGTCTGGATCAAGGCCTACCAGCCCAGCCACCGTTCCCGGAATCGTCTGAGCCGCTATGTCATCAGCCAGTATGTCCAGGATCAATGTGGCTACGTGAATATGTGCTGGTCGTGGAAACGCTCTCTCGGGTTTCCCATCAGCCGATTGTGGGAAGAGATGCGGCATCAATGGTCCACCAGGAACGCCTATCGGCGGATCAGGGGCGAGATCGAAATCCCAAAGATCGTCTTCCTGAAGACCTGGGAGGATCTGCTCTCGGGGCATCCGATTTGGTTCAGCGGCACGATTCTGCAACTGGTGTTGGGGAAGGGGCTGGTCTATCAGGAGGTGTGAGGATGATCTGGCATCGATGTGATCTGAAGTTGCCGAGTCTCTTTGGTCCAGCCTGTTGCGGACGGGAAGCGACCACGTACGACCGGGCGCGAAAAGCGTGGCTCTGTCCTGAACATACGAAGGAACGGCTCTGCGAGTTCTGCCACTTCGAATGGGCGTGGGTGCGGTTTTGTTATAGGGAGCATGACGTCACATGCGAAATCTGGCTCTGTGTAGAGTGTGCGGGGCTCAGCGGGCGTCGGTGAGGCCATGGAATCAATTTGTCCCTGTCACCCGTCCACTATCTTTACGGGTGAGAGGGAACATGCTCCATCCTTGTGCAAGGCGGCGATGCGTCAGCTTGGCCGCCGTCCTGTTGGATCGTTGCTTATAAACAAAGAGTAAGAGAAGAACAGTGATACTGAAACCATGGGGAGATTGGTCACGCAAAGATTTCGCCCAACGAGGCCGCCCGGCCGCTCCGGACCACTGGACCGGACGGCCGGGGGGATCGGGGGCGCAGCCCCCGCTTCACTTGATCTATATGGTCAAAGTAGTCTTGCGATATCGTAGATTGGTCTACGCTCGCTCATTAAGGGTATAATACAAGAACAGTGAATGATTGAGTCGAGTGGAATCCCTACACAATGAATGCCGGTCTTGATGACGATGACTCGGATGCTGTGGAATGCAAAGCTCTAAATATGCTTCAAAACGGCATGCCTCTACGAGCCGTAGGCGTAACTACGTCCCTCAGGGGCGAGTGCGAGCTTAGCGATAGGCACAGAATCAATGACTTCTTGACCGCGTGGGTCGAGACCACGAGAAAGAAATTGTAAATGCCAACACGTTTTATACCTGAAAAGGAACTCATTGATTCTACGTTGTCGGAACGTGATTTTTCTCCAAGCGACACGCTCACCGACGACCAAAATCGAGTGCTTGCCGACAGACATCTCCTTGATGGATTCGATAGAACAAAGGAAATAAGTGTGAAAGTAGAACCAGCCCTACATGGCATTACGATAAGCCAAAAGTGAGCAAAATTCTTGATCTCGCGTATGACTTCAATGTGGTCTACAAATGGATTTATTTGGCTGGAAAGCAGGCACCGTAAGAAAGGTGAATGTCGAATCCCAGAGTGGCTACCTCGACGAATGATCGCCCGTCATTGAGAGCTTTAAGGAAAGCCCCCCCAGTAAGCGATGCTACTGTGTAGATTCCGGAGCTCGTTTTTGATAACCGAAACGTAGTGCATTCTTTTTCATCACACCGCTGGTAGTTCTGCATTGGAAAATCCAAAAACACTGTCACACTGGGTTGGATAGATTTGCAGGATGCTTCATTACACAGAAATTTTGAAGTCGGAACACAGGTCCATTTGGGCGAGTGTTCATCCAGTCTTTTTCCTGCAAGCTTTAGAAGATCAATCAGAGCATTGAAATCGGCACCCTCATCGCCGCCCTTTTCATTTGTGTTGGCGATCGGTGGATCAGTGCTGGTCGGCTGTGAACAGGCTATAGCCGTGATCACTAGCAAACTAAGGGGAAAAAACACTAACGCAGCAATTATGCTGTTGCGCATAGGAACCTCTCAAATTTTGCTGACATATCACTTATCTATGTCATTCAGTTGGAATGCCCTATGTCATAGTCATTCTCAATAATGCAAACTGAATCGTTCGACATGGAAACATTACGGGGAGCCATTCCGTGCTTCAAACCGGAAATTGTTGTCGTCTTCTAAGTAGTTTCTTGGTCACGGTTTTGGTCACGGTTCCAGGTCAAATTTGGTCATAAATGGTCGCAATCAAGCCCGAGCCTTTATGGCCACTTTCTCCTTATATTTCATAGGTTAGCGCAACAAATCGCACTCAGTCGCAATTTGGGACTTTCGAATAAGTACATCGCTTGCGATGCCACTGTATTCGCTCAAAAAGCGAAAGCATAAGGTTCTGCGGGTGAGTCGCTACACGGTGGGTAGTGCGATAAGCGGGAGGCGAGGTTGCAAGCTTCGCCTCTTGTTTGTGGGGCAGCGGCGAGTGCGAGAGTATCCGAGCGGATCTCAACGCGGCTCGGCTGGATCCCCTCGTTGGGAAATGGCGGTGACACACTCTGCTTCGAAGTACCCTGCTAGGTCCCTCGCACCGACCTCATCGGGCGCACATGTGATTCTTCGTCGGTTCCCAAGGCCTCATGGCAAATCCGGGAATCCGTCGATGCTTTGACCTGTTCCAGAATGCCCTGCGAGACCAGGAGCTGTTTCAGTTGGTCCGGGGTGGGAAGGCTGTCCAGCACGACGGCGGCGCAGACGGCGAGAGTTCGTTCCACCTGGTTGTTGAGAATAATCTTGAACTTCGTGTCGGCTAACGGATCTCTTCGGGGGACCACGGCTTCCACGGTATAGGGGGCAGGATATCTCGCAGCCAGAAATTCTCGAATGACTTGCACCTTCCTCTGAGCGTAATCGTCTGTCATCGTTGCTCGTCCTTCTGTTTCCTCGCCAATGCTTCTTTCGCCGACGTTTTGTGATTCAAGCTGTGCCGGAATCCTACGCCAATCGACTGGAAGGCGGCAAGACGTTCAGAGGCTATGATGTGTGGATGTGCCAGGAGCGGAATCTATCGAGGACTGTGGCCGGATTGGCATGAGACCGGGACGATCGCTCTAGGAGGGTTGGGGCAGTCGTCGTCTATCGCCTATCGCAGTCAGCCAGCTTGCTTCAGCGCGCTTTTTGCAATTGCTGCAAATTTCCCGCATTGAGGCTAACGGGCCCTCCTCATATCCTTTGAGCGAGCACAGCACTCTGCACTTGGTGCAGATCCAGGATCCATCTGTCAGTCGCATCGAGATCTCCGTGGGTGTTCTGTCACCCGTTACACCCGGTCCCCGACGGGATCCCACTCATGGTCGCGTTCCACCGCGCCGATCAAGCGTTCGAAAATATCGGGAATGGCGCCGGTGACCCGGCTCCAATTGGAGATCATCGGCACCCCGAGCGGATCGTCCAGAAACGCTTCCGTGGCGATCTTCATGCCCTTGAGAAAGACTTCGACGGCCATTCGCTCTTCATGCCGGTCGAACTGCAGGCTGTTGATGGCCGCATCATTCTGATAGCGGGTGATCGCTTCCTGCGCGGTCTGTAGATACGTGGCTCGTAGGGTTTTCAACACGGCTTCCGACAGCACCACGCCTTCACTCGCGAGGTTTCTGAAGAGAGACTTGGTGATATCCACGCACATTTTCTGCAGCCCTTGCTCGGCGTTGTCGGCCGACAGGCTCTGGTGTTTGTGTTCGTAGGCGTCGGCAATATCGGCCTGGCAGATCCGCCTGAGCGCGCAGTTGCGATAGATCTCGGAGAGGACTCCGACTTCCAGTCCCCAGTCGCCGGGTACCCGGTTGATCCAGGCAAGATCCCGCACCATGGCGAACTCACCGGCCAGGGGATAACGAAAACTATCCAGGAAGGTCAGCAACGGATGCGATCCGGCCACCTGTTGGAGGCTTCGGATCAGCGGCGTGAGATACAGCCTGGTGACACGGCCGTGGAGGCGATTTGTGACCCGGCTGTAATAGCCCTTGCAGAACTCGTAGCCGAGGTTGGTGTTGACGATCGGATAACAGAGTCGCGCGAGATATTCCCGGTTGTAGCTGAGAATGTCGCAGTCGTGGAGCGCGATCACGTTGCTTTGGCCGCGGGCCAAGACGTAGCCGAATGCCATCCAACAGCCCCGGCCCTTGCCTTGCAGCCCGGTGTCGATTTCAGTGTTCGCCAGCAGCTTGAGGATGTCCTGAATCCCTGCCCCGTCGTTCCACACGATCCGGACCCGCTGCGGCAGCACCGAAAAGAATTGTTTAGCCAGCCGGAACTCCAGAGCTGAGGCGCGATCCAGAGAGATCACGATTTCATTGACGTACCGGATGTCTTTCAGCACCTGCACGATGTGCTTCAGCGCGGGGTTCTCAAGTTCCGAATACAGCGAAGGCAGGACGAGGGCAATCGGGTTGCTCGCCGCGTGTCGTTCCAGTTCCTTTTCGAGTTGCTCAAGATTGGAGGCGCCCAGACGGTGCAAGACCGTCACGAGCCCGTTCTGATGAAAATCCGACATATTCCCTCCTGTGTCGGGTTTGGAGCGGATGATAGAAAGCAAATGACCAGTGCGGCAGGGAGGCGCCCTCCACACGAGAGGCGGACACTCACCGTGCCGGGTGGTTGAATTTGCTGAGGGGAGAGCGCGACTACTGAGCCGGAGGCATCGCCTTGCTGGTCACGACCGACTTCACGATCTTGGCTCGCTTCACAGACTCCAGGAAGCGGTCCGGAGGTTCCGGATTCGGCAAGTTCACTTCAACGGAATACCAGCCCGACTTCATCGGTCCCTTTTTGATGCCGTTCAGTTCCTGGACCAGATCCTCAATGCTCTTCTCGGTCGTGCCGTCTTGAAACGCCACCCAGAACATAAAGGCCTGACGGTCTGCCTCCCGGATGTTATCCGCGACCGGGGTCGCCATGGGCGCTTCCTTCGGCAGGTCTCCCTTGGCCACGACGGTCGGTTTGGGCGTCGCGTTGGCTTTGGCGACTTCGAGCGAGGTGAGCGCCAGCCGGGCATGTAACTCCCGATTGCGGCTTTCCAGCAGGGCGACCTGCTTGATCAGGGTTTCATTGACCGACTTGATCGACCTCAGATCCTGCCGCACGAGGTCGCGGTCGGCTTCCACCGCATTGACCGCGACGCGCAGGCCGGTTTCGACTTCCTGGGCGACATCGGTCTTGACTGTCTTGAGGTCTTCCTGGACGGAGACGACTTGTGTGTTGAGTTTCTGTTGTGCATGGGCGACGGTATCGAGGAGGGCATTCAGCTGGGCGATCCGGTCCTGCTCCGACCGGGACATCGCCACGGCTGACGCCTGCGCCTCAACCAGTTGCGCCAGTTGCTGGTGCACACGATCAATCTGCTCCTGTGTGGATTGCCTGGCCGCCAGCTCTTCTTCAAGCTGATGCGCCCGGTCTTCAGCGTTGAGCCAGGTTGGAATCCGTTCAGCCAACAGCGCCACGACTCCCACGGCTAGCACGATCTGCGCGAAGGCCGTCGTCATGGTCCAGACGGGAGTTCTGCTTGAAGCGGGTGCGGTGGTTGCTGAGGAGAGTCCGATCGACGTTGCCAGGTGAGACCACCATCCGGGGGCGGCCGCGTACTGGAGTCGAAGCGACCCGCCGTCGAAATGGTTCTGGACCTGAATGGCGACGCTGCCTTTTCTGACGGGAACGCGAACACTTTTCTGGCCGGCTTCGGGCGCGACGCACCCTCCGACCAGCACACCGGACTCGCTCCGGATCTCAAGGTGTTGAATACTCCGCTCACGGGCCGTGTAGGAGAAGGACGGGTCGGTGTGGGCGCAATTCAGCGTCCCGACGCGCTCGTGGTTGACCAGTACCTGGAGGAATTCAGGACGTTCCTCCCCCGCGCGCCGCGGCTGGTCGTCCAGGGCGTCAAGCAGATGTGCGCGATAGTCGTTGAGCTCTGGTGTTTCCATGGTGCCGTCCCCCCCGATCCCCTCCAAAGAGAGCCAAGACGCCTCCCTTTTTCAGCGGATGTATATGGAGATTGACCTGCGGCTTCAACCCGCTGCTGACCTCGGCTTGCCGGCGATCTGCGACTTCCAGGAAGCAGTCGCGGCAAAAGGCCAAATGCCAGACGCGGTAGTCGTGGCCGTAGTCATCGTGAAATAGTTGACCCCACTTCTGTTCAGACAGGCAGGGGTAATGCTCCGGTTCGCTCTTTCGATAATGCGACTGCAAGACCGGCATCAGCCGGTCGACTTCATGGTTCAGGTGGTCGGGTCTGGTGCGTAATTCCTGCTCCAGTACTTCGATTTCCGATCCACTTAACCCGGTTTCGTTCATCGTGCGTTGCCACCCCGTTTGGCGCCACCGCTCGAAGTTCTTATAGACCCGCTGGCTTTCGGCCTGTCCGAACCCTAACAACTTCACCACATGGGCCTGACTGAAGCCATAGAAGTGATAGAACAGGGCGATCAGGGCGTCGCGGCTGACCACAGCGCGAGAGGCCAGCCCATCGAGAAAGCGTCCCACCGGCGTCAGGAGCTCCTTGTGATAACAGAGCGGGTCCGGCTGACTGAACGATTTGGCGATCAGGCTATCCAGGAGGAAGAAGGGACGGCAGGGCACTTCGGTACGACCGAAGACCACGAACCGCTCCACCAACTCATACCCCCAGCGCAGCGCCAGCTTCTCATGCGTGATGTCGTCGCCCCATTGATTGGTTTCACGGAGAAAGCGCTTGGTTTGACCCGTGGCGCGATCCAACAATTCCGGCAGCGACTTGGCGACCAACTCGTCGAACTCTCGTTCCGTGGTGACGACATTGTTCAGTCGTGCAGAGAAGATTTGACCGTCTCGCATGGACTTTCCATCCGGCAGCTTCGTCGACATAGTGGCGAATTCCCCGTCAAATGACAATTCGACAAGTACGCCCCTAGAAGACCACATTTGTCTACGGAGGGTCAATGGGTGCGGTGGCCGCAACGCCGCACTGTATCAGCGTGAAACAGGTGTCCGGAGGTGGGGTGCGAGGCCCTCCGGTCAGAGGGCCTGAGGAGCAAAAGAATCGTGCTGCGCGCAGGGGTTAGGGGCGGTCGGTCGAGAGCCGCTTCGCTAGCCGCCGCGCCAACCGCATCATGGCCGGCGAGCGGTCGGCCGGATCGAGCAACACATTGATGACATGGGGTTGGCTGGGATCCGCGAGTGCCTTGCCCAGGGTCTGGACGAATTCCCCGTGGGTGGCCACCCGGGAGCCCTGACCGCCGCCGATCAGCTCGCAGATCCGTTCATATCGCCACTCGTGGATGTCGTTGAAGGGGCCTTCCAGAATTTCGCGCTCGGTCGAATAGCCGTGGTTGTTCAGGACGATTACAACCGGTGCTTGTTTGTAGCGCACGGCCGTCGAGAGCTCCGATCCGGTCATTTGAAAGGCGCCGTCTCCTACCAGCACGATCGGCCGCAGCGACGGGTCGGCGAAACCGGCGCCGATGGCAGCCGGGACCGCGAATCCCATTGATGTGTAGTAGGCGGGGGACAAAAATTCGAAGCGGCGGTGTACGTGGAGATCGACGGAAGCAAAGAGTGATTCGCCCACGTCGGCAATGACGAGGGTTTTCTCATGAAGCACGGTATCGAGGTGACGAAACACTCCCTGCAGACTGACGGACGCCTGCGCCGGCGGCATGGGCTCTTCGGGCTTGTACGGAGCCGGCAATTGCGGGGTTGGAAATGAAGGGAGCGAGGCCGCGGCCAGTCCCTTCACGAAATCCTCGAACAGAATGGAGTCATACCGGTGATGCTTGATGGCGACACGATCCGCCGTGGCATGGATGGTATGGCCGTCAGAAAAGAGGGCGCTGTGCGCATCCAGGTCCTCCACGTCGGATAGGATGGAGCCCAGGATGAGCAGGCAATCGGTCTGATTGACGAATTCCTTCACTTCATCGCGTGCGACGAGTCCGCTATACACGCCGACATAGAGCGGATGATCTTCGCGAATGATGGACTTGCCGAGGAGCGTCGAGGCGATCGGCACATTCAGGCGCTCGACCAGGCTCGTCAATTCGTCATGGAGCCCGAAGCGGCCCACTTCGGCGCCGGCCAGAATCACCGGGCATTTGGCCGACTCCAACATGGTACGTACTTCATTCAAAGCTTCGCTCAGCGCTGCGCGGTCGGTCGGCTCGCCCTGGGTCTGATGTTTGTGCGACGTTTGGGCCAACGGCACGTGCACCATGTCGCGCGGAATTTCGAGATAGATCGGGCGGCGATACCGGAGCAGGGCCGCGAAGGCGCGATCCATCTCACGTTCGGCGGTGACGGGGTCTTCCAGGCTTACGGCCGCCACGGTCATTTTTTCGAAGACTTCCCGCTGCGTCGAAAACTCGCGCACCATGTGGTGCAGGTAGGGGTTACGGGCACGTTCCGACAATCCGGGGGAGCCGGTCAGCAACACGACGGGAGATCGTTCCGCATAGGCGCAGGCGATGGCGTTGACGGTATTGAGACCGCCGACGCAGTAGGTGACACAGAGGGCGCCGATCCCGTTGATGCGTGCATAGGCGTCGGCCGCAAACCCCGCACAGTCTTCCCGCGTGGTGGCCACGTGTTGGATGGGAGAAGACTCCATCAATTTGTAAAGGCCGAGGACGTAGTCGCCGGGGATGCCGAACATGTGACGGACTCCGAGCCGGTGGAGCCGATCCAGGACTGCTGTTCCGATCGTCTGTATGGTCATGGTGCCTCGGCTGTCGAGTGAGAGGTCGTGAATTTGCGTACTGTCCGCCCGTCTTCCTGCAGCAAACCATAGGTGGTAGGGAAGGTCAAGCACAGGAGCGATCGTCACATCGGCATGCTGCCTGCCCACTGTCCGGTTGCTTCGCGGGTTGATTTCAGGCACCCTCGTGAGCCATTTCACCATCGTCGAATCAAACAGCTTATACGGGACGTAACCATTACCATGACACAGCTTGTGACCGGTTCTACTGCCAAAGTCCGACTGACCGCCGAACGTGAAGGGCCGCGCTACTACGGGCACCTGTGGGTGTTCGACAGCAATGTGGCCGACGTGCTGGGCACACCGGCTGCCGGGGACCTTGTCGATGTGTACACCCATCAGAAACGGTTTTTCGGCCGCGGCCTCTTCAATCCCCATTCCAAGATTCGCATCCGTATGCTCACGTTTCAGGAGGAGCCGATCGACGAGGAGTTTTTTGCCGCGCGTCTCCGTGCCGCGGCGGCTCTTCGCCGGACGGTCGCGCCCCATGCCACGGCCTGCCGCCTCGTGCATGGTGAAAGCGATCTCCTGCCGGGCCTGGTCGTGGACCGGTTTGCAGATGTGGCGGTGATGCAGACCCTGGGGTACGGCATGGATGTGCGAAAGGAACTGTTGGGCGAGTTGCTGGTGCAGGAAGCGGGCGTTAAAACGGTGTACCTCCGCAATGATGCCAAGAGCCGCACACTGGAAGGGCTGCCTTTGTCAAAAGGATTTCTGCGCGGTGAGGGTGCCACGACGGTAAACATTCACGAGGGGAAGGCCCAGTTTACGGTCGATATTGCGGAGGGGCAGAAGACCGGCTGGTTCTGCGATCAACGGGAAAACCGGATCGCCGCGGCCCTCTTCGCAAAAGGGAAAACCGTGTTGGAAGCCTTTTGCCACACCGGCGGGTTCGGCATTCAGGCTGCGCTGACCGGAGCGCAGTCGGTGGAGGGGTTGGATGTGAGCGCGGCGGCCGTAGCGTTGGCACAGGCGCATGCGGAGCAGAACCAGGTGGCGGCTCGTTGTCGCTATCGCCAGGCCGATGCCTTTGAAGAGTTGCGTCTGTTGGAGCGTAACGGCCAACGGTACGACCTGGTCATTCTCGATCCACCGGCGTTCGCGCGTAGCAAGAAGGCGGTGCCGCATGCCATCGCCGGGTACAAGGAAGTGAATTTGCGCGGCCTTCGTCTGCTTCAGCCGGGGGGCGTGCTGGTGACCTGTTCCTGCTCGCAGCCGATCACGGACGAGGACTTCTGGAAGATGCTGCAGGCGGCCGCTCGGGATGCGCGCCGGCAGATCAGGCTCCTTGAACAACGTGGACAGGGTCCGGACCATCCGGTGCTTGCGGGCATGCCGGAAACGCGCTATCTCAAATGCTACCTCGTGCAGGTGTTCTGAGGGGATGATGCTTGAGCAGGATGCGCCAACGGAGCCGGTAGACGCGCCGCTCGTTCCCGCCTCGGTCACGCTGCCGGAAATCACACTGAAAGCGGTCGTCCTGTCGATTCTGCTGGCCGCCGTGCTGGCCGGAGCCAACGCCTATTTGGGCCTGTTTGCCGGCATGACGGTGTCCGCCTCCATTCCAGCCGCCGTCGTCTCCATGGCGGTGCTGCGTCTCTTCCGTCAGTCGAATATTCTCGAAAACAATATCGTGCAAACCGCCGCCTCCTCAGGCGAAGCGTTGGCGGCCGGGGTGATCTTTACCATTCCGGGGCTGGTCCTGATCGGCTACTGGACCTCTTTTGACTACTGGCACACGTTCACGGTGTCGCTCGTCGGAGGGGTACTCGGGGTGTTGTTCACCATTCCATTGCGCCGCGCCCTGATTATCCACGCCAGGCTGCGATTTCCCGAAGGGGTTGCGACGGCGGAAGTCCTGAAGGTCGGAGCCTCGTCGGATGCCGGTGCCGGCGGCCGGGTTCGCCTATTGTTGGGCGCTGCGGCGCTGGGTGGCGGGTTCAAGTTTGCCGAGGGAGGTTTGAAACTCTGGAGCGAGTCGCTGGAAGGGGCCGTTCAACTTGGGCGTTCGACGTTGTACGGAGGGCTGAACCTGTCACCGGCCTTGGTGGCAGTCGGATACATCATCGGGCTCAACACGGCCGTCGTGGTCTTTTTCGGCGGGGCAATCGGCTGGTTAATTCTGCTGCCGCTGTACCAGGCGATCATCGGTTCGCCGGAGGGATTGGTCGGCGTGGGCGCGGCGAAAGCGACGTGGAGCGGGCAGATTCGCTACATCGGCATCGGGGCTATGCTGGTGGGGGGAGTCTGGACCCTGTTTCAAGTACGGGGCCCGATTTTGCAGAGTCTGCGTCAACTCCTGGCGCTGTACGGCGCTCGCAACCAATCTGATGGGCAATCGGAACTTCTGCGCACTGAGCGGGATGCGGGAGTCGTCTGGCTGATCGGGCTGACGGTGGCGGCACTGGTTCCCATGGTGCTGTTGTATCAAGGCCTGTTGAATCACAATCTGTGGGGCGGCATCGGGTTGACCCTGCTCATGGTCGTGACGGCGTTTCTCTTTTCTGCCGTGGCTGGGTACATGGCTGGTTTGGTCGGCAGCTCAAGCAATCCGGTGTCCGGTGTGACGATCGCTACCATTATGCTCGCGTCATTGCTCCTGCTGGGGATTCTTGGGAAGGGCAATCCGGCCGGTCCGGCTGCGGCTTTGCTGGTGGGGGCGGTCGTCTGCTGCGCCGCGGCGATGGGCGGCGACAATTTGCAGGATTTGAAAACCGGGCACGTCGTCGGTGCGACCCCGTGGAAGCAACAGGTGATGCAGGTCATCGGCGTGGCGACCGGCGCGGTTGTCATTGTGCCGGTGCTGTCCCTGCTGCAGGCGAAATATGGAATCGGTGAAGTAACGGCCGCCCATCCCCATCCGCTCTCGGCACCACAGGCCACTCTCATGGCCAATCTTGCCAATGGAGTGTTCGGCGGTTCCTTACCCTGGCATCTGGTGGGCGTGGGGATGGTGCTGGGAGTCGTCGTGATCGGTCTCGACTTGCGGCAGGCACGACGGGGTGCCGCCCTTCGTTTCCCTGTCCTGGCGGTGGCGCTTGGTATGTACCTGCCGCTTAAGTTGTCGGCGACGATTTTGTTCGGTGGTTTGTTGGCCGAGTATGTACGGGCCGCCGGGAAATCTTCCGATGTTCCGACGGAAGATCGAGGTCTGCTGTGCGCCGCTGGTTTAGTCACAGGTGAAGCGCTGGTCGGGATCCTGTTGGCGCTTCCCATTGCCCTCAGTTCGATCTGGCCGTCACTCTCGGGAGATCCGTTTCAATTGTTTGCCGATCCGCCGCTTGGTGGATGGCCGGGGCTCGCTGCACTGATTGTGGTGGGGTTGCTGCTGGTGCGTGCCGCCCGGTCGGCCGGACAAAAAGATTCAGCGACTGTTCATCGACACTGATGGTGTGGGACGGTGTAGAGGTGGTCGGCGAGGGGGCGCTAATCGCTGGGTGGTTCGAAATGTCCCGGTGGTCGTGATTGCCAGGGGACCGTCGCCTGCTTGGATTGTTTCACGAGGCTTCGCAGGCTCACCTCTGCGGCGCGTAGGAGTTTAGGGTCGCTGCTTTGCATGAGCGTCGTCAGGAGGACGTATAGCGACCGGTCATGTCCGGCCGCCACGAGAATTCTCTCCAGGACGGGATCGGCTCCGGTCAATGTGGCGAGGGGGGCCGGCTCATCGTCATCGTCTTTACACAGCAGGTCTAAATCCGTGGGGTGGATAAAGAGCCAGGGGAGGGGAATCTTGAGTGCGCCGGCCAACGCTTCCAGGGTGGAGGCCGGAGGATCGGCCTGTTCCGATTCCAGCGCTTCCAGCACCGAGGCTGTGATCCCGGCTCGTTCTGCGAGCGCCTGCTCGGAGCACTTTTGCGAGATCCGCCAGGCGCGAATGAGAGTGCCAACGTTCGGCATGGACGGATCTTACTGTATCCCTTTCCCGGTCTGCAACGGCGCATTTTCGAGGCTCATCCGATACTTGCCTGTAACATCAACGTGTTACGATCCATTCTCCTAGGTAGAACAAAGCCGCTCAAATCGGGTAGAATGAGGCGTTCTAATTGTTGTCTCGAGCGAGGAGGATCAGCCGATGTTAGGAACCGACATTCGCGGCATTATGGCCGAAGAGGAAGAAGTCCAGCGGCGGCAGGAAGCCTTGCAGTCATTGATGTCGATGCGCGAGAAGCTGCTGCGTGAATCGTTGGAAGCGCGAATCAAGCGGGCGCGTGGAACGGGAGACTGGACGAACCTGTCGCCTGCGGAATGTGCCAATATTTACAAGGAAGAGCGCGTTCATCTTCGTGCTCAGCTGGAGCGATTGAAGGCCGAGCGGGATCGGACCCGCGGCAAGCTGTCGGCGCTCAAGCGAGCGAAGGTTCGTGCGCAACGCATTCGCGCGGCGGAAGCGGCTTCCGGTAAGAAACGCAAATAGGTCGATGTCGGGGAGGCCTTGCCTGTTCAGTAAGGCCTCCTCGCAGTGTCGCAGACTTTGGGTAACTGTTGACCTCCTCACCTCGCACCGTTTCTCGCAACTTTCTCTCCCACATACGGGATGTCGTCAAGACGAAGCGTACGCGTGACCGCGAACGGGTCTTCGTGCTCGAAGGCACCAAACCCATCCTCGAATTGTTGCAGTCGGCACCTCAACACATCGTCTGCCTCGTCGTCACCCCCACGTTTCTCGAACGACAACCGCCGGAAGTCGCGCAGCAGATGGTCAGCAGCGGGTGTACCGTCCACAGCTGTCCGGAACACCAGTTGGCCCAATTGTCCGATGTCGAAACCTCCAGCGGCGTGCTGGCCATCGTTCATCAGCCGACCTGGAACCAGTCGGCCATACTGGCGCAACCGAAAATTTTCGGCCTCTACGGGGACATGCTGCAGGACCCGACGAATATGGGGACGATCATTCGAACTGCGGCGGGACTCAATGTGAGTGCCTTGTGGCTGGCACCCCACTCCGTCGATGTGTTCAATCCAAAAGTCGTGCGGGCGACCGCAGGCGCGTTGTTTCAGCTGCCCATCTTTCCCCACACCAGCCTCGAAGAACTGCAGAACCTGGATTGCGTGATCATGGCCGCCGACGCCGGAACCAGTGAGGGCTGCGTGCCCATCCGGGCGATTCGGAGTATTCCTGCGCGAACGGTGCTGGCGATCGGCAGCGAGAGTCGGGGCCTGTCTGAACCGGTTCTGGACGCCGCCACCGTGCGATTTACCATCCCGTTGAAACCGGGGGTCGAATCTCTCAATGCCGCGGCGGCGACAGCCATCGCACTCTTCCAATTGTCAGGATTGCCGGTTGAGGGCGGGAAAGCCTGACGCCGAACGATCTGTGTGCCGAGCTTCTGTTTCTTCCCGGTATTCCTCCTGCTCTTCCCTTTCATCCTCTTGCTGCTTCCAATTGATTGCTGCGCTGATAGACGTAGGATTTCACCAGCACTTCATGCGGATCTCCCCATTCATGCGCCCATCGACTCCTTCCTTTTTCTCTGCTGTTTCATTTACGATGCCTTGAGATCTGTGACCTTGAGGTGGAGCGAGTAGAGATGAAGGCGAAGACGACATTTCATTGCCAGGCCTGCGGCCATCAGGCGCTGCGATGGCTTGGGCGTTGCCCCGATTGTGGAGGCTGGAACACGCTCAAGGAAGAGCGATTGCCGGCTGCCCCCAAAGGCCGCCAGGGTATGCCCAAAACAGCCATGGCCGTGGCCACGCCGATCTCCGATATCGAAATCGTCGGCGAACCCAGGCACAGCACGGGCATGGGGGAGTTCGACCGTGTGTTGGGCGGTGGTGTGGTGCAAGGCTCGGTGATGCTGATCGGGGGCGATCCCGGCATCGGCAAGACCACGTTACTCTTGCAGGCATTGCCGCTGCTTGCGGCGCCGGGTGAGCAGGTTCTGTACGTCTCCGGCGAGGAGTCTCCCCGGCAGATCAAGATGCGGGGGCAACGTCTGGGCATCGACGGCAAACATCTGCTGATTCTCGGGGAGACCAGTCTCGAACAGATCTTAAAGGCCATCCAGGAAATCCAGCCGGCGGCCGTGGTGGTGGATTCGATTCAGACGGTCTACACCGAGCAGCTCACCTCGGCGCCGGGCAGCATCAGCCAGGTGCAGGAAGTGGCCGGGCAGCTGATGTGGTTCGCCAAGCGCAGCAACGTGCCGGTGTTCATCATCGGGCATGTCACGAAGGAAGGTGCCATCGCCGGACCGCGCTTGCTGGAACACATTGTCGATACGGTACTGTATTTCGAAGGGGATAAGAGCCACAGTTTCAGGATTCTGCGAGCGGTAAAAAATCGCTTCGGATCGACGAACGAGATCGGCGTCTTTGAAATGAAGGATGGCGGCTTGGAGGAAGTCAGTAACCCCTCCGAATTGTTTCTGGCCGAGCGGCCGCAACGCAGTACCGGCTCGGTGGTGGTGTCCAGCCTGGAAGGGACGCGGCCGATCCTGGTGGAACTGCAGGCGTTGGTCTCGGGGACCAATTATCCCATGCCCAAGCGTATGGCCAATGGCGTGGAACCGAATCGGCTGTCGTTGCTGCTGGCCGTGATGGAGAAACGATTGGGCATGCACCTCTCAGGGCAGGACGTGTATGTGAATGTGGTCGGCGGGATCCACATCGACGAACCGGCCATTGATCTGGGCATTGTCGCCGCCGTCACGTCGAGTTTGCGGGAGAGTCCGATCGATTTTACGACGCTCGTCATGGGCGAAGTCGGACTGGGTGGTGAAGTCCGGGCGATCAGCCAGGCCGAGCTGCGGATTCGCGAAGCCGCCAAAATGGGATTCAAACGCTGTCTCCTGCCGGAGAGAAACGTCGCCAAGCTGGAACCGGTCGAAGGCATTGAGTTGATCGGCATTCATGAAGTCGGAGACGCGTTGGATGCAGTACTGGCGTGAAGCAAAAGGTGAAACGGTAGAGGTGACACGCAAGACTGCCTCGCTCGGTACGGTTGTTGTTCTGTTGTGTCTCTCGGTGCTCTCCGGCTGCGCGCTCTTCGGTCCGGCTGAGACCATCCAGCTCAAGCAGGCGACGGCTGAGCAGTTAACGGCACTCCTGCAGGAACAGGCCGGCGAGGTTCGTACGATCAAGGGGCTCTTCAGTGCAAAGATCACCGGCGGCATTCTGTCGATCGGCCAGCGTGTGCAAGGCACGGTGTTCTATCAACGTCCCAATGCCATCCGATTGCGCGGATTCTCTGCAGTGGGTAGCGAAATTTTCGAGTTTGTGCAGATCGAAGATCAATTCAAGCTTCGGTTACCGACCATGGGACGTGAGGTGACCGGCCGCCCGTCTGAGGCGGATCAACTCGGCCAACTGACGCGCCCTTTCCAACTGAGCGTCTGGGCGATGAGCGGGATCATCGGGACCCAGGTGGTCGGGCCTCACGAGTCGGTACGATTGACGGAGGACGGCAACCGGTATCGACTCGATGTGGTGACCGCGCCGGGCCTGAATGGCACGGCTCCGTTCGTGGCCAGGCGGATCTGGTTCGATCGTCGGAATTTGCTGGTTGTGCAGGAAGAGCGCCTGTCGCCGTCCGGTGACGTCGAAGCCACGATGCAATTCGATGATTATCGCGCGGTCGGCGGCGGGGTCGAGGCCGTATCGGCGGTGAACGGCCAGGCGCCTACAGCCGACAAGCGGATCATGCGCCCCTTCGCCATCCGGATGACCGACGGACAGGGATCGGGCAGTTTGCAGGTGACGTTTCACGAATTGGTGCCGAACGAACCGATCAAGCCCAGCGAGCTTGGGCGGGTATGAAGGCGAAACCGGTCAGGCATTTGCTGGCAATCGATACGGCCACGGCCTGGCAAAGTGTCGCGCTGCTTCAGGATGATCAGGTGCTGGCCCTGCTTGAACAGGATGCCGAAGGATCGCACGCGCGCTCGTTGATGGGCGCCATCGATCGTCTGTTGCGCGGGGCCGGACTTTCGTTGAAGGATCTTCAAGCATTGGCCGTGTCCATTGGCCCCGGCTCGTTCACCGGCCTGCGTGTGGGGCTTGCCACGATGTTGGGATTTCGTGCCGTGTTGGGCACTCCCATTGTGACGGTGCCGACCTTGGAAGCGATGGCCTGGAATCTGCGCGATGTGAAGGGTGTATTAGTGCCGGTCCTGAAGAGTCGGCACAATGAAGTGTATTGGGCCGCCTACGAATGGTTGCCTGGAACGGGTTTGCGAACTCACATCGCCGAGCAGGTCGGTCCTCCTGCTTCGGTGGCCCGGGCGTTACAAGCGGCCAAAGCCTGTACGTTGTTCGGCGACGGCTGGCAAGCCTATGAAAAGGACATCCGGGAGGCCGTTGAAGCGGCGGGCGGGCAGGTGCGAGAAGTCAGGCCGGAGCAACAACGCCCTTCAGCCGTGAGTGTCGGTCTCGCCGGGCGACAGCGTCTGGGGGCAGGGCAGGTTGCGGGACCGGAGCTGGTTCCCTGCTATGTTCAGCGCACGGAAGCGGAAGTGAAATTCGACGAGCAGCAGGGGGTGTCGGCTCTCGAACGGCGCCGGCAGCGGGTCGCCAGCAAATTAGCGCAGGGCCGTGGGAAACGCGGTCGAACCGACGCCGATCCGCAGCCGCGGAAGTAGGCAATGGCATTGGGAATTGAGTCGGATATGGCGTCAGATTCGGTGCTGATTGAACCGGCGACCGCTGAGGTTCTCGACGAGGTATTCGCCATCGAACAGGCTTGCTTCTCTGCCCCCTGGACGCGCAAAATGTTGGTAGCCGAGTTGTCCGGTAATCAATTTGCCCAGTTCCTTATCGCGAAGTGTCCTGACCCCGGGTCAGGGGCCTTCGTGGTTGCCGGGTATTTTTGCTATTGGATCGTGTTCGAGGAAGTGCGGTTGATGAACCTGGCTGTGCTCGCCCCGTTTCGACGGCAGGGTGTGGCGAGGCGGCTGGTCTGTACGGCATTGCGGGCCGGGTTGGAGCGTGGTGCCAGCCGGGCGATGCTGGAGGTGCGGGCCTCGAATCAGGAGGCGTTGACCCTCTACTATCGGTTGGGATTTCGTCAGACCGCCACGCGGACGCGGTATTATGTGAACCCTGACGAAGATGCGGTGCTGATGGAAATGGCGCCGCTCCAGTTAGGTCCCTTGTGCGAACGGTCGTAGGGCGATTCCGGGAGCCGGGCAACAGGACAGTCATCCACGAACGTATGTAGTCAACCAGGAGGTGCGACATGCAGACGGAGACGGCGATCACTGAACGGTTACGGCGGTCCAATACAGAATTCCGTGCGCTTGAAGAATCTCACCACCGCCTCGATGCCGAGTTAGCCGATTTACAAAAGCGGCATGTGCTCACGCCGGCGGAAGAAGTGCTGAAGAAGCAGTTGCAAAAAGAGAAGCTGGCCACCAAAGACAAAATAGCCGAATTCATTCGATCGTCGCGTTAGCGAAGATCTCCGGCTTTCCGTCCCGGTCGCATCCCGCCGCTGCTCGCATCGAGCCGGTGTGAGAGCCGAAGGCGCGGAAGGCCGGGTCGTTGATTCAGACAGGCAATGCTCGCACCACTGGCCGCCCATATTCAGTCGCTCAAGAAGCGGCTGCTGATCATCGTGGTGACCTTGGCGGTCGCGTTCGCCACGGCGTTTGCCTACTCCTCCGAGATGGTCGCCTGGCTCAATCGCCCGTTTCCCAATCAACTGGTGTTTTACGGGCCGACGGAAGCGCTGTTTGCGTCCATCAAAGTGTCGTTTCTGGCGGGGATCATCCTCAGCCTGCCCATGGTGTTTTACCAGTGCTGGAAGTTTATCGAACCGGCGTTGCTCCCCAAGGAGCAACGCTGGGCGATTCCCTTGTTCCTGCTGGCGGCGTTTCTGTTTGCGCTCGGCCTGGTCTTTTGTAACCTCGTCATTCTGCCGCTCGTCATCGACTTCTTCGTCAGCTTCGGTATGGATCGCGACATCACCCCCGCGCTCGGTGTAGGGACCTATATCGACTTCAATGTCAAATTTCTCCTGATCTTCGGCTGCGCCTTTGAACTGCCGCTGGTGCTGACTCTGTTGTCTCGCGTGGGGGTCGTCTCGGCCGCGGTGCTGGCGCACTATCGCAAACATGCCATCATGGCGGCGCTGATCATTTCGGCCATCGTGACCCCGGACGCGACGCTGTTTACCATGTTGTTGATGGCCGTCCCGCTCATGGTACTCTATGAGATCGGGATCATCGGGGCCAAGATCTTCGGGCGGGCCGCAGGGCCGGCTCCCGACATGAATTTGCCGCTCGATCCTGATATACCCATCGGCACGGCCGGTCATCGCGTCCGGTAATCCGGCGCCCACACTTTTGGAAGGATGATCATTCTATGCTGCGTCACATGCTGGTGTTGACGGCGTTTACACTCGGCGGTCTGCAGGGGTTCGCGCATGCGGCATCTTTCCCGGGCGGGAGCGAGGGCGGTGCTCCGTTGAATCTGGAGCAGGGGCATCCGGGGCAGGAACCGGGCGCCTCCGCCGATATCGGCAATACGAGTATTCAGGCCCTCACGGCCGGCTCCGGAGGAGTGATTTATGCCGGTTCCTTCGGCATGGGCATTTTTCGCAGCGCCGATCGTGGCGGGTCCTGGACGTCGGCCAACCAGGGATTGACCGATCCCTTCGTGCTCTGTCTCACCACCGGCAAGGACGGCGCGATCTACGCGGGTACGTTTCGCGGCGGCGTCTTCCGGTCGCGTGACGGGGGCAAGATCTGGCAGCCGGTCAACAAGGGCCTCAAGCGTCTGGAGATCAAAGCCTTGATGATGGATGCCAAGGGGCTTTATGCCGGAACCGGGGACGGCGTCTATCTGTTGAATGCCGCGCAGGATCAATGGAAGGTCGTGTCCACCGGTTTGGATGAGATTCTGGTGCACGCGCTGGCCAGGACCGACGATGGGACCCTCTACGCAGGCACCTCCGGGAAGGGCGTGCATAGTTATAAGGAGCGGTCGACCGGATGGACGCGGTTGCGGCAAGGGCTGCGCGACCACGAGGGATTGGTCGAAAATTTTATCCGGGTGTTGGCCGTGGATAAGGAACAGGGTGTCTATGCCGGCACGTTCGACGGAGGTGTCTTCCGCAGCGGCGATGCGGGCAAAACCTGGTCGCCGATCAGCCGGGCCTTGCCGAACGATTCGATCCGCGGTTTGATCAGCAATGAGCGCGGCGTCTATGTCGCCACGGGCCGGGGAATCTTCAAGACCGTCGACAAGGGGCGGCAATGGGTTCCCTTGAACAAGGGGCTCAGCAATCTGTCGGTGCAAGTGTTGATCGAAGGTGAAAAAGGGGGCTTCTACGCCGGCACCAGTTCGGGGGTCTTTCGCAGCGATGACGATGGCCTCACCTGGACGGCGGTCAGCCAGGGATTGGAAGGGGAGAGTGTTGCGCCCTTCAAGTTTAACTGAGTAGGAAAGGATACGAGATGACGGCACAAGCGGGTTCACCGGTAGCGACCATTTCTGTCACATCCAAGAACGAGCCATGGGGCGAGATCGTGCTGCGTTTGTTTCCCGACGTGGCGCCCGGTCATGTGAAGAACTTCGTAGATCTGGCGAAGAAGGGCTTCTACAACGGCACGACGTTTCACCGGGTGATCCCCGGGTTCATGATTCAGGGCGGCGATCCCAATAGCAAGAATCCGGACCGCGCGTCGCATGGAATGGGTGGTCCAGGGCACAACGTGAAGGCGGAGTTCAACAGCAAGCCGCACAAGCGAGGGACCCTGTCCATGGCGCGCGCCAACGATCCGGACAGCGCGGGCTCGCAGTTTTTTATCTGCGTCAACGACGCCAACTTTCTGGACTGGCAGTATACGGTCTTCGGTGAAGTGCAAAGCGGACTGGACGTGGTCGACAAAGTGGTCGGCTCCAAGCGCGACGGGCGGGATAACCCGCTGGAGCGCGTCGAAATGACCGTCACTATTACCGAGTGATGGCCGTGAAACGTAAAAAGTAACACGTACGACGTGAAGAGGGAAAACTCAAAGAAAGAGGGGCGGGTCGGCCGACGTTTCGCGTTTCACGTTTCACGGATGACTGTGTTTGCCGCAGCGGCCTTGGCCGCTGCGGGGTGCGCCATTCCCCAGGTCCCCTCGCGGACCGTCTACGAAGATCCCGTCAATTTTGTCCGCTTGGAGTTGGATGCCAATGTGCTGCCGGAGTGGCCGCCTGGTCATTTCACGCATCCGGCCCAGTTCTCTCACGACCAGGTGCGTCGCGTTCTGATGGGCCTTACGGTCCAGGAGCACCAGGCTTCGATCCAGCGCTGGATTTCAGGGGACTCGATCCGGTTGCCGATGTTTCGGGATGGGGAGATCGCGATTCTGGTCCCGCAGTTGGTCGAAGCGTTACGGTTGGCGCGGGAGAATGAGCGGGTCACCTATTACCTGAGTCAGCCGCAGACGTCGGTCAAGCGGATCATCACGTCAGGCGGGCTCTACGTGAGGGGGACTGAACTGCACTTTATTTTGGGAAATTGGCAAACCGTGTACGGTATTCCGGCCTACGGCATGATTTACGATCGCCGCTACCCCATGAATCCCATCGTCTCCAAAGGCTTCGACCTGTTTTTCGATCTCGACCAGGCCATGGTGATTCAGAGTACCAGCATCTGGGACTGGCTCCTCGCCAACTCCAAAGACGAACTGGTGATCGACCTTGCCAGAGTCTTCCCCGGCCAACCGGTCTAGCCCGGACTATTCCTGACCGCCCGCTCCGTCGTCCGATCCTCTCGCCCGGCGGCCCTCGGACTCACACGCCTCGCGAAGGTATCCATGAATAATCCTGGCTAGAAGCCCAAAACACGCGTCCATCGTGAAGCGGGAAGAAAAGTCACCACTCATCACGCGTCACGAACGGCGAGCATGCCTCGGTCGGAGCACCTGCTAATTGGCCGGGTGCGGTCCTACTGCATCCGGTGAAGGGGGGCTGGCGCGACTCAATAAGAGCGCGCGCCCGGTGTCGTCGCCCTGAGACGTGTAGGCTAGCGTGACTTCCGCAATCTTGTAGTCGAATTGGGTTTCTGCCAACCGGGTTTGCGCCGCGGTGACCGCCACTTCCGATTGCGTCACTTCCACCACTGTGCCTAACCCCAGTTTGTAGCGTTGTTTCGAAAGCTGCAACGCTTCTTGCGCCGTCTTGACCTGTTCCTCGGCCAGGGTAATTTGTTGGGCGAAGGTCAGGGTGTCGAGATAGGCGTTGGTCACCTGTTGCGTCAGCGCCTGTTCGATACTGCTGGTTGCGGCGGAGGCGGCCTGACGATTGGCGTTCGCCTCCACGACTTGATTCTCGATCAGAAATCCGGTGAAGAGGGGCATCGACACCATCGCGCCGGCCATCCACCAGCCGCCGGTCTGCTGGTTCTGGCGGGCGTCGAAGGGATCGAAGGTTCCGCCGCTGGCGATCGCCGAGACGGTCGGCAGGTACTGGCGTTTGGCCGCGGTGAGTCTCGCATCGGCTGACGCGGTCTGCTCCTTCGCGCGTTTCACTTCCGGATGCGACAGGCTTTCGTTGATCAGGCTTTCCAGCGTCTTTTGCGGGCGCACCTCCACGGAAATGTCTTCGAGGACGTAGTCGTCGCCTCCGACGATGCCCATGGTCCGGTTCAAGTCCGCAAAGCTGGCTTTTAAATCGTTACGACTGCGCACCAGGAGCGACTGCGCATTGACCAGTTCCACATGCGCCAGATCGAAGTCGAGCTTCGATTTCAGTTGTTGTCGGTAGAGAGTCTCGATCTGCCCGGCGATGATCCCGCGCTCCCGGACGGTTTCTTCGGCGATCTGGACCAGCCGCTTCCGCTTCAGACTGTTCAGATATGCGCGTTGCACATACAGCAACACGAGGGCGCGGCGAGCGCTGACATCCTGCCCCTGCGCGCGTTCGGCCAGCTTGTTCGACTCCACCAAATTGCTCGTGTATCCGAAGTCGTAGATGCGCTGGTTGGCGATGACACCGCCGGTGAAGGTGGTCTGGTTTTCACGGAGTAATCCACCGCCGACCATGAAGCGCGGGTTGCTCACTCCGGCGCCCGCTATCGTGTTGGCGTTCGCATAGACCTGCGGGTAGTAGAGGGAGCGGGCCTGTTCGGTGCGGGCCTCCGAGGCCTTCAGGTTCGCCGCGCCTTCGAGCAGCATGGGGTGGTTCTTCACCGCGATATCGACGGCGCGCTCGACGCCCAGAAAACTACCGTGAGGCAGCGTGAAGGGCTGATCCGTCTCGGCAGCCTGCGAGGCCGAGAGGAACAGGGCCGTGACCGCCAGCGTGGTCAGCGTCCTGAGGGGGGGCTGGGACCATAATCGACTCATGAACGTTCTCCCTGTTTCTGCAAGGTTCCATTCGGAGCAGGGGTCGGCGGCGGAGGAGTGCCACCGGGAGCGCGACGCTCGAATTTCTGTTGGGACGGTTTGGCGTCAGGCAGATTGAACGGCGCAGCCTCGACCGGCATGCCGTCCAGTAGGCGGCGTTTTCCGACCGCGACCACTTCTTCGTGGCCCTGCAAACCGGAGGTGATTTCGATCCAGCGGCCGTCGCTGATGCCGGTCTGTACTACGACCGACTTGGCCTTGCCCTCTTCGACGATGAAGACCGATTTTCCTTTGGGTGTGCTGATGACGGCCTGTGGCGGCACGACGAGAGCCTGGGGGATTTCCCGCAAGCCGAGTGTCACTTCGGCAAAGGTACCGGGCCGGAGCGCATGGTCTGTGTTGGGCAAATCGATCTCTATGAGCAGGCTGCGCGTCGCGGGATCAAGCGCCAGGGTGGAGCGGGTGACGACACCGCTGAACGACCGGTTGGGCAGCTCCGTGACCTTCACGGTCGCGGTGGTTTTGCCTGGAACGACCCAGGGGCTGTCGTCCTGTGGGACATTTGCATAGACACGAACCGTGTTGAGGTCCATGACCGTAAAGAGCGGAATCGCGCTGGAGGCCGAGGACGTGGCGATCTGAATGAGCGAGCCGGGATCGGCGAAGCGGGCGGTGACGATGCCGTCGTAGGGCGCACGGACCTTCGTGTAATCCCGCATGACGACCCGTTGCTCCATCAGGTGTCGGGCACCTTGAAACGTCGCTTCGGCCACGTCCACGTCCTGCTTGGCGATCACATCCGGCGATTCCTTCCAGACCTTGGCCAGTCGTTCGTAGGTCAGCTTCTTGATTCTGTAATCCGACACGGCTTGCTGATACTGCTCTTCTACCTCCGGCGCGTCGATCACGGCGACCACTTCGTTCTTCTTCACGGTGTCGCCCTTGTCGGGGCCGATCCATTTCAGATAACCGGCGACTTTGGCGTAGAGCGTGGTTTGATACAACGGCGACACGTTGGCCGGCAGCTTGGCTGTATAGACCAGGTCTCGCCGGGTGGGCTTGATGACTTGCACATCGACCGGTGCGGAGTCCGGCTCCGGGGGAGCGGAACCGGGCGCTGGTTCCGGTTGGGCCGTTACAGTGGGACGGGCCGGAGCCGAGGGGGAAGCCGGTTCGTCTCCCTGCCAATAGAGATAGCTGCCGATGGCCATGATCAGAAGCACGGCTGCCCCAGTCCAGAGCAACGTGCGGTAGGAGCGTGCCACGGGCTGGGGCGGGGCTACCTGTTCGGTCATCGAATTTCCTCCAGAGTCGCGGGCGCGGTCGAAGACACAGGGGGACGTTCCCGGCGAATCAACACGAGTGAGTGCATGATGGGGACGACCAGCAACGTCATGATCGTGCTGACCGCCAGTCCGCCGACCACCGCACGGGCCAGGGGCACCATGGTTTCATTCCCCTCGCCGAAGCCGAGGGCCAGCGGCAACAGGCCGAGAATCGTGGCAAGGGCCGTCATGAGGATCGGGCGAATGCGTCGCCGTCCCGCTTCGAGCACGGCATGTTCGGCCGTGGCTCCATGACGGACCATACGATTGGCAAAGTCGACGAGTAGAATGCTGTTCGACACCACGATGCCCATCATCATCAGGGTTCCGATCATCGACTCGACGTTCACCGACGTATTCGTGAGATGCAGCGTCAACACGGTACCGATCCAGCCCAGCGGAACGGCGACCAGGATGATGAGGGGATCGATGAACGAGCGGAACAACGCCACCATTACGAGATAGATCAAGACGACGGCGAGCGGGAGGGCCAGTGCGAAGTTCTGAATCGCACCGCGCATGTTAGCGACTTCGCCGCGCAGTCGCACTGTGACGTCCTTGGGCAGGGGCACCTCGGCCAGGACCTTTTCGATATCCTTTGCCACGCGGCCGAGATCGTTTCCGACCGGCGTCACCAGCACGTTGATTAACCGGGACAGATCATAGTGATCGATGGAGTCGGGACCGGTTTTGAATTTCAGAGAGGCCACATCCCGCAGCATCACCGGCGGTCCGCGCCGGTCGTCTCCCGAGGCGTAATAGCCGCTCGTCAGTTCCATCTGTCGTCCCGCGAAAGGCGTGTTTTGCAGCGCCAGTGTGGAACCTTGCATGCCGCCGCCCGTGAGGCTGGCCGTCGGTAACAGAGGGGTGCGCGCGCCGATGATGGGAATGTTCAGCAGATCTTCCGTCGTGGTGAGCGATTGCTCCGGATACTGCGCCAACAGGAAATAGCCGTTGGCAGTCTTGGGATCCAGCCAGTAGTTCGGGGAAAGGGCCAGATTGGAGCTGATGCCGGTGATGACATCCACCACCACGCGATTCTGGTTGATACCGTAATACGCGGCCTTCGTGCGATCCACATCGATGTGCAGCTCGGGATAACTCTTTCCCTGTTTGATCCGCACATCGACCGTGTTGGGTACCTGCGCAATCCGTCGCTGGATCTGCTCCGCCACCGGCCTGACGATGTCCAGGTTCGGCCCCTTGACCTGGATGTCGATCGGGGCTTTGAGGCCGAAGTTCAACACATCGCTGATGATGCCGCCGGTTTGAAAGGCGATCTCGACGCCTGGCAGCGACGCCTTAAACTTCTTCCGGAGCTCAGCGATGTAGTCTTCCGTATGACCCTGATGTCCGGTGGCCAGGTTTACCAGCACGAAGGCCGTATGGTTCCCGGTGTTCGGCGCAAAGCGGGCGGCATCGCCGTAGTAGAGCCCGGTGTTCGAAATGACTTCTTCGAGGTCGTCCTTCGGGATCGTATCGTGCACGAGTTGTTCGATGTGACCCACGATGGCCGTGGTCTTTTCGATCCGTGATCCCTCCGGCGCCATCACCGACATGGTGAAATTGCCTGCATCTACCTTGGGGAAGAACTCGGTGTGGAGTCTGGGGAGCAGAAAAACGCCGGTGCCGACCAGGGCGAGCATAGCCAGGCCGATCACGACCGGTTTGAAACGTACACCGGCGGTGAGCAGTGGCTCGTAGATCGCGAGCACGTAGCGAAACCATCCTTGGTCGGCCGAGGACTCATGTTCCGAAGATTTTGCATGCCCGGCTTGATAGAGCCAGGCCAGCACGACCGGTGTTACCGACATGGAGACGACATAGTCGGCCAACATGGCGAAGGCCACCGTCATGGCCAGCGGGACGAAGAGATACTTCACGATCCCGGTAAAAAACATGATCGGCAGGTACACGATGAGGATACAAATCGTGGCCACCAGGATGGGCAGGGTCAGCTCCATGGCACTGTCTTCAGCCGCCGAACGGCCGTCCTTGCCCATTTCCAAGTGCCGATGCAGGTTTTCCTGCACCACGATGTTGTTGTCCAGCAGAGTGCCGATCACTAGCGCGAGTCCGCCCAACGTCATCAGGTTCACGGTTTGTCCGGTCAGATAGAGGGCCACCAGCGCGGCGGTCAAGGAGAGGGGAATGGCCAGGCCGACGACGAGCGCCGCTTTGATGCTTGCCAGGAAAATAAAAATCATGAGGCCGGCGAGACCGGCGCCGAGCAGGCCTTCCTTCTGCAAGTTGGCGATGGCCTGGCGGATGTACAGCGACTGGTCGTAGATAAACTTGATGGTCGTCCCGGACGGAATCTCTGTGAGATTCGAGAGTTTTGCGCGAATGCCGTCGGTCACTTCCAGCGTGTTGGCGCCTTCCTGCCTGGTGATCGGAAGGTAGGTCGCTTCACGCCCGTTTACCCGCACGATCGAGGTCTGTACCGCGGCGCTGTCGGCGGCGGTGCCGATGTCACGAATCAGCACGGGCGTGCCGTTCACGATCTTGATGGGAATGTCGTTGATTTTGTCCACCACGTCCACGAGACTGTTCGAATAGACGTAATAATCGAGGTCGCCGATCTTGATGTTGCCGGCCGGGATGATGGCGCTCTGGGCATTCAGCGCGTTCACGACCTCAGACGGAGACACGCCGCGTGCGAGCAGCCGTTGCTGGTCGAGAAAGACCGTGATCTGCCGGACCTTGCCGCCCAACGGCGGGCCGAAGGAGATGCCGGGGATGGTGGCGATCTGGTTGCGTACGTTGAAGTAAGCGAGGTCACGAATTTCTTTGGGGCCGAGCGTGTCGCTGGAGATGGAGAGGTAGCCCACCGGCAGACTGGATACGCCGAACTTATAGACGGAGGGCGGATAGACGCCGGGCGGCAGCAGGCGAATGATGCTGTAGGCCAGGCTGGTCAGTTCCGACTGGGCCGCATCGATCCCATAGTCAGGCTGAAAAAAGACCTTGATGTAACTCATCCCCGAGAGCGATTGAGATTCGATGTGTTCGACGTAACTCGCCTCGACGAAGCGTTGCTCCATCTTGAGCGTGATCGCCCCTTCCATTGCGCTGGGGCTCAGGCCGCGATAGAAGGTGGTGACAAGAATCGACGGCAGCTTGATCTCGGGAAAGATGTCCACGCGCATTTTCTGATAGGACACGGCGCCCAGGATCAGCGCAATCATGCAGATCGCAAAGACGGCGTAAGGATTTTTAAGGGCGGCGCGCGTCAGCATGGGGTGGCCATCCGTCTGGTACAGTTGTGTTCCAGCCAGAATTTCCAGAGGTGCAGGGAGAGGCTCACCAGATCGTCGAATTGTCCCGGCTTGACCACATAGCCGTTGGCTCCGGCCTGGTAGCAGGCTTGCACGTCCGCGGCGTCATCGGAGCTGGTGAGAATCACCACTGGGATCGGCGCAAGCCGCGCATCCTGCTTCAACTGTTTCAGCACATCCACGCCGCGTTCTCCCTGTAATTTGAGGTCGAGCAGGATCAAGCCCGGTTCATCGCTGGGTACGTGATCGTTGAGATAGGTCATTGCCGCACGGCTGCCATCGCTGATCTCCAAGCGTCCCTTGTATCCCGACTGCGTCAGGGCCTGGCGAAAGAGTTCACATTCGCCGGGGCTATCGTCGATGAGCAGGATGGATGAGGGCATCGTGTATAGATCAAGTGATTCTTTACGCAGCGTAGAGCAGGGACCGTGCCGGAGGAGCTTTCTGCGTAGTCATTCCAGAAAGTGTGTGAGAAAACAATGGCTTAGTCAGGCGCGATCTGGTCTGAAGGGGAGTCGGTGGCCTTGTCGTCGGGCGCGGAGGCTGGAGAAACTCCCTGGCGTCTAGGGAATTTCTCCAGAGCATGGCCTTGCTCGATCAGGCTGCCTTCGGGGCTGTTTTTTTCCACTCCATCATCTTGGCCGTTAACTTGGAGGAGGCCGCCGTGTAGTCACCCTTAAAGCCGATCGACGCTTCCGCGCCGGTCTTATCCCCCGATTGCACCTTGGTGACGACCGTCGCCGCGACCTTGTGGAAGGCCTTGTGCAGTTCGAGGATCTCTTTGTAATAGGGGTCTGTGGCGGCGGGGGTACCGGCCAGACTATACAGCCACTTGCCGAATTCGCAGCGGTTGTCCACACCGACTTCTGCCGGGACCAGTGCCAGCGTGCCGTCGATGTTCTGCCGCAGTTTCACCTTCCACGCGCCATGCGCACCGATTGCCTTGTCGATTTGTTCGATGATGTTGGACATGCGACCTCCCGGGAAATAAAGAAAAGGGTTTCCTGTTCCTGTATCGGAGGGAGGAGGGGAAGGCTTGAGGGGGAGGAGCGCGGCCTGGTCGTCCTCTTGCTCGCGGAACGCGCGGCCTATGAAGGCCCTCGTTGGATACGCACAGTTAGAACGATGCCCCGAGGCCAGCTCACTGGACAAAACCGTTATGCCTCCCAGGCATTTGTCGATCTGCCTCCAGGGCTTTTCCTAGCCTCCCCGGCTGGCAGAAATGAGTAGCATGGTTCAGGACGACTTGGCCGTAGGTACGAGAGGTAGCAGAGGTGTGCCTGCGACCACAGTGCGTCGGTCAGTCCAGGAGGAACCCGATCATGTCAGAGGATGGTTCAGTCTCGATTCCAAGCCGCGGGTGGCGTCTCATTCAAACCAGAGATTTCGGGCTGCTGTGGTGGGGGCAGACCACCTCTCAGATCGGAGAGGGCTTAAACAAGGTTGCGCTGCTCTGGTTCGTCTATGAACTGACCGGCTCGGTCATGAAGATGACCATGGTCGGACTTCTCCAGACCATCCCCCCGCTCTTGTTCGGTCCGCTGATCGGCGTATACCTGGACCGGCTGCCGAAAAAAGCCGTCATGATCTGGGTCGATCTGCTTCGCGCAGTGCTCACCGTTCTCATCCCGGCGCTATATGCCATGGACATGCTGTCGATCGAGGGACTCTATGGACTGATTTTTCTCACGTCGGTGGTCTCCACCGTATTCGGTCCCGCGCTGGTGTCGGCCGTGCCGTTATTGGTTCGACCTTCGGAGCTGATGTCGGCGAATGCGCTCATTCAAGGCACGAACAATATCGGCATGTTGCTCGGGCCGGCGATCAGCGGCGTGATGATTGCACTCATCAACGCGGAGAATGTGTTGTTCGTCAACTCCGCCACCTTCCTTCTTTCGGCCCTGTGCCTGATGCCGATTCGCTTCAGCATTCCTCATGTTGCAGCGAGGGATGCTTCCTCCTCCGTGTGGGACGAGCTCAAGGTCGGATTTCGTTTCGTGTTCGGGCAGCAACCCATGGTATTGACCCTGGTGATCATTTCATCGCTCTACAATCTGGGTGTGAGCGCCTTCGTCTTCATCTTGCCGGTCTATGCCAAAGAGTTTCTCCAAGTCGGGCCCGTGCAACTGGGCTGGTTGTGGTCCGCGCTGGGTGTGGGGATGTTGGCGGCCTCGACCTGGCTGGCGTGGAAAAAACAGAGTGACATGCAGGGGCGCTTACGTATCGTCGTCAGCGGCATGACCATCGGCGGTCTTGCGGTCTGTAGTTTGAGCCTGCTGGAGACGCCTCTGGTCGCGGCGGCGATCGTCATCATCGTGGGCGGCAGTACGGCGGTGCTCAATCCCATCGTATGGGCGGTGCTTCAGGAAGTGACACCGGAACATTTGATCGGCCGCGTGCTCACGACGTTTAGTGTGGGCTCCATGGCCTCCGCCATGGCGGGGATGACGGGATTCGGGTGGGTGGCCGACGCGATCGGTCCCGCTGCCAGCCTGGTGGGGCTGGGGCTTGTGCTCCTGCTCACTGCAGCAGTGGCGGTGTCATGTGTTCGCAGAGCCCGTCCCGTTCTTGTCGCGCAGGCATGATGATCCTCACAGATGGCGAACACCTAACTGTCTGCATGGAACGAACGCGATGATATGTGGCAAGCGAGCCCTCGTGAGCGGAAGGACCATGCGCGAGACATTTCTCAGCGCCACCCATTCCTACTGATTCCACTCCTGCGGTAAACGTTTATACTGGCGGTATGGCCCAAGCCCATCGGTGGCTGCTCACACGCGACTTCAGTCTGATGTGGTGGAGTCAGGTGCTGTCCCAAGTTGCCGAAGGTATCAGCAAGCTGGCCTTGCTCTGGTTCGTCTATGCGGTGACGGGCTCACCGCTCAAGACGACCGTCATCGGGCTTCTCCAGACGCTCCCGCCGATTCTGTTTGGCCCGTTCATCGGCGTAATCGTCGATCGCTTCCCCAAGAAAACCATCCTCATCGGAAGCGATATCGCCAGAGGCGTCCTCATCGGACTCATCCCCTGCCTGGTCTCGGTGGAACATTTTACCGTCGGGTCGCTCTACCTTCTTACCTTTCTGTATGGCGTCGCCACGGCGGTATTTGTGCCCACGCTGTCATCGGCCGTTCCCTTCATGGTCGCTCGCCCTCAATTCACGGCGGCGAATGCGCTGCTCCAAAGTACGACCAGTCTCGGGATCATCATCGGGCCGGCGGTCAGCGGACTTGGTATTGCGTTCGCCGGTTCTCAGGACGTGCTCTGCCTGAACGCCATGACCTATTTCGCGTCAGCCGCATGCCTGCTGCCGATCCGGCTGCGAGTGACGGAGCCTACAACGGTCGATGGAGAGGGATGGAGACCGTTCATCCGAAACCTGCTCGAAGGCATCCGCTATGCGTTTCTCACCCACCGCACCGTGCTGATTCTGATTGTCCTCGCGTCGATCTATACGTTCGGCAGCGGCGCGTTCACGACACTGTTCCCTGTCTTTGGGCGCCACCTGCTCGGGCTCGGGCCGGTGGAGGTCGGGTATCTCTGGTCCTGGCTTGGGGTGGGGTTGCTGCTCTCTTCGGTCGGGCTGATCCTGATGAGCGGGTGGGACCTTTCGCAGCGGCTCTCGGTAATCACTCTCTCCTGCGCACTCGCGGGGTTGGCCTTGTTGGGCCTGACGTGGACGGATGATTTGCGCCTGGCTGCTGTACTCGTGGGTTGCATCGGCATCGGCTTCGGCGCGTGGACCCCCATCGCCTGGGGCATCATTCAGGAAGTGGCTCCGGCGGGAATGGTCGGCCGCGTCATGGCGGTCTACACGGCGAGTGCCACCGCGACATCCATGCTCGGCATGAGTGCGTTCGGCTGGGTAGCGGAGTCGTTCGGCTCTGTCGCCAGCATCATCGGGATCGGCGGAGTGATGTGTGTCTTGGCAGGGGGGAGTGCCTGGTTTGGGAAGAAGGTTGGTGTGGCCAAAATCGAGAAAGCAGATGTGTGACGTGCAGTTGCCGGCTTGTCACATGCATGAAAAAAAGAGACAATGCGCCGATGCCACGCGTACGAGGTCGATCGAGCCGCACTCCTCGATGTATTGTGATTGCCGGGCCGAACGGCGCTGGGAAAACCACATTCGCTCGGGAGTTTCTTCCGCGTGAGGGCGGAGTCATCCATTTCGTGAATGCCGATCTCATTGCGAGCGGGTTGTCGCCACTCAAGCCGGAACTGGCAACCCGGCAGGGAGGACGCCTGTTGCTGATGGAGTTGAATCGATTGGCTGGTGCTCGGGCAGACTTTGCTTTTGAGACAACCTTGAGCGGACGGACCTACCTCAAACTATTAAAACAGTGGAAGACTGATGGCTATCGGATTGAAATCGTGTTCCTCTCCCTGCCTTCTGTCGCGCTGGCTCTCCAGCGGATCGCCGTGCGGGTGCGTCAGGGAGGGCATGATGTACCCAGAGCCGATGTCCTGCGTCGATTTCGTCGGAGTTTGAAGAATTTTCAGTTGCTGTATCAGGATCTGGCAGACAAGTGGTACCTCTACGATAATTCAGAACCAGTGCCGAGACTCCAGAAGGAGGGGCCGTGAAAATAACTCGAAGGAAAGTGAAGCCGAGTGTTGGTGCTGAACAGGTCGGCGCCGCGCTGCGCCGGGCCGCCAAGGTTGCCAGGAAGACCGCTCGCATGTACGGCACACCCGTCTATGTGTGGGAGAACGGCAAGGTGGTGGCGAAGAAACCGTGACGCCTATACCGGGCGAGAAGCAAAGACCAACCAACTAACCGATTTCCACTCTCACCAATCATGGCATGTTCCGCTTCTAGGCTGCCGGACAGCCGGCAGGTCTTCTTGCTATCTCATCGGCGTGTCCAAATCATGATCGCCTCAGCCGGTGCATCTTAATTCTCGGAAATTGCCGGTCTTATCGCCCGGCAAGGCATTCTTCAGCTACTTCAGACTCAACAGCCCCAGTCATCAGTCGCTTCTCTATGGCTTCCGTAATTCCAGCATACACGGTGGCAGCAGCGGCAGACCAAGCTGGATTGAAGGGCTCGCCTTTGAATGCCGCTTCGGCGGCCTTCGTCTCGTCATAGGTGAGGGTGCGTTCTCGCATGGTGTCCTCCTTGGGTGATTCGCCCTTTTGATACTCGCTACTCGAATAAGTGAGCAAACTTAGTGCCAGTTCAGGGCTTCTGCCCTCTGTGTCACGAAGGTTTCTTCGGCGGAATGCTCAACAGGGAATTCAGGGCTCATGATTCATCCTACCATGAACATATTTTCATACAGTTAGCGCGGGAATGTGGCTCGCCATGACCCTAGGAACGGCATCTTTCTACCCTGGTGGTTTACCGGGGCAGCCGGCGGGAATTGGCACTGCTGAGTGGTTCGCATGACGAAAATTACAGGGATATGACGGTCGGACCCGAGCGAGATCGGCAACTTGAGAAGGGGAGTATCTGTTTGGATGCGGTTGGAGTGAGTGGACGGGATGCGGAGTGTGTCGCTCCGGTCGAGTCACCTTTGTTGCTGGCGGGGTATGGCGTGTGAATTTGGGTGTGCAGTCTCACGGTTGGACAATATGTTTCAATTTCTTCCTTCCTAATACGTAGTGATGCTTGCCGCTAGTAGAGATACTAGGGTGCGGTAGTTCCTTAATATTCTCCGTAAAAATGGTTCCATTTCAGCACTAATAGGGCCATTTGGCCGTATTGCTACTGCGTAGTAGTTCGTCTACAACCAGCCGCCTGAGATGAGGGGGGATTCGTTTTGATGCCTTGCCCAAAATGGTTAGACGTAGCTGCCCATCGGAACGCTGAGACAAATACTTCCAGAGGGATCAACCTAATGACACACCAACTATGCCTCATTCCACTGATCTGCCTGGCCGCAATAGCGCTATCCGGTTGCACAAGCTGGGGGGATGTCCCCGCTGCCCTTCGCGTGGACTCGGGTCTTGAACCGCAGCACATTGATGATCAAGTCCGGTTCCGCACCACGTACTACTTCCGTGTGTTGAGTGGATGCCGGATCGACACAACTCCTAAGGATGAGTATTCAGCGGATTCGTTGCCATTTATGAAGCGCGTCCGAGGCGAGTTCAAGCCACTGAGTGATTCCCTGTATCGCTTTCGTATGACTGGGCAGGCAGCGGCCTTGTACAGCAAGGTGCACTTCGAGTCCGGCGTACTCAAGAAAAGTCAGATCGACCCCTTCGGCAGCGCGATCCGTTACAACGAACAGACCAATTCATTTCTTCCTGTTTCTGCGGATGACCTGCGAGCAGACGCCAAACGCCAGATCGCGAGAGGGGAGATCCACGACCTGCGGGTGCTTTACCAAGAGATTAGAGATGATAAATTCCTCGAATCGACAGCCAGGGAAGCTCTGTTGGCGAAGGTGGTGTCGATCATCGAGGACCGTCTAGAGCAATTGAAGCCGTTGCGGGCGGTCAGCCTACCCCCGCGAGCCGTAGTGATAGAGAAGCCCAAAGAATCTGCAGAGGCTAGCGATAAACCTTCTGCACAGTCGGATCTTAAGACTGGCGGGCAGGCGACAGAGTTGCAGACAAAGTTGAATGAGGCCAACGATGCTCTGGCAAATCAGAAAACAAAAGAAGAGGCCACTCTGCAAGCGCTCTCAAACACGATCGAAGGCCGCCTCGAAGAGCTGGAGGCGGCCAAGAGCAGGAGCGAGGTCCAAAAGAATGCTTCCTGTTCGGGAAGGCCATCGGAGACAAAATATTATCTCCTTGGGCCGGAAGGTGCCAAGGAACTCGACCCGAATGATCGCCTCCTTCTCGCCCTCTCCCTCGACAGTAAGCCACTGATCGGCGCGCTTCAGCAGCTATCTGCCAGAAAATTCGAGGCGGCTGATCCGGACCTCAAGACGATGGAACGTATGCTGGAAGAACGTGGACGAATCTTCGACGCGCAGAAGGCTTTGCTTAGAGCGACAGGCGATCTGCAACGTGAAACCGGGCCTACCGATCAGTCAAAACTGGAGACTTTGCTCGACACACTTCGCAAGCCGTACACAACCACCGACAAGTAACGGAGTGCCAGAATATGCTTTTGTCAATGGTCATTCGCAAATGCGCCATGGCGGCCATCCTTTTTCTCATCAGCCTGCCTGGCTGTGGAATAGTCAATGACTCAGCGGCGATGCGCATTGAGGTGGAGGTCTACAAGGGCCCGCTGTCGCTTGAACCGGAGATTCAACTCGGAGAGCTATACGGCTATCTAACCGAGGCACAGAATGGCTTGATCAACACAAGCAAGTTCATTAGTAGAGTGCTTAAGCTTGTGGGTTTGGAGGCCTCTCTGAATGACTTATGTGGAGCGAGTAACGCGAGCATCTCTCAGCAACTCAATTGCTCCCTGCTTACAGCCCTTACCAATGATGCTGCGAGCTTGGAACTCAGGCTGGCCGTACCACTCTGCGCCCTGCGAGGCGAGTCTGACCATAAGAAGTGCCTACCGGAAGGTATATTTCAATATGCAAATCTTAAACTTCCAAATGGTGAAAATTTTACTGGTGTGCAATGGACGGAAATACTCAGTGCAGTGAACAAGCAGCTATCCGAACTGCCCCTTTCCTCCCCTAATAGGAAATCAGCGTCGTCCATCGCCACCGGCGGAGCGGTTGACTACCGGCAGGCCCTATTAGAATCCACCCGTATAGCAGCAGCGATGCAGGCAAAGGCATTTTACTATGCTACAGCCAGCACAGCGGGGCAATCTGCTGATCCTGTAGTACGCATTGCGACTGCCTACTTTATCGCGGCGACATCGGAGTATGGGAACCAGATTCAAGCTCGGGCCGATTCCCTATTGAAGCAGCTTGGGACTGAGGGGCGGGATCGACGGGAACTTCCACTGAGTGCGCATCTCCGGGAAGCGGAACCAACAGACTTTATGCACCTCTTTGACTGGACGGACGGCCATTTACCTCGGCTCTACGATTATGTCCACTTCAATTTTTCACCTAATCTCGAAGAGCGTATCAAGATCGTCGATCGACTCTACGCCGATCATTTTTGGTCGAAGATCAACACGGTGTATGCCAGTGGCCGTGGCAAGGCTCAGATGGCATTCATCAAGGATGAAACTGGCAACTGGAATCTCAAGAGTTTCGACAATGACCCCACTGAATTGCTGGATGCCTATACCAAGGTTACAAAATCAGCTCTCGAAGGTGTCGTCGAAATCGCCGGTGAGATTGCCAGCGGCGGCGCCGATGCCGGGTTCAAGAAGGCTGCGGATGAGCTCCTTGCCATTGCCCGTCAAACTGACCCTGATAAACCCCTGCAGGCCACACCGTCTGGCGGTGCCTTGTCATTGAATCATCTCCGCGCCCGTATCGACGGACAACTGAAATCCACACATGTACGAACTGACCTGAACAAAGACAAAGAGCTAATCGATAAAGTCAAAATAGCAAAAGAAGCCAGCGATGAAGTCAAAGCCTCGCTTGAAAAAGCCAAACAAGATTCGACGTTAAACACACAGATCCTGGCTGAGGAGGAAAAGACTGCCGGGACCGCGCTTGCGAACGCACAGAAGGACCTGGCCGCTCACCGAAAAACTGTCATCGAGAAATGGGCTGCACTCATCGATGACCATAGCCAGTTGGTCGATCTGCTCAGTTCGACGGTCACAAAGCAATGAGTAGCGTCACAACGGTCGAAAGGTGGTTGACAATGGTTCTAAGCTGCGGCACCGCACCGTTGCCCTATACACCAGACGGCCAAGCGGTGGGGCAGATCCTTGGCAAGATTGATGTGATGCTCGCGCAGCTCGACCCCACGTCCACCCATACTGTTCGACTGGAGCGGATCAAGCGGTCTATGACCGAGTTGAAAAGTGCCAAGGTTGGACAGGCCGTTGCGGAGCTTCCAATGAAGGATGGTGCGCTAGACCGCGTTGGTTGGGATGCGAAACCTGAAGCCGACCGACGAGCGGTCTGGGAGAAGGTCTCTGCCATCCATGATGAACTGCGTTCCCTAAATGCCGCCTCGCTTGTCAGTGGAAGGCGGTATTTTGCGCTGTTCTCCATACTGTTCCTTCTGGTCGTCTCAGGCTATCTGTGTGTGCATCGACAGGCAGGCAGTTCTCAGGTAGGGGCGGGCCTTCCGTCTGTAAAAATCGTTGAGACTCTGAATCAGGCACGATTGATTGAGCTGAAGCTTGCCGCGTTGAAGGATCGGCAGAATAGGAAACTCTCGGGCGCGCCTGCTGCATCGCTAGAACAGGAACTCGCCGTTGAGTGGAAGGCCATTCAAGATCAGTGGGTGTCTGCGAAGCACGTGCTGTATGGTATCGCGCTGCCCTATGAAACCATGCGGTTGATGGGCATGTTCTCGGCAGAGTCTGAAGCGAAAGACAGCAGCCTCTTTGTCACATACCAAGCTTTCTTAAAACATCTCCACGCAGACCTCGAAAGCCTCAGTACGTCATATTTTTGGACCAGTCATCCCTGGCGCTGGCTTGAACTCTCGCTGTGGGCGAGCATGGGTTGCCTGGTCGGCCTGCTCTTCTATATCGCCGGTCTTCTTGGGCAAGGTGTGTTCCGTTCTGAGGAGGGGCCAATGTTTTGGGCCGAGTTGCTCATGGCCCCGGTCGTCGTCCCCGTGATCTTTTTTCTGTTCACCTTGAGCGGGATGGCAGAGTTTGTCCCCAGCCAATCCTCGATCACGATGAACATCGGCGTGGCTTTCATCTTTGGCTTCGCCATTCGTCGTACTATCGGCATTCTCGACACCATCAAAAAGAGGTTTTTCCCTGATCCTACGCCATAGGGCAGGGTTACAGGTCCAGCCCGCATATCTCCAGATGTGCCCGAACCAACAGCTGTGCGAACGAGAGGAAGCTGGTGAATTGTCCAAAATTAGAAGGAATCCTTACCGGCAGCAACTTCAACAAACCTTCGTCATCTAGGCGTGAAGATTTGTTTGGTCTCTTGAAAATATGGAAGCAGAGTATGAGCGTTATGTTGGTAGGTATCATGCTGCTATTCGCGGGATGTACAACACAGCCACTGCCTGGGGCAATAGATAGCAACTCCTATTTCGCGCAGGGTGTTGAAGCACGGATCCGCGGCAATAACGGAATTCCCCCTACAGTTGGCTTGGCATTGGCTGGAGGAGGCACCAAGGCTGCAAATTTTTCCATCGGTGTTCTTCAGGGATTGACAGAAACCGGAGTTATGGAGCGTGTCGATGTGATTTCAACCGTTTCTGGAGGCGGGTATGGTGCGCTCTGGTATTTTTCGCGGTTGCTGAATCCGGAGGGTAATCCACAAACGGCAAGCGTGCCTCTTTCTTCAGGGTTCCTGGCCAGTAAATTCTTCCAGGACTGCCTCCCTATCAAGTATGTGGAGTATTACGCTGACTCTGCAAATATCAGCTCAGTAGGAAGCAGGGAGAGTTACAGTTCTACAAATCCAATTTGGTCGGGTTGCCCTCGATCCGCTACCAACTATGACGTGAATTCCAACTCCAGATTTCACAGTGATCCAGTTCGCTACCAGAATCATCTGCGTGGGTACCAGGACCTTTTCGGGTCGAACGCACCATTCCGTTATAACGAGACGACCAGAAAGAAGTTACAGGTCTATTTGGATTACGCAGGACTTAGTGCGTTGACCCTAGGGGCCATGGCGATCAATGTGGTGCCGAACCTTGTTTTCGACTGGGAAATTCCACTTTCTCCCTCTCGACGGCGTTATGAGGCAGGAATAGTTCGAACGTTTGGAGCCACACCACATAATTGCAACAAGCTTTCTGTTGCCTGCAGCGAAGATACCCGTCCGCTGGGGGACGAAGCCTGGGTCCGCAATGACCTCACGTTTAGCCTGCTGCGGCAACAATATGAAAAAGGTGCCGTGCCACTGTGGGTCATCAATGCCACGGCAGGCGAAAATCGAAGTTGGTTATATTTTGATGGCACTCCAGAGCAGAAACGCTTTCAACTTACAGCTTTTGAATTTTCTCCATACGGATCTGGATCTGGTCTCTTCAGATACTCGACGAATCAATTGGACGATTTGCGTCCGTGGCAGGCCGTAACTTCTTCCGCCGCATTTCTCGACTCTCAGCAAAAGGTTCTTAAGAAATGGCTTGCGATTGCTAACCCTGCTTTGAAGCTGACTACGCTTGATTGGGGGAGAAGTGTTCCAAACCCTCATATTTCTCTGGCTGAAAACATCTTCCACAAGCTTCTGCCTTTTCCACTGTATCTTCTCCATGGGCGAGCTGGAGATTCCGCGGACGATTTTGTGAATATCCGCCTTTCCGATGGTGGGCAGTCGGAAAACCTGGGAGTGTATGCGCTTGTTCAGCGCAAGTTGGAGGACGTTATCGTTTCAGATCATTCTGCGGATCGGAGTGGATCAATGGCTGATCTCTGCCGACTAAAGTACGGTCTATTAAGAGATCAAGGGCCTGAACCTTTGTACGTCTATTTCCCAGGCTTAGCCAACCTTGACCAGGTCTGTAATCAGGACTTGGAGTTGGGATACGATATTTTTAGATGGGATCACCCAATCGTACTGGGATGCATTACATCCAACCCACGGGATGTGATCTGTTCTGGCGCACTCAACGCGGAACGCCCTCACTTTCAAAGACTTTATCTCATCAAGCCCGCCCTACCTAGTGCGCAAAGTCATGACGCGCTTGGACGTAAGTTGGAAGCTGTGGGACGAGACTGCCGAAGCGGCACGAACACAGCCTCGTGCAAAGCTGCGGTTGTGGGACATTGTCATCAGTTTCTGGCTGGAGATAGTCATTCTCGCCATATTGTGGGAGTGGCTAGTCGACCTGAGTCCTGGCCCCTTGAAAATGATGTGAGTTGCGAGTTGATCAGTTTTATGATGATCAATGCGTTCAACAAGGGAGGGTTCGACGACGAGGACCTATGCCCGTACGTTCCTCAAAACGGGACTGCAGCAATCACAGCAGACTCATCGCCGTTTCTGTTTGGAGCATATAGAGATTTGGGAAGTTACTACGCCACGCAACTCCGCTGGTTCTTTGGCTCAGATAGCGTTCGGCCGATGGGTGATATTGTCACTAGACATAATCGATATCGACAAGTCATCGAAAGCCAAATGCAAGATGCCCTCATTCCGGTGACCCGTTTTGTTGATGGCAAGGCTGGACCGATAGGTATTTGTCTCAGGTAGGTCTATTGTTAACACTGAGACATGAATAGATTAACCTCCATTTCGCTCAGCCCCATTGATGAGTATTTTGAGTTTTGCTTGGGGTAGTGTTGAAGAATGCCTGATTGCTACGAGAGGAGGCGCAATGGATAGTTTGTTTTGGCAAACAATCGATCAGCAGCAACAAGCGACAGGTCCAGCCCCTGGTCTAGTGTCAATGCTGCGCACGGATCGTGCGAGAATTCCTGGCGGCTGGCTGGTTAGAATTCTGGTCCTACACCGCGAGCAAGCTGCGCCTCCTGGTGGAGCTGTGGAAATTGAAACCGGTGTGGCAAGTGGAGTTACATTCGTCCCTGACCCTACGCATTCCTGGATATAGCGCTACGACCATTGTGCCCCAGCGCCCTCTATGGCAAGGAAGGGCTTGCCTGTCTACAGCGTGACTGTTGCAACTTGCGCTTGGTAGGGATGAGTTCATGGCAGACTTTTGCCAGTTTGTCTCGGCGGACCTCATGGCCATCGAAGCGCCGTTACTATCATGCAGCTGCGGGGGAAGCCAATAAATGGGCACAAGCATTGAGTTCTGGGGAGTGTTTAGCCTCCTTTTCCTAAGCGCATATTTGATCGAGCCAAGGCATGTAGGAATTCGATTTTCTCGGACGCCACCGGTTGTCGCTCGGGTCAACGCTCCGTCGAAGAACGCCACTGATGACCAACGAGTCATCAGTCTTCCAACTGGAGATACATATCAAATCCCTGCTTGCGTCCGAGGCCATTTCGTGATGGTGTTTGATTGGCATGTGCCCATCGTGATTGACGGTGTGGAGCACAAACTCATCATTCCGAAACTTGCTACTACGGACTTTGCCAGCATCCCGCGGATTTTGCATTCACTCATTTCTCCCCTCAATAACACGATTTACGCTGCGATTTTGCATGATTACCTTTACAGGGATCCTGCAGACGAGTTCGCACGCAGTCTACCACGCGAAACTGTGGATCGAGTTTTTTACTGGGGCATGCGTGCTCGTGGTGTGTGGCGATTGACGGCTGGACTTATGTATCTAGGCGTGCGCAGCGGGGGATGGATCAGCTACAAACGGATGCCGAAGGCAGGGTAGTGCTCTTCTAATGTTGGAGAAATTGCCGACCTACTTCTCGCATCTGGTCTATCCGATTGTGGATATGTCTGCGAATCCTGTCAGATGATTGATGCGAGTGATGTAGGAATGTAGTGCAGGGCATTTCAACGTATTGGCGGGCGTAAATGGTAAGCTTCGACTGACCCTGCCCCCCATATTGACTCCCCCCTGAATCCCCGCTAGCCTCTGCCCCGCCAGACAATCACCCGGTTCACCAGGAGGTTAGGCCATGACGCTGTGTCGATCTGTCGCAATGTTGATCTCGTTGGTCCTTGTGCCTCTGACGGTCGCGGCTGCGCCGCCGCCGGAGCCGACGGTGGAGTATTCGGCGGACAGCACGATGGAAACCGAGGGTGGTATGACGATGAAGTCCCGCGTCTATCACACGCCCACGAAGCAGCGAATGGAAATGGGCGGGGCGGACGGCAGCGTGACCATCATCCGCAAGGACAAGAAGGTCGTCTGGCAGGTGATGGGCGATATGTATATGGAGATGCCGCTGGATCAATCGAACGCGCCCGACATGGGTGGCTTCGATATTCAGGAGCAGACCGAGGTCGGCGAAGAGACCATCAACGGTTTGAAGACCACGAAAACAAAAATCATCGCAACCAAGCCGGACGGGTCGAAGTTCGGCGGTTTCTTTTGGACCACCAAAGAGGGTGTCACGGTGAAAATGGATCTGCTGTCGAAGGAGGGTGACAAGAAGATGCGCATGGCCAGCGAGTTGACGAATGTGAAAATCGAGAAGCAGAACCCTGCGCTGTTCGAAGTCCCCGCCGGTGCGACAAAAAACGATATGGGCGCCATGATGGGGCAGGGCGGCATGCCGAACATGGAAGAGATGATGAAGAACGCCGGGCAGGAGCGGGCGAAGGAGAAACGCTCGTCCAGGAGCAACAGCGGGAGCAAGAGCCAGGAGAGCGAGACGCCTGCTGCCGAAGTGAACAAAATGCTCAAAGGTCTCTTCGGCCGATAGGGGAGGTGCGCGATGCGTACGGTCAGAATCCTGGGCTGTGGCCTGCTGATGCTTGCCGTGACGGTGTCCCCGGTTCGCGCCGACGATCCCTGTTCGGGAGATGAGGAGGAGAAGAGCGCCAAGGCGGCGGTCGCTGCTCTGACGAAGGCCGAACAGGCCGGGCGGCCGGCCGAGCTGTTCATGGCCTATCGATTCATCCTCGGCAACGAGTGTCTCGATCGTTACGACAAGACCGCCTTGTCCCGCGCCAAAACCGGTGTGCCGAAACTGGGCCGGGATTTGGCCAAGGCGGCTGAGGCGAAGGGCCTTTTGTATTCTGCCGATCCGGTGCGGAGCGATGGGCAGACCTCGGCGTTTCGCTATTTCGAGACCATCGGGGATTATGCCGATGCGAATCGTGTGATGATGAAAGCGCTGCAGGCGAAACCGGACGATCTCGCGCTCTTCACGACGGCCTGGGGTGTGGATGAAGGTCGTTGGGTGGTGCCGGATCCGAAAACAGGAGCGCGTCAGCCCTATGTCTCGCCGCAGGCCTATCGTCAGGACTTGCAGAAGATAGCGTCCTCCACGGCCGATCGCCTGATGAAAGTGGAAGAGCAGGCTGCAAAGGGGCTTTCCGGCAGTGCGATCGAAGTGGCTGCGGCCACCACCATGTCTCTTGAGAAGCTCAGAACCGCAGCCGGGTGGATGAAGTTCTTGTCGGCCGGCGACAAGGCGGCGCGGGAGCGGGCCGAGCAGCGGGGCGATACGATCACGGCGCGTTCCGATTCGACGTTCACCCAGGCGAATGCCCTGATGTACTTCGAGTTCGCCGGGTCGCCCAAGTCAAAAGACAAAGTCGCGCAGATGAAGAAGAAGATGGAAGCGTCCAGCCGTGCGTTGGAAAAGTCCGGTGAGAAAGTGAAGGGGGCCTTCGCGGAGCAGAGTCAGGCGGAGCAGAAGCAATTCGACAAAAAGAAAGCGGATCTCGAAAAAGAACTCGGATTCTAGCCATGGCCCCAGGCTTTCCCCGCCGTTCATTGTCGCTTGAACGGAGGGTTCACCTCGGCTATCCCGTCTTCGGTACGATGGAAATCATGCCGTTCGTTTCAAGGATCGCATACTTGATTTGGTCCATCCGCTCCAAACCATGCTTTTCCCGCGCAGCCGCGAGGATATCCCGTTCATCCACGCGCGCCCGGTGCATGAGTTCCTTCAACGGCCGGCCTTGATCGACCAGGATCAACGGCAGTCCGTCCAGATACCGCTCCATAGCAGAAGACCGCACTCATCAGACTCTTCTTTCCTCTGAGTTTTTGCCAGGGCTTCTCCTAGTCCTTCACTACGCGGAAAACCGCTATTCTCCACTCTACTGAGTATGTCGTAGGGAGAGTTTACAGACGACTCGCTAACGGAGGGTGGGACATGTCAAAATTGTTCACATATGTGTGCGTGGTATTGGCTGTGGTTGGAGTGACGAGTCAGGTTGGAAGGGCCGGCGAAGGCTCCCACAAAGGCTCTCGCAATAGTCACCACCAGGAGCTGCAAGGGGTGGTGGTGGAGAAGGGCGGCGCGCTTGCGGTGAAGGTTCCCAACGGCGCAACGTATCAGCTCAATGAGAACCGTGCCGAGCGTCATGGTCATGAATTGCCCAGAGCTGGCGACGAAGTCACCGTGGTCATTGATGAAAACAACATGGTGCTGGAAGTGCATCCCAAGGGCACGGAAGGCAAACATCGGTTTGTCACCGGTGAAGTTGTGTCAATCGGCACAATGCAAAATGAGATGACATTAAAGACCGCGAAGGGGGAGCAGAAGTTTCCGCTGGAGAAACAGGTGCTCTCAGCCTCCATCAAGGATGGCGCGCGGGTACGGGCGGAGCTGAACGAAGCCGGTCACATCATCGATGTGCATCCGGAAAAATCCGGCGCTCATTGATGCGTGGGTGACAGAATTAGTGAAGTGGAAACCGGGCTGCGGAAAGCCGCAGCCCGGCCTTTTTGTGGAAACTGCTTAGTGGGTCGCGACACTCTGCCGCTCTTCAAACGTGCCCGTTCCGCAGCCCAATCCTCCGTACATCATCCCGAAGAAGCCGCAGTAGGCACCGGCCTTGAACGCCCAGCTCGCGCGCGTGGCCTTCTCGATCCGGCCTTCATTCATCAGGAACGACACGTATTGTGAACCGACTGGAAGCATAGCGGGGAGGGGAACAATGACGACATAGAGAACGAGTCCAGACCATCGCAAGCCGTCGGTCTTGTAGATCCATTCTTCCTTGCCGCCTTCAAGCGACTCCACCCGATCTGGCTCGCCCCACTGTGCGCGGAGCTCGGCTGCAGTCTTGAGTGTCCGTTCTGGTTCGCCGTTGCGCACGTCGATCACACCTCTCGTCCGATCAATTTTGGGATGGTCGCTGGATTCAGTACGACTCCCCAGCGTCCAGGCCCCTAAACCGACGCATCCCTGCAGCAGCAAGGCCCCGGCCATCCAGATCACAACCTGTCGATACTTCCGCATACAGCCCTTTCTTTCTCGATAGAACCTCGGGGGTCGCAGTTCCATTTTCCGCCGCAGCCTACTCCTCGCCGGCAAAACAAGGAAGAGGCAGAGGTGTACTCGACGAAGAATGCTCTATTGTCGTCCAAGCGGCTACCTATTGACCATGGGATACGCGCCTGCTATCGTTCTGCTATCAATGCTCTGAATTTAGGAGGTCCCGGTGGCGCAGGTCCTTGTACGACAGCTCAATGAGCAGGTGGTCGAACGGTTAAAGAAGCGAGCGAAAGAGCATGGGCGGTCTTTGCAGTCGGAGGTGAAAACGATTTTGGAGGAAGCGGTTCCCGACTACGAAGGCGCTTGGTTGCGGATAGAAGGGTTCCGCAGCCGATTAAAAAAATCCGGTCGAAAATTCAGTGACAGCGCGGGGCTTATTCGTGAGGATCGTGATCGGTGAGTCGATACGTCGTTGATGCCAGCGTGGCAATCAAATGGTTTATTCCGGAAGTCCACTCGGAGGCGGCACTTCGGTTATGTCGCTCACAGATTCGACTGCATGTGCCGGCATTCGTGACGTTGGAACTGGGCAACGTCATCGTGAAGAAAATCCGGCGCGGGGAGCTCACGCTGGCTGAAGGCGAAACGATTAGAGGAGAGTTGAAGCAACTTCCGCTTCAGCAGCATGCCGATGCACGATTGTTTCCTGCCGCGTATCAGTTTGCGGTAGACACGCAACGAAGTCTGTACGATTGCCTGTACCTGGCGTTGGCTGCGGCGATTGACGGCATCCTCGTGACGGCTGATCGAAAATTCTACGCCGCTGTGGCCAAGGGCGTTTATGGGCGAAGGGTGCTGTGGGTGGAAGATCTTCCCCCCACAGCATAGCCTCCCGGAATGTGTTCAGGCTCTGTATCCTATTCTGGCTCACACCGCTCTCCTGAAAGTCGGTTTTCAGGCCACTGACTTCCCTCGCTCCTTGTCATCGGGTCGGTAATTGCCCCTTCCCCTCCCAAGGTAGGATATCGGTTGCAGGGCCGGCCTGAGTACCATCCGCCCACAGGGAGGATCTGATGGCACCTCGTCGGTACGTTCGAACCTACTACCGGTTTCCGCTCAACTATCCGGTCATTTTCGGCGGGGCGCCCTTTGTCGGGGAGGGCGTGCTAACCAACCTGTCGCTAAAGGGCTGTTCCGTCATGTGCGATAGAGAAGTCCTCTGCGGCAGCGACGTGCGCGTGAGTGTGCTCCTCAACCATCAGCCGCCGGCACTCCCCATCGACCTCGGCACGATCAAATGGGTGAAGGGGCGTCATTTCGGTGTGGAGTTTGTCCGTCTTCCCCTTGAAGCCCAACAACGCCTCAATCGCACGCTCCGGACTGAACTGATCGAATGGTTGAAGAGCCGCCAGAGCAGCAGTGCCCTGCCGGAAACATCCAATCCGGACAACTAACCTGCGTTCGTTTCCTCACTTTTCGAGGCGCCCCTAGTCTCTCGCCAACGAAATCACGCACTCTTGCCACCCGGCAGCGTCCTTGGCTGATGGCCGCTCGTGCCGCTGTCTAGACAAACGGTCCTCGCGTTTCCAGTCTGATCGACCCATTGCTTCAAGTTATCAGACTGATACACCGATGTAGGAAATGGACTGGCGGCGTCGTTTGACACGTGTATGAACATCCTTCACCTCGGCAATCCGTTCTTTCTGCAGGACTTCAGGCAGCTCGGCCATGATGTCAAATGGGCGGCGTTCGATCGCACGGCCGATTTCGTCCTGAGCCCGTACGTGGAAAGCCTGCATAGTCTTTCGGCGCAGTTTCCGGCGCGATGGTTTCCCAACTTGGTTGTGGTGGGGGACGATAGTGGGCCGCCGAAGCTGTTAGGGCTGGAGGCGCTCGACGTGCCGTTGGTGTGGTATGCGATCGACTCCCATCTCCATGCAAGTTGGCATCAACAGTATGCGGCGGCGTTCGACGTCATCTGTGTGGCGCAGAGAGACTGGGTCTCCCGGTATCGGGTTGATCCTGACCGGCAAATCGTCTCGTGGCAGCCCCTGTTCTGTCATGTGCCCGACGATGGGGATTCGGGCCGCTTACGGGATACGCCACTCTCGTTCGTCGGAACACTCAACCGGCAGTGGAATCCGGAGCGTGTCGCGTTGATCGAAGGCCTGCAACGACGGTATCCCATTGCGGTGGGGAGCGGCTCGTACCGCGAACCCTTCAATCGTTCCCTGATGGTGCTGAATCAATCGGCCGCCAATGACGTGAATTTCCGTACCTTCCAGGCCATGGCTTGCGGGGCGCTCCTGATCGGCGAGCGGATCGGAAACGGTTTCAACGACTTGTTCCAGGATCGGACCCATTGTGCCCTCTATGACAGGGGCAATGTCGAGCAGGTGATCGAGATCGTCGCACACTACTGCGGCCGTCCGGCCGAGCGGGATGCGGTGGCAAGGCAGGGATATGAGGCGGTGATGGCCTCCCACACCAGTTTGCACCGGGCGCAGGCCATTCTGCAGGTGGTGGAGACGGCGCCGCTTCAAGGCCAGATTCGGGTTCGCCGTTCGCGGCACCTCCAAATTCAATCGTCGCTCGTCCTGGTATATGAAAGCGCCGAACGCACGCATCTCCAGGCGGCCGAACGGACGCCGGAAGGACCCAGGAAGCAGTACCTGCTCACGGTTGCCGGGCAGTATCGGTTTCTCGCCACGACCATTCGCACGCAACTCGGTCTCCAGGTCGCCTGCTAGCCCGGACTATTCTACGTCGTCCGATCCTCCCGCCCCGGCGGGGGTTTTCTCGTTCGGCCTCCTCGGTGGAATGCTAGTACGCCTGCGTCGGCCTTACTTGCGAGAAGCCCCGGCGGGCTTCGGTCTCAAACGACTCACGACGGCATTCATGAATAATCCTGGCTAGAGGCGCTTGAAGCCTCCCGCTACGACCGCTCTCATCTTGCGCAGCGATGCATCGTGACGCGTGACATAGACCACGTTCACCCCTGTTTGGGGGTGCGCAACGCCGCTGGGGCCTGCCATTTCCGGCCGGTCAGGCCCAACCGTTATGGCGGCTCCTGCGGGCTAGGTTTCTCCCTTCTAACTCCGGTATAATCCGCAATTCATTCCGTTCTAAAAGACTGGCCCCGGTCCAGTTCACGTTCGGTCAACTCAGCGCCGACTGGTGCGTTGTCTCCCACGGTGTTCGATACAAGAAACGCTTCAGAGTCACGCTTCGATAAGGAGTTTGGAATGACTGAAAAAGACGAGAAAAAACGCGCGTTGGACCTGGCCCTGGCCCAGATTGAAAAGCAATATGGGAAAGGTGCGGTGATGAAGCTTGGCGCGGACGACCGTCCCGCGGATGTCCCGGCGATCTCCAGCGGCTCGTTGGGGTTGGATATTGCCCTCGGTGTAGGGGGCTTCCCTCGCGGGCGCGTGATCGAAATCTTCGGCCCGGAGTCTTCCGGCAAAACGACGTTGACTCTGCATGCCATTGCCGAGGCACAAAAGGCGGGCGGCGTGGCGGCGTTCATCGATGCGGAACATGCGCTGGATCTGACCTATGCCAAAAAGCTCGGCGTGCAGACCGACGATCTCCTCGTCTCGCAGCCGGATACGGGGGAGCAGGCGCTCGAAATTGCAGAAACCCTGGTGCGCAGCGGCGCGATCGATGTGATCGTGGTCGATTCCGTGGCGGCCCTGGTGCCGCGCGCGGAAATCGAAGGCGAGATGGGCGATTCCCATATGGGATTGCAGGCACGACTGATGTCGCAGGCGCTTCGTAAACTGACGGCAGCGATTTCCAAGTCGCAGACCACCCTGATTTTCATCAATCAGATCCGTATGAAGATCGGCGTGATGTTCGGCAATCCCGAAACTACGACCGGCGGCAACGCGCTGAAGTTTTATTCCTCGGTGCGTCTCGACATCCGCCGCATTGAATCGATCAAGGACGGTCAGGATGTGACCGGCAGCCGCGTGCGGGTCAAGGTGGTCAAGAACAAGATGGCGCCGCCGTTCAAACAGGCGGAGTTCGACATCATGTTTGCCGAAGGCATTTCGAAATCCGGCGAGCTCGTCGATATCGGCGTGGAGAAGCGCGTGGTGGAGAAAGCCGGGGCCTGGTACTCCTACAAAGGTGAACGATTGGGGCAGGGGCGTGAAGCCGTCCGCGATTTTCTCAAGGCGAATCCCGCCATTGCGAAAGAGATCGAGGGCAAGGTGCGCGATCTCGCCGGTCTGCCTTCCCGCGGCACTGAAAAGAAGGTCGAGGGGAAAGAAGCCAAGGATGAGAAGCCCGAACGGAAGCCAGAGGGACGCCAGGACGATAAACGCGGTCACAGTGCCAGAGTCACGACCTAGGTGGTGGCAGTGCGGACAGCGCGCAGCCCAGAGCGGCGTATGAAACCGACGCCGGATTATCTCACGCTGGCGATCAAGTATCTCGCGCGGACCGATCGGACCGTGGCCCAGGTCGAGCGGTATGTTCTGGAAAAAGGTGCGAGCCGGGCGGAAGAGCGCCTCGTCGTTCGTGAACTGGAGCGCAGAGGTTATCTGAACGATCAGGCCTATGCGATCCGATGGGCGGAAACGAGACTGTCGCGACATCCGATGGGCCGTGAACGGCTCAAGGCGGAACTGCTCAGCCGTGGCTTTGAGGACAGTGTCGCAGAGCGGGCGTTGCGGCAGGCATACCGTTCGATTTCCGAACAGGAGTTAGCCTGCCAGGCGCTCGAAGGGCGTGCGAGCCGGACGCGTCCGGCTCAATGGGTGCGGTTTCTGCGGCAACGCGGGTTCGATGACGACACGATTCAGCAAGTCACTCAAGTAGATTTGGAGACGGGGTTGGACGAGTTATGAGCCAAAGTGTGAACGATCTGCGACGAGCCTTCATCCAGTACTTTGAACAGCAGGGACATCGGGCGGTTCCGAGCGCTCCCTTGATTCCCCAGGCAGACCCGACGCTGCTGTTTACGAACGCCGGCATGAATCAATTCAAGCGGGTGTTCCTGGGCGAGGAGACGCGTGCGTATAACCGGGCGGTGACCGTACAGAAGTGCCTGCGCGCCGGCGGCAAGCACAACGATCTCGAAAATGTGGGGTACACAAGGCGTCACCACACCTTTTTCGAAATGCTCGGCAACTTCTCCTTCGGCGACTATTTCAAGGAAGACGCCATCCGGTTCGGCTGGGAGTTTCTGACCTCAGTCGTCGGGCTCTCGAAAGACCGGATGTGGATCACGATCTTCCGCGAGGACGATGAAGCCGACCGTCTCTGGAGAAAGATCGGCGTCTCCCCGAGTCGGATTGTACGTTGCGGCGAGAAGGATAATTTCTGGCAGATGGCGGATACGGGCCCTTGCGGTCCCTGCTCTGAGCTCCATTTCGATCAGGGCCCCTCGGTGCCGGGCGACGCGACGCCGAACGGAGAAGGCGACCGGGTCATCGAGATCTGGAACCTGGTGTTTATGCAGTTTAATCGCGACAGTGCGGGCACCCTGAATCCGCTGCCGAAACCGAGCATCGATACCGGCATGGGCCTGGAACGGTTGACGGCGGTGGCGCAAGGGCGGCTCAGCAACTACGACAGCGATTTATTTGCGCCCTTGTTGGCGGCGATCGGAGGCAGGGCCGGAGCGGAGTACGGTGCAGTGGAACAAGCGGATCGTTCCATGCGCGTCATTGCGGATCACTTGCGGGCCATCACATTCCTCATGGCCGACGGCGTCTTGCCGTCGAATGAAGGACGTGGATATGTGCTCCGCCGGATTCTGCGACGCGCGGCTCGCCATGGCCGGTTGCTGGGTATTACCGAACCGTTCCTGCATGAACTGACGGCGACGGTCGTGGAGCAAATGGGCGAGGCCTATCACGAATTGCGTCCGGCAGCCGGTACGGTGGCGGAGGCGACACGGGGCGAAGAAGAACGGTTTATCGCCACCCTCGACCAGGGGTTGCCGATTCTCAACGACATGCTGACCAAGGTGCGAGCCTCCGGTCAAAACATGCTCTCGGGCACCGAAATTTTTAAGTTGTATGACACCTATGGCTTTCCGATGGACCTCATTGCGGAAGCCTGCCGTGAGCAGGACATCCGACTCGATGAGACGGGATTTGAAGCGGCCATCGAAGAGCAGCGCACGCGCGCCAGGAAAACGGGGGGCTTCGAGGGTGAGACGGCCCGCCCCGCATTGAGTGAAGTGGCCGCTCGTGTCGGCACTACGGCATTCGTCGGCTACGAGCACCTGAATTCGGAAGGTGTCGTGCAGGCGTTGCTCAAGGGCGATCGGCTGGTGAAGGACGCGCGTGAAGGTGATGACATCGAAGTCGTGCTGGATGTCACGCCGTTCTATGCGGAAGGCGGCGGGCAGGCCGGCGATCAAGGACTCCTGACCGGTCCCGATGGCCGTGTGGAGATTCGTGAAACCACCAGGCCGGTGCCGACCTTGATCGTGCACAAGGGCGTAGTCACATCCGGTTCGATCCGTGAGGGGGAGCGGTTGCAGCTCTCCGTGAATCGTCGCACCCGGCACGATGCGGCCCGCAATCATACGGCGACGCATTTGGTGCATGCCGCCCTGCGGGATCTGCTGGGGCCGCATGTGAAACAGTACGGGTCGCTGGTGGCGCCCAATCGGCTGCGGTTTGACTTTGCGCATTTCCGCCCATTGGCCTCACGCGACATCGACGAGATCGAATCGATCGTCAATGAGCAGGTGCGTCAGGATCAGCCGGTGCAAACGGATGTGATGGGGGTGCAGGAGGCCGTGGCCGGCGGGGCGCTGGCGTTTTTCGGCGACAAGTATGGCGATCAGGTGCGAGTGGTTCATATCGACACCTTCAGCAAGGAATTGTGCGGCGGTACGCATTGCCGGCGCACGGGCGAAATCGGCCTGTTCCGGATCGTGTCTGAATCGGGAGTGGCCGCCGGTGTGCGCCGCATCGAATGTCTCACCGGCAGTGGCGCGTTGGATTCGCTCAAGCGATTGGAAGCGGATGTTCGTGAGTTGTCCGACCTCCTGAAAGTGGCGCCGGGTGAAGTCGTCGCCCGTACCCGCAAACTGAACGAGCAACTGAAAGAGAAGGAACGGGAACTCGCGGAAGTGAAGCTCAAGATGGCGAGTACCTCCTCAGGCGACGCGCAGGCGCGCGAGATCAAGGGTGTGCAGGTCCACGCGCAACGCACGGACGGCCTCGATGTGAATGGCATGCGGGCGCTGGCCGATCAACTGCGCGATAAGCTTCGCAGCGGCGTCGTGGCGCTCGGGGCGGCGAATGACGGCAAAGTGTCGCTGCTCGTCGTGGTAACGAAGGATCTGGTGGGCCGTCTGAAAGCGGGCGAACTTATTAAGGAGATGGCAACGGAAGTGGGCGGGACCGGGGGAGGACGTCCTGAGATGGCGCAGGCCGGAGGAAAAAATCCCGAGGGACTCGGCACCGCGTTAGAAAAAGTTTTTGGGTTGGTCCAGAAGGCCCTCGAAGGGTAGACTGATGAAAGGCCGACGGATTCTCGCCATCGATCACGGCTCCAAGCGGATCGGGTTTGCCCTGAGTGATGAGCTCGGGTGGACGGCCCAGCCGCTGGAAACGTTTTACCGGCGAAATCCCGATGCCGATATCCGGCATATCCAGGACCTGGTTCGTGAACACGAAGTCGGGCAGGTTCTGGTCGGCATGCCGTTGCGGTTGGATGGCGAGATCGGTCCCGCGGCCAAAGTCGTCGCGGAGTTCATCCAGTTACTGGAGCCGGCACTGTCTGTCCCGGTGATCACCTGGGATGAACGGATGACTACCTGCGCGGCGGAGGACCTGCTGATTGCGGCTGACGTCGGCCGCCGGAAGCGGAAGGGGATCGTCGACCGTATTGCCGCGGCGATTCTCCTGCAGAGTTATCTGGCGAGTTTGGAACAGCCGGCCACCAGCCAGGCGAACGATCTGAACGCATCCGTGGAGACCGATCCCTGGGTCTTTGACGAACCCCGAGTCGATGATGCAGAAGAAAGCGATCATGGGTCTGGCCCTGGCGGCAGTGATGTTCGCGGCTCTCGCGGGATATCTGGTGCTGCGTTGGGCTCAAAGCCCCGTCGCGAGCGGACCTCCTAAACCTCCCTCCCACATTGTCCTCATTCCTGAAGGCAGCACCTTTCAGCAGGTCGCCGCTCTTCTCAAAAACGAACAGTTGATCCGCAGCCGGTCAGCTTTTGTATTGCTGGGCAAGACACGGGACATCGATCGCAAGATCCGCCCCGGTGAGTATGAGTTGGATGCCGGTATGTCGCCGCAGGACATTCTGACGAAGCTGTTGGCCGGTCGAGTGGTGCTGCATCCCGTCACGATCCCGGAAGGATACAGCCTGACGCAGATTGCCGAAGTGCTGGCGGCGCAGCAGGTGACGGATACGAAAGAGTTCACGAAGCTGGTGCGAGATCGCACGTTTATTTCGACCCTCGGCATCGAGGCCGATTCCCTCGAAGGGTATCTCTTTCCCGAAACCTATTCCTTTGCGAAGGGTACGAAGGCGCGGGAGGTGATTAAGGCGATGGTCGATGGTCTCCATCGTGTCTGGGGTACCGAGTTGCAGGAGCAGGCGGCCCGCATGAAAATGTCCCTGCATCAGGTGCTGACCCTCGCCTCTGTCATCGAAAAAGAAACCGGAGCGAAGCACGAGCGGGAACTGATTGCGGCGGTGTTTCATAATCGGTTGCGGAAAAAGATCCCGCTTCAGAGCGACCCGACGGTGATCTACGGGTTACCGGCGTTCGACGGGAACATTCACAAGCGCGATCTCTCCGTCATGAGCCCCTACAATACCTATCGTGTGCAGGGTCTCCCGCCAGGACCGATCGCCAGCCCCGGGGCCCATTCATTGCGTGCGGCGCTGTTTCCCGCCCAGGCGTCGTATTTGTATTTCGTGTCGCGGAACGACGGGACCCATCAATTTTCTTCCACGCTGGCCGAGCACAATCAAGCGGTGGAGAAATATCAGAAACAGTACTTCCGCAAACGTGCCAGGGGCAACCTTGTCGCCCACGGTGCGTGATCGTATTGAGAACCGGTCACGACACGTCCTGTCTAATTTCCTCATCGATCGTAGAATGTGAAAGGGACATTCGTATGAGTGTGAAGTCGTGGAATGAATCGTTGCCGCGTTACCTGGACCATACGGTGCTGCGTCCGGAGGCTACTAAGGCCGATGTGTTACGCCTCTGCGCGGAAGCCAGGGAGCAAGGATTTGTCGTGATTTTCGTGCCGCCCTGTTATGTGGATGAGGCGGTTGCCGCGGTTGCAGGAACCAATGTCCAGGTGGGCATCCCCATCGGGTTTCCCCTTGGCGGGCATTCGACTCACGCCAAGGTGACGGAGGCCATGGAGGCGGTGGCGCATGGCGCGCGGGTGCTCGATATGGTGATCAACATCAGCCGTTTGAAGTCCGGCGATTACGATGTGGTGCGAAACGATATGGCCGCCGTCGTTCAAGCGACGCCGGGCGTGAATCATAAGGTGATTCTGGAAACTTGCCTGCTGACGAGAGAAGAAAAGATCACTGCCTGCCGTCTGGCCGTCGAGGCCGGGATGGACTATGTGAAGACCTCGACCGGATTCAATCAGGCCGGAGCGACAGTGGAAGACGTTCGGCTGATGAAAGAAGCCGTGGCCGGACGGGCCAAGGTGAAGGCGTCCGGTGGAATCAGAGATTGGAAGACCACGCGGGAATTGCTGGAGGCAGGGGCCGACCGGATCGGCACTAGTGCGAGTCTGAAGATTCTGAGTGAATGGCGCGCCGCGCTGGTTGCGGTGCGATGAACCGCCATCCGTGTGAAAGCCTTGCTCGTTCCGGTGGATTTGGTATAGTGCGCCCATGATGACTCGAATCGTATTGCTGGTGCTCGATGGTTTCGGGATCGGTGCTTTGCCCGATGCCGACCTGTATGGCGACGCCGGCTGCAACACCCTGCAGCGGCTGGCTGCCATTTCGAAGGGGCTCGCCCTGCCGAATTTTGAGCAACTCGGTCTCGGGCATCTGGGCCAGTTTCAAGGTATCCGCCCGATGGTGCAGCCGGAAGGCTGCTACGGGACTCTCGGGTTTTCGACCAAGGGAAAAAATTCTCTCTCCGGGCATTGGGAAATCGCCGGATACGTGATCGAAGAAGGCGAGCGCCCCTGTGAAACCTTTACGACCGAGCTGGCGAATGCGCTCGAGGCCGCGCTGGGACAGAAGACCCTGGGCAATTGCCGTGCGGTCACGCAGGAGCCGATCGTCGAGTTCGGCGGACAGCATCAGAAATCGGGGATGCCCATCGCCTGGATCGATACGGCAGGGACTATTTTTCTGGCGGCGCACGAGCAGGTGGTGCCGCCTGAAGAACTCTATCGCCTGGCCCGTGAAGCCCGAAAGTTGCTCAAGGGCATGGTGCCGATTCTGCGTGTGGTCGCCTGCCCCTTCGTCGGGCAATCAGGCAAGTTTACTGCGACGGAGCGGCGGCGTGATTTTGCCGTGGAGCCACCGGGGCTGACGTTACTGGATCACTTGAGCCGGGCCAGCCAGCTCGTCATCGGGGTAGGAAAGGTCGGCGACCTGTTCAGCGGGCGCGGGGTGACGAGATCGGTGCCGCTGTTCCAGGCGGAAGCCGTCATGGATGAAGTGGTGGGTATGTTCAGCAAGGTGCCGCGCGGTCTGATTTACGCAAGCCTCCCGGTCATCAATCCCGATCTTCAGACCACAGTGTCTACATTGCAGCAGATCGATCGTCGGCTGCGGGATTTGCAGGAATCCCTCAAGGTCGGAGACGTGTTGATCATCACCGGCGATCACGGCTTCGACTGTGCGAGGCCGAATCCCGGTCATTCACGCGAATATGTGCCCTGTCTCGTGAGCGGTCCGCGTCTCGCGCGCGGTGTGAACCTCGGAACCAGATCGACCGCGGCGGACCTTGGCCAAACCATCGGCGAAGCGTTGGGCGCGACCAGACTGCCCTGGGGCGACAGTTTCCTGGATGCGCTGCAGTCTCGGTAGAGCTTGAGTATTCATCAATAGCGGCGGCTGGCGAAAGGATCATCTGTGTCGATCGATGCGACGTTGAAATCTCTCGGGATCGAATTGCCCGCTCCGCCGAAACCGGTGGCGAGTTATGTTCCGGCCGTGCTGGCCGGTGATCTGCTCTATCTCAGCGGCATCTTGCCGTTTCGCGACGGGCAGGTGGCGATCACGGGCAAGCTGGGAGCGGATGTGACGGTCGAACGGGGAGCCGAAGCGGCGAGACTGGCGCTGCTGAATGCCTTGGCGGTGATCCGGCACGAGCTCGGTTCGTTGGATCGCGTCCAGCGGATTGTGCGTGTCGTGGGGCATGTGGCATCAGCCTCCGGGTTTGTGCAGCAGCCGGCTGTCATCAATGGCGCGTCCGATCTGTTGGTGCAGGTGTTCGGCGAGGCCGGACGCCACGCTCGCGTGGCGCTGGGTGCGGCAGAGTTGCCCTTGCACGCTGCAATTGAACTCGAATTGCTGGTCCAGGTCCGACCATAAAAAACTTTCTTAAGACTGTTCCCTTCCTGCCGCGCCTGCTTGCCTTGACATCAAAAAAATCCGCTTGTTATAGTCCGTGAGCCCCTTCGTTCATTGCCGTACCCCCCATCCGGCCTCGCTGCCTCAGTTGCGTGGGGTTTCCGTGCCACGTGCGGGGCGTTCGTCTGATGTGTCATCATTTCAGCCTTGCCCGAGCCTGCTGGTCAGGCCTACGCCGAGGCTGTTTGTAGGGAGTGCCATCCCATGCAATACATCGCTCGTATGCTGCTCGGTGTCGCTCTGTTCGCAGGCCCGGTCGTTTCCGGAGAAGTCCGGGCAGAGGGGCCGGTTCTTCATCCCAATGCTGCCGTGCCGGGATCGACCCTCTCGATCACCGGGAAGGGGTTCGGCCCCTATAAATCGACGAAGTTTAATCAGGTGACCTTCAAGGGCGTGCCGGCCTTGATCCAACGCTGGGAGGCCGATCTCATTGAGGTGCGCGTGCCTTCGCAGGCTGCCAATGGACCGGTCGACATCATCATCGGCAAGAAACATCTGAAGGCCGGGTCCTTTACCCGATTACAGCCCGCCATTCAGTCCTTGTCGCCGGCTGAGGCCGAACCGGGAACGATTCTGGAGATCACGGGCGAACATTTCGGCAACACTGCCGGTCCGCGCGATCCGAACACGATTTTTGGCGTCAATACTGTGGCCGTGGGCGATGTGACGGTGCGCGTCCGTAAGTGGCGTGACGATAAGATTGAAGTGGAACTGCCGGGCAATGTGCAGTCGGGTGATGTGGTGATTCGCATGGCTTCGTCCGATCCGTTGCCGGACGGGTCTTGCTGTGCGCCGGTCAAGCAGGTGGTGAGCAATTCGATGCCGATGAAGGTGCTGGCGTCGGTGCGGGTCGATCCTACGAGTGGGCCGGTCGGAACGAAGGTGGTGCTGTTCGGCAAAGGGTTCGGGACGTCCAGGAACCCTGAGGATGGCGTGCTCTTTGGCGGGCATCTGGCCACCGTGTCGCAGTGGACGGATACGACCATTGTGGTGCATGTGCCGCTCGATGCCCAAACCGGTCCGGTCGTGATGAAGCGCAATGGGCAGGAACGGGCCATCGGGACGTACACTGTACAGACGCCCCAGGCCACCGGGCTGACTCCGGCCGAGGCGCCTATCGGCACGTTGTTGAAAATCACGGGAGAGAATTTTGGATTTTATTCGGAGGCCGGGTCTACGCCCTTTAACTATATCGATTTTTCGTTGAGTGAAAACACTGTCGAGATCGGCGGGGTGCAGGCGATCGTGTATCGATGGGGCCACGACCGCATTGATGTCTGGGTGCCCTTCAGCGCGAAAAGTGGTCCGGTGGTGGTCAAACGTGCTGCCAATGCTCCCAAGCCGGATGGCACGTGCTGCGCCGATAAGAAGGTGCTTGAAACGCAAGTCGGCAATTTTACGCTCGTCACACCGAAGATCGATTCCTACAGTCCGACCACCGGGGGATTGGACGAGGTGGTGACGATCAAGGGGAGCGGGTTCGGGAAGTTTCTCAAGACGGCCGAACCAAGCAAGGTTATCACGGATAGCGTCTATGCCCGGGTTGCGCCCGTGTTGGGAGAAAACGTATCCCGCACCGAAGTGTTGTTCAACGGAGTCGGGGCGATCGTGCAGTCCTGGACGGACACGGAAATCACAGTCAAGATTCCTCATCGCCATTCCTACGGCGTGGGCAAGCTCGGCGAGTTTAATCCGGATCTGACGTCCGGGCCGCTCGTGGTCCGTCGTGGATCGTGGGATCTCCTGCCGGACGGCTCCTGTTGCACCCCGAAGAAGTGGCTTACGCTCGAGGCCGGCACGTTTACGATCCAGCCTACCGGACTGCCTGATGCGAGTTACTGGCGGAATCAAAGTTCAGAGAATACCCACCACCAACAATGAGGCGTCGTACGTTGCATATCCTGGCAGTTGTATCGTGGTTGTTCATCGCCCTCCTGTGCGCAGGCACGGCCGAGGCGACTTCCCCGGAGAGCCGGGCTACCGTAGCTATGCAGAAAAGTGGGTCTGAAGCCACACTGCTGGGCATGTTCTTTCACGATCCTCAACTTGGCTGGGCCGTGGGGTCCGGCGGAACGATTCTCAAGACAACCGACGGCGGCCGCAAATGGAAGAAGCTCTCCAGCGGCACCACGTCGCTGCTGACGGCCGTGTATTTCCAGGATGCTCGTCGAGGATGGGTCGTGGGCGCCAATGGCACCGTGCGGACCAGCCGGGATGGTGGAGAAACCTGGAGCGCCGTGTTTGTGTCCACGCAGGCCCCGCTCTATGGGATCGCGTTTGTGACGCCTCAGAAGGGCTGGCTGGTCGGCGGCAATGGCACCATTCTACAGACGACCGACGGTGGAGAGAACTGGACGGATCAAGCCAGCGGCACGAGCGCCGCGCTACATTCCATTGTGTTGACCAACCAGCAGCATGGGACAATCGTCGGGGCGCTGGGCACGATTCTCACGACATCCGACGGTGGCGTGACGTGGACGCCGCAGGTCAGCCAGAGTTCTGCGACGTTCTTCGATGTGGCCTTCGCAGATGAGGCGAACGGCTGGGCGGTCGGCAATGCCGGGGCGTTGTTTCAAACGACCGACGGCGGCACCCACTGGATCGACCGAACCTTACCCTGCGGCCGGACCTGTAATAAACTCACGGATCTGATTCGTGTTCGTTTTATCGACGCGCAGCAAGGCTGGATCGTGGGAGAGCATGGGCAGATTTTGCGAACCACCGATGCAGGATTTAATTGGGTGGAAGAAGCCAGCCCCGTGAAACGCTCGCTCATGGCCTTGAGTTTTCCTCATACCACCGCCGGGTGGGCGGCAGGCGAGGGGGGCACCATCATTTCGATCAGCCCTGGCCGTCGGTAGCGCTCGCCAGATCCCGATCCTACCCCAGTCGGCCCAATCGACTTTGCACAATACTCAGTGCAGTAACTGCTGCGGTGTCCGCACGGAGGATACACGAGCCGAGACTCACGGCCTGGCACTGCTGAGCCAGGGCCAGAGTGATCTCTTCTTCTGCCCATCCTCCTTCAGGTCCGATCATCACGGTGAGCTGTTCCGAGGGGAGACTCGGCAGGGGTATCCTGGCCAATGCGGCAGCCTCATGGCGTTCTGCCAGGAGAAGCGAGCAGGTCGCTTTGTGAGTGGAGAAGAAGCGGCGTGACTCCAGCGGTTCCAACACTTCCGGGGGCTGCCACTGCTCCGATTGTTGCGCCGCTTCGGTGGCGATGCGCTGCCAGCGGGCCACTTGGGCGGCGATCCTGTCCGGCTGCGGTCGTACGACCCCATGCCGTGAGACGAGGGGAAGGATCGTCCGCACGCCCAACTCGCTCGCCTTTTGCACCACCCAATCCATATGGTCGCCTTTGAGCAGGGCTTGTGCGAGCAGCAGGGGGGGGCCGGTCTCGACGGGTCCCAGCCGTTGTTCGAGAATCTCCGTCATCACCGCCTGCTGGGATACGTACGTCACCCGCACACGATATCGTCGCCGTTGTTCATCGGTGAGCCAGAGATCTTCGCCGGGTTTGACGCGTAGGCTGGCCCGCACATGATGGCAGAGATCGCCCGTGAGGGTGATCTGGGTTTCACGAATATCTAATGAGGAGACGAAGAAAGCCGGCATGGTGGTCGGCGGAACAGGTGGGGCGGTGATCGGTCTATTCGAAGAACGTTTTCATCTTGTCGAGAAAGCCTTCGCCCTCGGTGTCTTTCGTGTAGCCGCTTTCCTTGGCAAATTCTTCAAGCAGCTCTTTTTGCTTTGAATTGAGCTTGGTCGGAATCTCGACTTTCACGTTGAACAGCTGATCGCCGGTATGGCCGCCCTTGAGGTTTGGAAAGCCGAGGCCTTTGATGCGGAGGATTTTGTCCGGCTGCGTGCCGGCAGGGATCTTCATGAAGGTGTTGCCTTTGAGCGTCGGCACCTCCACACGCCCACCCAGGATGGCGGTGACGAGATTGACGGGGAGTTCGGACACGATATCCTGGCCTTCCCGCCTAAAATGAGGATGGGGCTTCACGGTGATGGCAACATACAGGTCCCCCTGAGGGCCGCCCTGGACGCCGTGTTCGCCCTCGTTCGCGAGACGCAGGCGCATGCCGGTTTCGATCCCGCCGGGAATTTGCACGGAGAGCATGCGTTCCTTGCGGATACGCTGCCGCCCGCCGCAGGCCTGGCAGGGTTCGGTGATGATCTGTCCGACCCCTTCGCATTGACCGCAGGGCCGGCTGACGCTGAAAAAACCCTGTTGGAACCGGAGTTGGCCCTGTCCCTTGCAGGCCGGGCACATTTTAATGGCCGTGGCTGAGCGCGCTCCGGTGCCTTTGCAATCGGCACAGATTTCCCAGCGGGGGATTTTGAGTTTCGCTTCCTTTCCGAATACCGACTCTTCAAACGTCACCTCAAGGTTGTATTGCAGGTCGTTGCCGCGCTCGGCGCGGGCACGTCCGCGAGGCTGGCCGAAGAAGTCTTCGAAAATATCGTTGAAGATGTCGCCGAATCCGCCCTGTCCGCCGAAATCGAATCCCTCCGCTCCCTGCGGTCCACCGGCATGGCCGAAGGCATCGTATCGCCGCCGTTTTTCCTGGTCGCTGATGACCTCGTAGGCTTCGTTCAGCTCTTTGAATTTTTCTTCCGCGGATTTTTTCTGTTCCGGCGATGTGTGGAGATCGGGGTGGTGCTGGCGGGCAAGTTTCCGGAATGCCTTCTTGATCTCGTCGTCGGAAGCGGTTCGCTCAATGCCGAGAGTTTCGTAGTAGTCGCGCTTAGCCACGGAAGATTCTTACCCGGTTAAATGTGCAACACGACCGAGCTTCACGCATGGTGAAACTCGGTCGTGCAATCGGTGAGGGTCTTACTTTTTGTCTTTGTCGACTTCTTCGAACTCCGCGTCCACGACCTTTTCATCGGTCTTGGCCTGCGCGCCGCCGTCTCCGGATGAAGCAGCTGCATCAGCCCCGGCGCCGGCACCGGCTGCGGCAGAGGCTTTCTTGTACATCTCTTCAGCCAGCTTATGGGATGCCGTGGTCAGCGTTTGCGTGGCCGTTTCGATGGCTGCGGGATCGTCGCCTTCCATCGCCTTACGGAGTCCGGCGATGGCTTCGGTGATCTTGGTCTTATCGTCTTCGCCGATCTTATCGCCATGCTCGCTCAGGTTCTTTTCGGTGCTGTACAGCAACGAGTCGGCCTGGTTACGCGCTTCAGCCACCCGACGACGTTTCTTGTCATCCTCGGTGTGGGACTGGGCGTCCTTGACGAGCTTATCGACTTCGTCCTTGCTGAGTCCGCTCGAGGCCGTAATCTTGATGGACTGTTCCTTCTGTGTGGCCAGGTCTTTGGCCGCCACATGCACGATACCGTTGGCATCGATGTCGAAGGAGACTTCGACCTGCGGCATGCCGCGCGGAGCGGGAGGAATGCCGACGAGATCGAACTGTCCCAACAGCTTATTGTCGTTCGCCATTTCACGTTCGCCCTGGAATACGCGAATGGTGACGGCTGTCTGGTTGTCGGCAGCGGTCGAGAACACCTGGCTCTTCTTCGTGGGAATTGTGGTGTTTCGCTCGATCAACTTCGTGAAGACGCCGCCGAGCGTCTCAATGCCGAGCGACAAGGGCGTGACATCCAGCAACAGCACGTCCTTGACTTCGCCCTTAAGCACGCCGCCCTGAACACCGGCTCCGATGGCGACGACTTCGTCGGGGTTCACGCCGCGATGCGGTTCTTTGCCGAAGAATTCCTTCACGACCTGGATGACTTTCGGCATGCGGGTCATGCCGCCGACGAGCACGACTTCCTGGATGTCTTTCGCGCTCACACCGGCATCCGCCAAAGCCTTCCGGCAGGGCTCGATGGTCCGTTGGATGAGGTCGCCGACGAGTTGTTCCAGCTTTGCGCGGGTCAACTTCGTGACCATGTGCTTCGGGCCGCTGGCGTCCGCCGTAATGAACGGCAGGTTGATCTCGCTTTCCTGAGACGAGGAGAGTTCGATCTTGGCCCGCTCCGCCGCTTCCTTGAGGCGTTGCAACGCCATCCGGTCTTTGCGCAGGTCGATACCTTGATCTTTCTTAAACTCCTCGACGAGCCAGTCCATCACACGCTCGTCGAAGTCGTCGCCACCGAGATAGGTGTCGCCGTTCGTGGACTTGACCTCGAACACGCCGTCGCCGATTTCCAGGACGGACACGTCGAACGTCCCGCCGCCGAGATCGTAGACGGCAATGCGCTCGTCTTTTTTCTTGTCGAGACCGTAGGCCAGTGAGGCCGCCGTGGGTTCGTTGATGATGCGCAGGACGTTCAATCCGGCGATCTGCCCCGCATCCTTGGTGGCCTGGCGCTGGCTATCATCGAAATAGGCCGGGACCGTCACCACTGCTTCAGTGACCTTCTCACCCAGGTAATCTTCGGCGGTCTGCCGCATCTTCTGCAGAATCATGGCGGAGACTTCCGGCGGGCTGTAACGCTTTCCGCGCAACTCGACGTGCGCATCGCCGTTGTCCGCCTCCACCACCTTGTAGGGGAGCCGCTTCATGGCTTCCTGCACTTCTTTGCTGCGGAACTTGCGTCCCATGAGACGCTTGACTGAGAAAATGGTGTTTTCAGGATTGGTGATGGCTTGCCGCTTGGCGATTTGTCCGACCAGGCGCTCGTTCTTATCCGTGATGCCCACCACCGACGGAGTTGTGCGACTTCCTTCCGCATTGGCGATGACGACCGGGTCTCCACCGCTCATGATAGCGACGCAGGAGTTCGTCGTGCCGAGGTCGATTCCGATAACTTTGCCCATGGGTTGGCTCCTTCGCAAAAAATATCAATACATGAACGGTCGTGTCAGTTGTGCTTGCGAAACCTGTTCTTCACACCGATGATTCGGCCCTAGTTTGCGGCTCCGGTCGACACGGTCACCATGGCGGCGCGGAGGATGCGGTCTTGGAGGAGATATCCCTTTTGATACTCTTCCACGACATGGTTTTCAGGGATCGTGTCTGACGGAACCTGGGCGACTGCCTGTTGCGTGGCTGGGTCAAAGGCCAGGCCGACGCTCTCCACTGCTTTGACACCGAACTTCGTCAGCGCGCCAACGAGTTGCTTCAGCGTCAATTCCACACCCTCTGTCAACGCATCGACGGAGCCGCTTCCCTTCGACGACTTAATGGCGCGCTCAAGATTGTCCAGCACGGGTAGAAGTTCCTTGAGGATCTGTTCGTTCCCGAACTTGATTTGCTCACGTTGATCGCGTTGAGCCAGCCTCTTGTAGTTGTCGAACTCTGCGGCGAGCCGCAAATACTTTTCGTTGAGGGCTTTGCATTCGTCGGACTTGGCATCCAGCACCTGCTGGAGTTCATTGACACCCTCCATCGTGCCGGAAGATGCCTCGCTGGAACCGTCTAAGTTGTCGATACTGTGAATATTCTTGTCGTCTTGAGACATTGATTACACCTTTGCTGGGGAGTGAGATAGCCACCGGAGAACGGAAGTCAACGGGGAATAGAAAGAAATCATCGTTTTTTCAGCTCTCTAAGGGTTTGAGGCGAGGGGTAACGTCAGTCTGCGGTGAGCCAGGCCTAGGTCAGGCGGTTTCGATGGTACAGGAGTTCCAAGCCTTCAAGCGTCAGGAAGGGGCGGACTTCTTGGATCGTTTCGGTCTCCTGGGCGATGACCGTCGCGAGCCCTCCGGTGGCGATGACGGTCGATGTCCGTCCGAGTTCTCGCTCCATGCGTCGGACGATACCGTCCACCAGCCCAACATAGCCGAACAGCAGACCGCTTTGAATGCCGCCGATCGTATCGGTGCCGATGACGGTTTTGGGCCGGATGATTTCCACCTTCGGCAGCTTGGCGGTACGGGAAAACAGAGCGTCGGCTGAAATTCCGAGACCCGGTGCGATGACACCGCCGAGATACTCGGCGGATTTGGTCACGGCGCAGAAGGTGGTGGCGGTTCCGAAGTCGACGATAATGAGATCGGACCGATACCGCGCATAAGCCGCGGCGGCGTTGACGATGCGGTCGCTGCCGATTTCCTTCGGGTTGGCATACCGCAAGGTGAGCCCGGAATCGGTATCGGGTCCGACGATCACCGGTGTTCGGTGAAAGTAGGTTTGCACCAGGGAGTCGAAGGTGCCGGTCAGCGCGGGCACGACGCTCGAGAGAATGCAGCCCGTAATCTGCTCCGGGGTGAAGCCGGCGTTGTTGAGCAGATTGAGCAACAGAATGCCGTATTCATTGTCGGTTCGCCGTGATTCGGTGGCGAGGCGCCAATGCCCGCGCAGGGTGGAATCTTCGAACAGGCCCCACACCACGTTGGTATTTCCGATGTCGATGGTCAGCAGCATCGTGTCTCCACTCTACCCCAACAGGTTGTCCGATTTCACCCCCGCACGTGGATGACTTCCGCGCTTCGAACTTCCAGCAGCCGGTGAGGCAGAGTGGGGGAGGGATCGGAGGTCACACGCAAACAGAGGCATCCATCCGGGCCGATCGACTCGGCGATCCCCTGTACGATCCCGTTTTCTTCCAGAGCCACACGGACGGTCTTGCCGAGTGTGGAGCAGCGTCGTGTGAATTCATCGATCATGCCGGACGGTCCGTCGTGGAACAAACGATCCATGCGTTGTTCGAGTCGGAGCAAGAGATCTGCGAGGATCATGGCGCGATCGAGCCGATGGCCTGCCTCGGCAGCCATGGTGGTTGCGCCGGCTCTGAGCTCCTCCGGCAAACTGTCGGGTGCAGCGTTGATGTTCAATCCGATGCCGATGACTATCGCCAGGGTTCGGTCAGCGGTGGTGGTTTGTTCGCAGAGGATGCCGCCGATTTTCTTGTCGCCGATCAACAGATCGTTCGGCCACTTCATCGAGACTGCCAGTCCCGTGCAGCCGGAGAGGCAATCGGACACCGCCAGAGCGGAAAACAACGGAATCCAGGAGAGCCAGGGCCCTATGCGTGTGGAGCCGGGTTCGGGCACCACAATCACGGACATGTAGATGTTGCCCTGGGCCGGAGAGTGCCAGGCGCGTCCGCGGCGTCCCCGACCGGCTGTTTGGCAGTCTGCGAGGATCACCGTTCCGTGCGCAGCCGCTGGTCCGGTCGGTTGTTGGAGGTATGCCAACGCGTCTGCATTGGTTGAAGCCGTGGAAGGAATGTACCGCAACGTCTGTCCGAAGGTGTGGGTGTGCAGGCTGGCTTGAAGGCGATCAATGTCCAGCCGATCGGCTGGACATTGATCGTTAGCTGGTCCGCCCACGGCTCCCTCGATAGCCGGTGAGGTCCATGCTGAGGTCGGCTGCGGGTGCGGAGTGAGTCAGGGCACCGACGGAAATGAAGTCCACACCCGTTTGGGCCATGTCGGCGACGGTCTGCAGGGTGATGCCGCCCGAGACTTCTACCAAGGCGCGCTTTTTGATGAGGGCCACCGCCTTTTGCACGAGGGCCGGAGACATATTGTCGAGCAGGATGATGTCGGCGTGACCAGCCAACGCTTCCTTCACTTCTTGCAAACTCTTGGCTTCTACCTCGATGCGAAGGCCATGCGGCGCTCCGGCGCGTGCTAACCGGCAGGCTCCGGCCACATCGACGCCGGTTGAGCGCAAGACTGCGAGATGATTGTCCTTGATCAGGACGCCATCGCCCAGTGAAAAGCGATGGTTTCTCCCGCCTCCCAGGTGAACCGCCCATTTTTCGAGTGCCCGCAAGCCCGGTGTGGTCTTGCGTGTATCGAGAATGGCGGTCTCCGTATGTCGGATTGCGGCGCAAAATTTCGCGGTGAGCGTGGCGATGCCGGACAGCTGCTGAAGGAAATTGACAGCGACGCGCTCCGCCATCAACAACGACCGCACATCGCCTCTGACGACGATGACCTCTGTGCCTGGCTTGACGGTGGCTCCGTCGTTGATGCTCTTGACGATGCGCAACGAGGGGTCCACAGCGAGGAAGACTTCACGCGCGACGGCCACGCCGGCTACCGTCATGGGTTGATGGGCGAGGATGGCGGCCCTGGCCTGAATGGAAAGGGGAAACAGCGCACTCGTGGTGACGTCGCCGTGGTCCAGGTCTTCGTCGAGGGCCAGCTGGACCGCTTTGCGGATGGTCTGAAGGCTAGGAACTTTGATGTTGTTTCTGCTCACTGATGATCTGTTGCAGCGCCTGTTCAAATAATTGGATCATGCGGGATTCACGCGCCAGGCGATCATGGTGATCGGTCAGGACCTCCGGCGGCGCCTTGGCGACGAAATCGGGATTGCCCAGTTTCTGCTGCGTGCGTGCCACTTCCTTTTGAAGCAGCGCGATCTGTTTGAGCACATTGTCCTTAGCCTTTTGGAGATCGGCGCCCTCCATGGATGTGCCGACCTCGGCTGAACCGCTCGTCAGGGTCAGCAGGTGGGAAGCCGTGACCTCCGAGGTGCTTCCGACAAAGAGGTCCTCCACGTTCTCCATGTACTCGATCAACTCTCGATGCTTCTTGAAGGTTGCAGCGGCTTGATCCGTCTTTCCATGCACTTTGAAATGGAGACGCTTACCGGCGGCATAATTCAGGATCGCGCGCTCCTGATTCATCAGGCCCCGGCACTCCTCCAGCAGCGCGAATTCCTGCTCGACTTCCTGTGATTCCCAATCCGGTCTCGTTGTTGGGTAGATTTGGCGGACGATGCTGGTACCTTCATGCGGCAGGGTTTGCCAGATCTCTTCCGAAATAAACGGCATGAAGGGATGCAGCAGCCGCATCATGGTTTCGAACGTCTCGGCGAGGGTCTGTCGCGTCGATTTGGCCTGTTCCGATGCCTGATCCTTGAGCGTGGGCTTGATCATCTCAATGTATTTGTCGCAGTACTCATGCCAGATAAATTGGTAAATCGCGCTCGACGCGCGGTCGAAGCGATATTGTTCCAACTCCTGAGTGACGGTGCCGATGGTGGCAGTCAGGCGACTTAGAATCCAACGGTCGGGGAATGACCGCTGCGCAGCCGGCACTTCGGCCCGTTCGCCGTCCAAGTGCATGAGCAGAAACCGGGCGGCGTTCCAGATTTTGTTCGTAAAGTTCCGGTAACCTTCAATTCGCTCTTCCGCCAGCTTGACGTCACGGCCCGGTGAAGCCATTGCGGCCATGGTGAAACGCAGGGCGTCGGTCCCGAACTGCTCCATCACATGCAAGGGATCGATCACATTGCCCTTCGACTTACTCATCTTCTGGCCCTCGGCATCGCGAACCAGGGCGTGGATATAGACGTCGCGGAAGGGGACGTCGCCCATGAACTTCAGGCCCATCATGATCATGCGCGCGACCCAGAAAAACAGAATGTCGAGCCCGGTGACCAGGGTCGAGGTGGGGTAGAAGGTCTTCAAATCCGGCGTCTGCTTCGGCCAGCCCAGGGTAGAAAATGGCCAGAGGGCGGAAGAGAACCAGGTGTCGAGCACGTCGGGGTCCTGCACCAACGCATCTGAGTGGCCCTTGGGACAGGTTGCCGGTGTGGTCTTCGCCACGATGACGGCTGCGTCGGAAGGAATGAGCGGCGCCCCGTCTGACGAGCGGCGCAGAAACGGGCTTCCGTAACAGGTTTCACAGTACCAGGCAGGAATCTGATGACCCCACCAGATTTGCCGGGAGACGCACCAGTCCTTAATGTCTCGCATCCAGCCGAGATAGTTGTTCTTCCAGGCCTCGGGAATGATCCTGACCCGACCATCTTCGACCGCTTGAATCGCCGGTTCCGCGAGCGGCTTGATTTTGACGAACCATTGGTCCGACAACAGAGGTTCGACAACAGTCTTGCAGCGGTAGCATTTGCCGAGCGCCATCTTATGGGGCTCGGATTTTTCAAGCAGGCCTTGATCCGTCAGCAGTTGTTCGATCTTCGGTCTGGCCTTGGCGACAGGAAGGCCTTCGACGATGTGCGCCACCTCGGACTCTACCAGTGCGCCTTCCAGCCGAAGGTTGGCGTGGATGTCCAAAATCTTGATGCGCCGGAGCCCATGCCGCTCTCCCGCCTCAAAGTCATTAAAGTCATGAGCGGGGGTAATCTTGACGGCGCCGGTGCCGAATTCGCGATCGACCAGAATCGAGTCTCCTACGATTGGAATCGCGCGGGTCGTGAGGGGGAGCCGGACCTGTTTGCCAATGAGGTGACGGTACCGTTCGTCTTCCGGGTGCACCGCCACGGCGGTATCGCCGAGCAGGGTTTCGGGACGCGTGGTCGCCACCAGCAGCACCTGCGCGGGATCGTCGGCCAGGGCATAACGAATGGTGTACAGTTTTCCGGTAATCTCTTCATGTTCGACTTCGATGTCGGACAAGGCCGTCAGGCAGCGCGGGCACCAATTGATCAATCGTTCGCCGCGGTAGAGCAGTCCGTCTGCATGCAGCCGAACGAAGACCTCGCGGACGGCTTCCGAAAGCCCCGCGTCCATAGTGAAGCGTTCACGTTCCCAATCGCAGGAGGCGCCGAGCCGTTTGAGCTGGGAGATGATCGTGCCGCCCGACTTTTCTTTCCATTGCCAGACCCGCTTGAGGAACTCTTCCCGACCGAGTGCCTCCCGCGTGGTGCCTTCGGCCTGAAGCTGCCGCTCCACCACGTTCTGGGTCGCGATGCCCGCGTGATCCGTGCCGGGCATCCAGAGCACATTGCGGCCTTGCATGCGGCGCCAACGGATCAGAATGTCCTGCAGGGTATTATTGAGGGCATGGCCGACGTGAAGCGATCCCGTGACGTTCGGGGGAGGAATCACCATCGAATAGGGCTGCCCGGGATGGGCCGAGTCGGCATGAAACAGACCGGCGTCGATCCAGCGCTGGTACCAGCGGTCTTCGACGTCGTGGGGACTGTAGGTTTTGTCGAGTTGCGGTGTGGACATGGTTCTTGGAGGCGCCCGGGGCGCAACGCGGGCGCATCTTAACATGCGCCGTGTGGGCTCACAAGGTAATGGACGCGCGTCTGTGATCGTTCTAAAGGTTGTAGCGGACTCAAGCCCTGTGATATACATCCGGCGGTTCAGCTGGTTGTTCCAGATCGCCGGCTTGAGAGCCTATCACCGTTGAAGGAGAGATTATGCCGAGGGGACGAGAGAAGGATCGCAAGACTCGCAAGAAGCATCGGAAGAACGTGGATCGTATGAAGGGGCTGGTCAAGGCCCGCCGTGCGGCGGCCAAGAAGGTCAAGCGAGGGTAGGCGAACGGGACGTTAGTCGGGCGAGCTCAGTCGTTTGATCTCCACCCGGATCTGAGTTTCTGCTACGTCTGGAACGATCCGCTGTACCGCCTGCTGAATCGGATCTTTTGCCATTTCGTGCACAATCTCATCGGCCGCCTGTCGCGCGCAGTTCGCGGCCACCTGCTCGACTTCCTTTTTCACCAGCTGGTCGATCGTTTCAAGGTGTGATTTCAAGGCCTCCGGCAGGTGTTTCTTCACGCCGGTGTCCGTGAGGTCACCCAATCGTTTCTCTGTGGACTGCTCCACCAGGGTAGGGGCCAGCTCGGTTACGGTCCGACGAACAGTCGCCTCGACGCCGGCAAGCTGGGTCTGAGCCTGTCGCTTCAATTCTTCCAGAATCAGTTCTCGCATCACGGGCTGTAAGCGTTCGGGTGCGAGCGCGTCTGCCAGTTGTTTCGCCACTTCCGTTTGAACGGCCTTCCCCACGGCAAGACTCACCTGTCCGGCGACTTCCTTCGCCATGGCGGGCGGGAGCAGTTCGCCGATCTTCCGGTCGGCCTGGACTGTGACTGAATGCAACAAGTGATCGAACAGCCCCTTCATCAAGGCATCTCCGCTCGGTCCGTTCGAGGCAGGTGCAGATGCGGCCGGGGCGGCAGTGGGGCTCAGTGATGGGGACATGGGGCTGTGCTCCTTCTCCATCTCGTGGTGGGGGGCGTCGTCAATGGACGCATCGTTCGGCGATTCGTCGTCTTCATCGTCCGTTCCCGTGGAGACAGGGGGCCACGTCCGTGTTTTTGCAGATTTCCCGCCGCGCGGATCTCCCGCCGCGCCATTCAAGATGCCCTTGATCGTATCGAGCAGTTGTTCCCGTTGCAGCGGTTTCTTCAGAAAGGCCCGGACCCCGAGCGAACGCAATTTGCTTTCGTCCAGGCGATCGGAGCCGTCCACCATGGAGACGATCAGGGTTTCGGCCAGACTATCCTGCCGGCCGATTTCTTTGCAGAGTCCCGAGAAGGTGATCTTGTCGAGATGATAGTCCGCGATGACCAGCGCCGGACTGAGTTTGCGGGCAGCGTCGAGGGCCGAGGGGCCGTCGGAAAATCCCATGACCTTGTGGCCTTCCGGCGCAGAAATCTGTTCCACCATGCGGTGCACGGCCGGGCTGCTGTCGATCACAAAGATGGTCGATCCCATCCCACTCACCTCTCCATACCCACTCAGCCGAAGCTAACAAAGGCCCCGTGAACTGTCAAAGAAAACGCCGAAACCAGCGGTCTGATGAGGCCTCTGCCTATGCGCCGCGGGAGACGAACTGAATGCTGGCGGAGCTGGTGACCATCCTGTAGAATCCGGCCGTCTTCCCGGCTGGGCCTATCGGCCTTCGTGGATGGCGAGCATGAGGAGTCACACGACACAATGACCCGGAGCCGAATTCAAGTCGTCTTTTTCGATGCCGCCGACACCCTGTTCCATATTCACGGGTCAGTGGCCGAGATTTACCTGCAGCATGCGGAGAAGCATGGGTTCAGGAAAACTCCAGAGTCGTTAACCGCCATCAAATCCGCCTTTGCCCGTTCGTTCCGCGATGCGCCGCCACCGGTGTTTGCCGCGACGGAACCGGCCGCGATCAAGCAGTCCGAACGGTTGTGGTGGTTCGACATCGTGCACAACGTCTTTTATCGCGTGGGGATGTTCGAGGCCTTCGACGAGTTTTTCGAGGAGGTGTTTGCGCGCTTCGAGCAGCCGGAGTCCTGGCGGCTGTTCCCGGAGACGGTGGATGTGCTCAGGACTCTCAAGGACCAGGGATTCGAGCTGGGCATCATTTCCAACTTCGACTCGCGGTTATTTTCCGTGTTACGCGGATTGGGGATTGCCGATCTATTCGATACAGTCACGATTTCAAGTTTGGCCCGTGCCGCCAAACCCTCCGCGCGGATCTTTCACCAGGCGCTAGAGAAACATGCGGTCGATCCGGACGAGGCGCTGCATGTCGGCGATAGCGAGCGTGACGATGTGAAGGGGGCGCAGGGCGTCGGACTGACCGGGGTGTTGCTCGCGAGAGGGGAGGGGGCGCGTCCTTCGGGCGGGACGACAATCGGTACCCTCAACGAATTGCTGCCGCTGCTCTCACGCCTGCAATAACAAGGGAACGATGTCCTTGGCGCGCCCTTGGAGCGCCGCATCGACAATGCCGGATTGCGCGGTGGCATCCAGATTGATTTCCACGACAAACGCGCCCGCCTGTTTCGCGATTGAACCAAAACCAGCCGCCGGATACACCAGGCCGGAGGTGCCGATAATCAGGCACAGGTCGCTGGACTGCAGGGCGGCCTCGCTGGCGTCCAGATCCTGCTCGGCGAGTGCTTCTCCAAACCAGACGATATGCGGGCGGAGCAGCCCGTTGCAGTTGCTGCAGAGGGGCAGGATTGCAATCGGCACGTCGCGATTTTCAGTTACGCGCCGGCACTGCGTGCAGCGCACCATCCAGATGTTGCCGTGAATCTCGGATAACCTGCGAGAGCCGGCGTCGCGGTGCAGTCCGTCCACATTCTGCGTGATGAGCCAAAACCGCTCGAAGCGTTGCTCCATCTGAGCCACGGCATCGTGCGCGGGGTTGGGTCGTTTGGAGGCGATGAGTTCACGCCGCCAGTTGTACCATTCCCACACGAGGCGGGGATCACGCGCGAAGGCCTCGGGTGTGGCGAGATCCTCCGCGCGAAAGTTCCGCCAGAGTCCATCGACCCCGCGAAAGGTCGGCACGCCGCTGTCGGCGGAAATCCCGGCCCCGGTGAGCACGGTCACCGATCGTGCCGAGGCCAGTTTCTGTTGGATCAGACCGAGAGTTGATCCGGTTCCCATGGGTCTCAACGCGAGGGAGCGATCACTGTTTCAGGTGCGCGGCTGCATGCTATAGTACCGTCCTTTCGAACGCAACGAGTGAGGAGTCTCATGAAGCAGATCATGGTGGTTGGGGCTGGTTCCGTCGGCGGTTTCTTCGGGGCCCATCTCGCAAAAAATAATCCGAACGTCTCGTTTCTTCTGCGACCCCGCACCCTGGAGGCCGTGAAGCGCCATGGCTTGATGATCAAAAGTGCCAAGGGCAACTTCACCGTGCATCCACCGGCGGCTTCCGATCCGCGAGAGCTGGCGCCACCGGATCTCATCATTCTGGCGGTGAAGGCCTACGACCTCGATGAAGTCATGGCGCAGCTGGAGCCGGTGATCACCGAGCGTACGGTCATGCTCACGCTTCAAAACGGCATCGATACGGAAGATCGCATCATCGCCCGGGTGCATCGCGACTCTGTGGTCGGCGGTGTGGCGTTCATCTACTCGAAGATCGTGGCGCCCGGCGTCATTGAACATTACAAGCGGGGCGGCGTGGCCATCGGCGAACTCATGGGCCACAAGAGCGAACGCGTGCTGCAGATTGCGGAGATCTTCAAGCAGGCTGGCATTTCCTGCCAGCTCAGCGACGATATCAGGAAGAGCAAATGGGAAAAGATGTGCTGGAACTGCGTCTTTAACCCCCTCACGGTCTTGATCGACGACAAGGTGGCCAAGGCGCTGGACCATCCGGAGATGGCCGGTGTGATCCGGCAGATCGTGGGCGAAGTGATGGCGGTGTCGGCGGCGGTGAAGGTGCCCTTGGCGCCGGATATGGCCGAGAAGGTGGTGAAGTGGACGCAGGAACTGCGCGATATTCACACTTCGATGTACGATGACTGGAAAGCCAAGCGCCCGACGGAGATCGACTATCTGAACGGCTACATTGTTCGTATGGGGCGGGAGTTGGGGATTCCCACACCGGTGAACGAGGCGTTAACGGCGATGGTGAAAGCCATCACGGAGCGGGAGCCCGCTGGTCCCGGTGTCGTCCGGATAGATGGCGCGGTCGTCCAACCGGTTTCTCTTACGCGAGCGGCGCTGGCGCAACTGCCGCAAGCACAACATGTCGAAGATATCAGTCAGCTGATGCCGTCGATGCGCGGCCGGGCCATTCGCGTCAATGGCCTGTTGGATATTCCAGCCCTTGCGGTCGATGCCGACCATGTCACATTCCATTCCGTGGATGGCAAGTACGCGGCGACGCTCACCTTGCAACAGGCGCGGGATTTCGGGTTGTTGCTCTACGAACTCGACGGCCAGCCGCTACCGGACGGCAAGGGTGGTCCCTACCGCCTGGTGACGCCGGGCCTGGGTGATCTTTGCGCCAACGTGAAGGCGGTGGGACGCATCGAGGTACGGGCCGGATCGGGGAAGGATACGCGGCCGTCTGTCAGGCCTCCGGAGTGCTCGACTGAGGGCTCACGCTAAGCGGTTCACGTCGTCGAGGAACGGAGCACCCGGATCGATTTCCACCGCTCCGATCGATAGCGCCAGAGCATGAGCGCCATTCGTAGCGTCCAGTCCGCGATCATGGCCAGCCAGACGTAAAACACTCCCATTGTCAGCCAGTAGCCTGCCACGAACGCGATGGGGATACGCACGCCCCACATGCCGATCATCGTCGCGATCATGATGAATCGCGTATCGCCCGCGCCGCGCAGTGAGCCGGCCAGCACCATGGTCAGGGCCAACGGCACCTGCAGAAGCGCGACGATCTTCAAGAAAGTCGTTCCCAGCTCGATCACCGCTTCATCGCTGGTGAACGCGCGCAGCAGGGCATAGGGAAAAAAGAAAAACACGATGCCCATGGCGGACATGATGAACGTCGCCAGCCGGTTCGCTTCCCAGTTTTCGAGTTTGGCCCTGGTGTATTTGCCGGCGCCGATACTTTGCCCGACCATGGTGGCGGCGGCGATGGCAAAGCCGTAGCCAGGCAGGAACGAGAGCGATTCAATTGAGAGTCCGACTTGATGCGCAGCGTAGGAGACCGTGCCGTAGATCAATACGATTTTGGTGTAGAGCAGAATTCCGGCCTGTTGCACGATCCGTTCTCCGGAGACCGGAGCACCCACTTGCCAGATGGTGCGGAGCAGGTCTCGCCTGAGCCGCTTCGATGGTTTGAGGATCGCCCGGCAGCGCAACAACAGATAGACTGATCCGGTCGCCTCCGCAATCCCAACGGCGACGGCCGCGCCCTTCACGCCGAACGCCGGCAATCCCCATTGGCCATAGATCAGCGGATAGGCAATGGCGATGTGGAGCACATTGACCATGATCATGGCGTACATCGGTGTCTTGGTGTCCCCGGTCCCCTGGAGAATCGACGAGAGCACTGCCAGAAGCACGGTGAAGGGGATGACCAGAAAGATCAGGTTTGAGTAGGGGAGTGCGAGGCCGATGACCTCCGGCTGCGCTCCGAGCAGCTGCATGATGAGTCCGTTCGCCGAAAGGCCGAGCAGGGCCAGGGCGAAGGACACGAATATCGACAGGCCTAGAAAATGCCGGGAGGCCTGGCCTGCTTCTTCATACCGGCGGGCACCCCACTGTTGAGCGATGATGACGTTGGTCCCGACCGAGAGACCCGACACGAGTGTCGTTGCGATAAACGCAAGCAGTTGGCCCAACCCCACAGCGGCAATGGGGATTGCGCCCAATCCTCCGACGAGAAAGACCGCGACGATGCCTTCGGTTCGCTGCAGCAGGCTGCTCACCGTCACCGGGAGCGCGAGGGTCATGACCGATCGTCTGATTTGTGCGACGCCGTTTGCCATGGGGCGTCATCCTACCAGAACTCGGTTGCGGACGAGGATGTCCTTCTCCTGGGACTGGACAAGAGGCGCACGGCTTCGGTAGCCTGGACCTATCCATGTTGATCACGCCCGAGCCTGCCGCTCGTTCCTCCTATCGGCTGTCAAAATCGCGATATCTGTCGGGCCTGCAGTGCCATAAGCGTCTGTACCTGGAAATTCATGCTCCGGCGCTGGCCACGAAGCCGGATGCGGCCACCCAAGCAATTCTCGACATGGGCACGGATCTCGGGGAACTCGCCCGTCGGCGATTTCCCGGCGGTCGCCTCGTCACGGCCGGGTACCGCCAATCTCAGGAGGCCCTGGCGCAGACGGCGGAGCTTCTCCAGGATTCGACGGTGTCGGCCATCTTCGAAGGCGCATTTCAGTTCGACCAGGTCTTGATCCGTGTCGATGTCCTGGAGCGTGTCGGGGTGAACGAGTCAGGGCAACCCACCTGGCGGCTGGTGGAAGTGAAATCCTCCACCAAGTTGAAGCCGATCCATGTGGAGGATTTGACGATCCAGAGTTACGTCCTCGAAGGGGCCGGCTTGGTTCTCGACGACATCTGCCTCATGCACGTGAACACCCAGTATGTGTTCGACGGCGTGGAACTCGACCTTGGCCAATTGTTTAGTCTCCGCTCCTTAAATGAAACGATACGCCCACGGTTGCCGGATGTGCCCTCACGTCTGACGTCGATGCACGCCGCGTTGAGCGAGATGTCGGCGCCGCCCATTGCCCCGGATGAACATTGTCACAGCCCCTACGAATGTCCCTTCTGGGCGCATTGCACGCAGGAGAAGCCGCCTCGCTGGATTTATCATCTGCCCGGGAGCAGCAAGACGGTCATTCAGCTGCGCGAGTTGGGGGTGGAGACCATCGACGAAATTCCCGATCACGTGACGTTGACGCAGGTACAGCGACGGGTGAGGGACAATCGGGAATGGATCGGGGAAGGCTTGCGGTCGGCGCTGGAGAAGATCGTGTATCCCGTGCATCATTTGGATTTCGAGACCTTCATGCCGGCCGTGCCGAAATTCGGGGATACTAGGCCCTATCAGGTGATTCCCACTCAATGGTCCAACCACATCGAACACCCTGAGGGGATGCTCGACCACGCCGAGTATCTCTGCCGCGACGGGCGTGATCCGCGTGAAGAGTTGGCCGTCACGTTGCTGGATTCGTTGGGTGGGGAAGGTAGTATCTGCGTGTATTCGAGTTATGAACGTTCGGTGTTGGAGCGTTTGGCTGAAGATTTTCCGTCACTGCGAAAGGACCTGAAGCGGGTGATCGCGAGACTGTGGGACCTTCACATTGTCATCAGGGACCACTACTACCATCCGGCCTTCGAAGGGAGCTATTCGATCAAGGCCGTCCTGCCGGCTGTGGTGCCCTCGTTGAGTTATGCGGATCTGGCTATCCGTGACGGGGGCGTGGCAGCTTGCGAATATGCCCGTATGATTTTTACGGTCAGTGACTGGATCGAGAAGGCGCAGATCGAAGAGGCGCTCCTGCGGTACTGCGAACGCGACACCCTGGCCATGGTCGAATTGCGGAAGGAGTTGAAGAAAAGAGCCGGTTAGCGCCTGCCTCTGGTTCGAAGCCATTTCACCATCTGCATGCACGTCGTTTCGATCGACTCATCCGCCATCAATGCGATTCCCCCCAAGGCCAACAGCGTCATCACCAGCGCAGCTTCAGTTTGTTCAAACATGCGGCCCTCCTGTGTGAAACAGAGAGTAGCCTGGAACTGTGGTGACGAACAGACCACTGGAGGAGGGGGAGCGCCCAAAACTTCGGTAGGTGCTGGGCCGACACGTCGCTGAAACCCAAAGGAACTACGGGGAGTTGGGGGGAAACCGAGGGGCTATTGAGCAACAGACGGCTCCGGTCGAGCAGTCGGCAGGAGAGGTGGGGCACTGTTGGTGATTATCCCGTCGCCAAGACCATTACCTGGGCTCCGGGATCAAGCAAGCTTTGTATGGCGGAGAGGGTGGGAACTCGAAGTCGCGCTTAGGTGCTTCGCACGCGCTCCCGCTAAGGGGCCAGGCCCCCTCGCGCCTTCGCTTCGCTCCGGTCACCCCGTGAAGGGGGCATACCCCCTTCAGAACCCCCGTTCGAATCCCACCGGCAGAGTTTTGAGGCCTTGCCGCAGGTGTGGCGGAGAGGGTGGGATTCGAACCCACGGTCCCTTTCAGGACAACGGTTTTCGAGACCGTCCGATTCGGCCGCTCTCGCACCTCTCCGTGACCAGGCCGACAAAGATGTGCAGCTTAGCGTGGTCGAGCGTAACTTTCAAATGAAATCATGTGCTTGGAGAATATTTCTTTCATCCTTAGGGGGAAGCCACGACGTGAGGAAAAGGTGATTCCGTTTTGCGATGAATCGGTTCCACCGTAGACTCACCTGGCGTGGTGAGACCGGTTGGAGACAGTTCGTGACTGATCTTTTCCAGTCATCCATCCGATATAGGCTACGAAGCATAGTTCTTGTCCGCTTCTCGGTCCCACTGGGGTAGAGCATTCTGTGGTCAGACATCCATCCCTTAGCATTCCACCCGGCGAGACCCTGCTCGATGTCCTACGTTGGCGGGCCGAACACCAGCCCGAGCAGCCGGCGTATGTCTTCCTGCGCGATGGGATCAGCCCCGATACCGTCCTGACGTATAGACAGCTCGATGCCAGAGCTCGCTCGATTGCCGGTGATCTGCAATCCAGATTCGCTCCGGGAGATCGCCTGCTTCTCGTCTATCCGCCCGGTCTTGAATTCGTCCAGGCCTTTTGGGGGGCCTTGTATGCCGGGTTAGTGGCCGTGCCGGTCCCTCCGCCGGATGCCTATCGTGCAAAGGTGGGTGTCGCGCGTGTACAGCGTCTCGCCGAGGATGCCGGCGCGGCCGGAGCCTTGAGCACCAACCAGATTCTGGAGCTGGTTCGGGCGCAAGGAACCACGATTCCGCTCGAACAGTGGGTGATTTGTGATGCGTCCAGGCCGGACTCGACGGCTCAGTGGAGGTCGATCCATCCGCTCCCTTCCACTCTGGCTTACTTGCAATATACGTCCGGCTCGACCTCCGCCCCCAAAGGTGTGATGGTCAGTCACGGGAATATGACCGCACAGAGCCGGTGCATCACCGAGGCCGGCCGTTACGATGCGGATTCCGTCACCCTGTCTTGGATGCCGCATTTCCATGACTATGGATTGGTGAAGGGAATCGTCCAGCCTGCTTGGATCGGCCGCCCGGCCTACCTCATGTCGCCGCTCACGTTTCTGAAGCGGCCGTTACGCTGGCTCGAAGCGATTCAACGGTATCACGTCACGCACAGTGGGGCGCCCAACTTTGCGTACCGTCGCTGTGTGGAGACCATCGCAGCCGAAGATCGCGCAAGGCTGGATCTCTCCGGTTGGCAGGTTGCGAGTTGCGGCGCTGAACCGATCGCCCACGATACGATTGACCGATTTGCCGAAGCGTTTGCGCCGGCCGGATTCCGGCGTGAAGCGTTTTTCCCCGCCTACGGGATGGCGGAATACACCCTGTTGATCTCCTTGAAGCGGGAAAGTGTCGCACCGACGGTGCTGTCCCTGGATCCGGCGACGTTGGAACGGGGGGTGGTGTCGGAAGCCAAGGCCGGTATCGCTCCCGTCCGGCAGGTCGTTGGATGCGGTGCTCCGGTGGGTGATACCCGGGTGGTCATCGCCCATCCGGAAACCCTGTCCCGCTGTGCCGTGCAACAGGTCGGTGAAATCTGGTTGGCCGGAGCCAGCACCACCCAGGGATATTGGAACAATCCGGAGGAAACTGCGCGCACGTTTGGCGCGACACTTCGCGATACGGGAGAAGGGCCGTTCCTGCGGACCGGTGACCTCGGGTTCGTCAGAGACGGTGAAGTCTTTGTCACCGGGCGTTTGAAGGACCTGCTCATCGTTCGAGGCAGAAATCACTACCCGCAGGATATTGAGCGAACCGTAGAGCAAAGCCACAGGCTGTTTCGGGGCGGGGGCGCAGGGGCTTTCTCCGTCCAGGATGCGGGGGAGGAAGTGGTGGTGGTGGTGCAGGAGGTCGAGCGCCAGGCAACGGCCTTGGCCGTCGATGATCTGGCTGCCGCGATTCGTTCTGCTGTCTCCGAACAGCATGACCTCCATGTTTCCTCCGTCATCTTTATCAAAGCCGGGAGCCTGCCGAAGACGTCGAGTGGAAAACTCCAACGACGGGCCTGCCGCGATCAATTTCTGACCGGCCAACTTTCCATCATCGGGAAGAGTGTCTTGCCGGCGCCCCTGTCACAGGCGCAAGCAACCGTCGTGAACCTGGAAGATCTGCGCGCGCTCTCGTCCGATGCGCGGCGGCGGCAGATTGAGCAGGATGTGCAGGGGATGATTGCCGATCGCCTCGGGTGCAGCCGAGAGGCCATCGTTCATGACCGGCCGATACATCTCCTGGGGCTCGATTCGTTGATGACCGCTGAGGTCTCGCATCGCGTGGAAGAGTCATTCCAGGTTCCGCTTTCGTTGCAGCATCTCCTGGGAGGTGCCACACTCGGCGATCTGGCTGCGACCATCGAAGCGGGAATACTCCGGGAAGGCAGTGAACTCACTGCTGCCGGTGGCCAGAATCTCACAGCGGAGAATGTCGCCCCACTGTCCGAGAATCAGGCTGCTCTGTGGTTCCTCAGCCAGTTGGCTCCGGATAGCGCCGCCGCCAACGTCTCCGTCATTCTGCCTCTGCCGTTCAACGTGGATCAGGCCGTACTGGAACAGGCGCTTGATCGACTCGGTGAGCGCCATGCGACGCTTCGGACGACCTATGAAACGCAGGACGAGGTGCCGGTTCAACGAATTCATGCCCGGTTGCCTTTGATCTGGACGGTCATTGATGCCTCCACATGGGATTGGGCGCGCTCGCGGCGGGAAGCCATGGAAGCGGCGGCGAGTCCGTTCAATCTGGCGCACGGCCCTTTGTGGAGGGCGTCGTTATTCAAGGGGAAACAACAGGCGTGGTTGCTGCTGGTCGCGCACCATATCGCCGTGGACGGTTGGTCGATGATCCACCTGGTCGAGGACCTTAAGCGGAATTACGCCTCCGACGGATTCATGCCTCAGGATGGACCGAACGGACTCGGCAGCCAGCCGGCCCCCTACGGTGCGTTCATCGGTTGGCATCGCGCGTTGATGGAGAGTGCTGAGGGCGGTCGGCTGGCTCAGTATTGGAAGGCGCGGCTGGCAGGTGAACTCCCGAACTATGACATGCTCTACGATCGGCAGCAGACGACGGTTGCGCCAGGCCGATATGCGTGGCAGGCGATCCATATCGATCGGGCATTGACGGAGCGGCTCAAGGCATTCGCGCAGGCGGAAGGCACGACACTGTATGCCGTCTGTCTGACTGCGCTTCACGCCCTGCTGTATCGCTACACGAATGTGGAAGACACAGCCGTGGTCACTCCGGTATTCGGTCGAAGCCGGTCTCGATTCGCCCGGACCGTCGGTGATTTTGTGAATATGCTCGTGTTGCGGGAGACGGTTCAGGTCGATTCGACCGGCCGCGAATTGCTGGCGCTGACTAAGCGTACTCTGCTGGAAGCCCTCGATCATCAGGACTATCCCTATGCGCGGCTCGTGTCGGACTTGCGACCGGCCCGTGATCGTCAACGCGCCCCTTTGGGGCAAATCCTGTTCGTGTTGCAACAGTTCCGGTTGCTCTCGGAACTCGATGGCCGGATGAGTGGGTCGTCGTCATCTGTTTCTGAATCGTGCCTGCCTGCCTGGGAGGCCTATGTGATTCCCCAGCAGAGCGGGCAGTTTGATCTCTGCCTTGAGCTCGCCGAATCGGAGCAGGGGTTAACCGGCTACTTCGAATACAAAGACGACCTCTTTACGCCCGACCGGATGGCACGGATGCAGCAGCATTTCCTGCGGGTGCTGGAGGGGCTTGTCGCCGACCCCGCCGCGCAGATCGGCTCACTGCCTCTCATGTCCGAGGCGGAGTGTCGCGAGACAGTCCTGACGTGGGGACAGTCTCCGGAACTGCAGGCGCCGGCACAGTGCCTCCATCGCCAGATCGAAGCACAGGTGTTGCGCACCCCTGATGCGATCGCGGTTCGACAGGGCGACCAGGAATTGACCTATCGGGAGTTGAATGCGCGCGCGAACCGTGTGGCTCACTACCTCCGCCGGAGGGGTGTCGCACCCGGTGTGGTCGTCGGCCTCTGCCTGGAACGATCGCTCAACTTGATCGTCGGCATGCTCGGCATTCTCAAATCGGGTGGGGCCTACCTGCCCCTGGATGCCGACTATCCGACCGACCGCTTGGAATACATGCTGAGAGATAGCCAGGTCCGGGTGTTGGTGACGCAGCAGGATCAACTCGCCCGGCTGCCTGCGACGAACCCCCACACGATTTGTCTCGATTCCGAATGGGACCAAATCGCCCGTTTCCCGGACGATGCCATCGAAGGCACGGACGCTACGGAGAATCTGGCGTATGTGATTTACACCTCCGGTTCGACCGGCCAGCCCAAGGGGGTGATGATCGAGCACCGATCGATCGCCAACTATGTGCGGGCGATCACGGAGATCGCGGGTGTCCACTCGCGCGACCGGGTGCTGCAATTTGCGTCGATGAGTTTCGACACCGCCGCCGAAGAAATTTTTCCCTGCCTCACGACGGGCGCGACGTTGGTGCTGCGCACTCAGATGATGATCGATTCGGTGTCGGGCTTCTTGGATCGATGCCGCGACTGGCAGCTGACACTGTTGGACTTGCCGACGGCCTACTGGCATGAAGTCGTCACTCGAATGGAGTTGGAGCAACTAGCCTTCCCGGAGTCGGTGAAGACGGTGATCATCGGTGGAGAACGTGTCCTTCCTCAGATCGTGCAGCGATGGGCCAAATTGATCGGTCGTAGGGTTCGGTTGTTGAATACCTATGGGCCGACGGAAACGACGGTCGCCGTCACCTGGTCGGATCTCACGGGTCTCGGGCTACAGGAGGAGTTGCGCCAGGACGTGCCGATCGGGCGCGTGATTTCTGAGTCGTCCGTCTATGTGTTGGATCGGCATCGACGACCGGTTCCGGTGGGCGTGCCCGGAGAACTCTATGTCGGCGGAGTGGGGGTGGCGCGAGGCTATCGTGGCCGACCGGAACTCACTGACGCGAAGTTTATTCCCGATCCGTTTTCAAGCCTTCCTGGAGCCCGTCTGTATCGGACCGGCGACCTGGTGCGCTGGCGACCTGACGGGCAACTCGACTATCGCGGCCGTGTGGATCGTCAGGTCAAGATCCGCGGCTATCGGATCGAATTGGAAGAGATCGAGGCGGTGCTGAATCGGCACCCGGACATCGAGCGTGCGGTGGTTGAGGTGCGGGAAGATCAGCCGGGCGATAAGCGGATCGTCGCCTTTATGGTCCCTCGTCCGCAGAACCGACTGGGACTGGTGCAGCTGCGCGAACAGCTGCGGAGCCAGTTGCCCGCACACATGATTCCTTCGATGTTTGTCGAGATGGAGACGCTTCCCCTGACCGTCAATGGCAAGGTGGATCGCGCTGCGCTCCGTGTCGCTACGGACAGTCGCGCGAGCAAGGTCGATCTCACGTCTGAGTTTCTCGCCCCACGGACGCCCACAGAGCAAGTGCTGGCCGACATCTGGGGGGAAATCCTCCATGTGAAGGATGTCGGCGTGCATGACAACTTCTTCGAGCTGGGGGGCCATTCGCTGCTGGCGACACAGTTGGTGTCCAGAGTCCAAGCCCTCTTCCGAGTCGTCCTGCCTCTGCGACAAGTGTTCGAACGGCCGACCATCGCGACACTGGCTGAGGTGATCAAGCGATCTCAGGAGGGCGTAACGCAGCAGGCGGCTCGGGACGGACGAATGATGACCAAAGCGGCGGGAGGAGCGCCCTTGCCGCTGTCGTTTGCGCAGGAACGGATGTGGTTTCTCTATCAGTTGTCGCCGACCGGCGCCGCCTACAACATTCCGGCGAGCGTGCGCTTGCACGGTCCGCTCAATCGGGCGGCGTTGCGTTGGGGTGTGGCTGAGCTGGTGCGGCGCCACGACGCACTCCGGACGACCTTTGCCACGGTGGATGGTCAGGCGCGCCAGATTGTTCATACCTCGTTGGATCCGCTCTGGGTGGAAGAAGATCTGCGCGGGTTGCCCCGTGAGATGCGCGAGGCTCGGGCGTTAGAACTGGCGACCGGCGAGGCGCGCCGTCCTTTCGACCTCGGGCAGGGTCCGTTGCTGCGTGTTCTGCTGGTTCAATTGGGCGAAGAGGATCATGTGTTGGTGGTCAGCACGCACCACATCATTTCCGATCAATGGTCGTACGGCGTGATCGCCCGTGAACTGGTGAAGTGCTACAACGCGTTCTGTGCGGGGAAACCCGTCGCGATTCAACCGGACCTCGCGATCCAGTATGCCGATTTCGCCCAGTGGCAACGGATATGGCTGACCGGTTCGGTGTTGGCTGAGCAACTCGCGCACTGGAAATCCAAACTCACGGATCTGCCGGTGCTCGCCTTGCCGGCCGATCGGCCGCGGTTGCCCATCCATTCGTTCAAGGGCGATCAGGTCTCTCTCGACCTGTCCTGGGCGCTCGTGAATCGCCTCAAGCAGCTCAGCGTGCGCGAAGGCGTCACGTTGTACATGGTGTTCCTGGCCGGATTCTTCGGCCTCCTGCATCGCCTCACGCAGCAGCGTGATCTGGTGATCGGGACGCCGATCGCGAACCGTAATCGGCTGGAGATTGAGGATTTGATCGGCACGTTCGTGAATACGCTGGTGTTGCGGACGGATGTCACGGGGGAACTGACCTTCCGCGAATTACTGCAGAAGGTGAAAGATCTGTCCCTCGATGCCTATGCGCACCAGGACATTCCGTTTGAAAAGCTCGTGGAAGAGCTGCGCCCGGATCGCAGCCAGGGTGGGTTGCCCCTGGTACAAGTTCTGTTCAACTTCGCCAATACCCCCTTCGCCCGGACGGAGTTTCAGCATCTGTCGTGGACCCCTTATGAAGTCAGTCGGGGTGCGGCACAGCTCGATCTCGGTTTGTCGATCGACCCGTTGGCTTCGCGAAAAGCCTATCTGGAGTTCAACACGGACCTGTTCGACCGCACCTCCGCCGAACGTTGGCTGGCGGAGTACCGTCAATTCATGGAGGTCATCGCGGAGCATCCGGAAGAGAAGGTCGGACGTGTGGCGATCCTCACGGAACAGGAACAACATCGGATCCTTCATGAATGGAACGCGACCGACAGGCCGGTGGAGCGAGAGACCTGTTTCCCGCAACTATTTGAAGCGCAGGTCGGCCGGACTCCGGATGCGATCGCCGTGGTGTGTGAAGGCGTTGAATTGTCGTATGGGGAACTGAATCGGCGCGCGAATCGGCTGGCGCATCGCTTGCGGGAACAGGGCGTGGGCCCGGATGTGGTGGTGCCGGTGTTTCTCGAACGGTCTCCCGATTTGCTGATCGGTCTCCTGGCGGTCATGAAGGCCGGTGGCGCCTATCTGCCGCTGGTTCCCGGATTGCCGATCCGCAGGTTGGCGGCCATGGTCGAAGCCAGTCACGCGGCGGTGCTTGTGACAGACTCGACGCTCCTGGGAGGGCTTCCCCAACACCAGCTTCGGGTGGTCTGTCTGGACGGGGAGGCGGAGTCACTGACACGATATTCGGAGTGTAATCCTGAGCCCCTCGCGAAACCCGAGCATCTCGTCTACGTGCTGTTCACCTCGGGATCGACCGGGCAGCCGAAAGGCGTGGAGATCGAACATCGCGCACTGGTCAATTTTCTCCACTCCATGCAACAGGAGCCGGGAATCGGCAGCCGGGACGTCCTGTTGGCCATCACGCCGCTGTCGTTCGATATCGCCGGTTTGGAGCTCTATCTTCCGTTGCTGGTCGGGGCCCGCATTATTCTGGCCGGTCGCCTTCAGGCGATGGAGGGAGCATGGCTGCAACGCGAACTTGATCAGGGCGCAGTGACCATGATGCAGGCGACGCCTGCCACCTGGCGGATGGTGTTGCAGTCAGGATGGCAGGGGGGGCGACAGCTCAAAGTGCTGTGCGGCGGGGAAGCCTTGCCGCGGGAATTAGCCCAGGAGCTGCTTGCCCGAGCGGGATCGGCCTGGAATGTGTACGGACCGACGGAGACGACGATTTGGTCGACGTTGGAGCGCGTGCGTACTGCTGAACGCACGATTTCTCTCGGGCGGCCGATTGCGAATACTCAGGTCTATGTGTTGGATCTGAACCGGGAACCGGTCCCGGTGGGAATCCCGGGTGAACTGTATATCGGCGGGATGGGGCTTGCGCGCGGATACCGGGGTGCTCCTCAGCTGACGGCGGAGCGATTCGTCTCCAGTCCGTTCCGGGCGGGCGAGCGGCTCTACCGCACGGGTGACCAGGTCAAATGGCTGCCTGACGGACGGTTGGATTATATCGGGCGTATCGATTATCAGGTCAAACTACGCGGGTTCCGGATCGAACTCGGAGAAATCGAGGCGGTCCTGGCGGACGATCCGACGGTGAAGCAAGCGGTGGTCATCGTGCGGGAAGATGCACCGGGAGACAAGCGGCTGGTGGCCTATGTGGTGGCGAGAGAAGGGCGCCGTTGCGATCCGCAGGCGCTTCGACGGGCCCTGCGAGACATGGTGCCGGATTATATGGTGCCGGCGGCGATTGTGCCGCTCAACGAATTTCCTCTTACGTCGAATGGAAAGGTGGATCGTGGCGCCTTGCCAGCGCCGGTGGCGGAGCCGGTGCATGACAGCGCCCAGCCGATTGAGCCCAGGAATCGAGTTGAATTGCAGTTGGTGGCCATCTGGGAGCAGGTCCTGGGAATCACACCCATCGGCGTGCGCGACAACTTCTTCGCGCTGGGCGGCTATTCCCTGCTGGCGCTCCGGATGTTCAGCGCCATCGAGCAGACGTTCAGCATCCGCCTGCCGATGGCGGTACTTTTTCAGGCGCCCACGATCGAACAATTGGCGGATGTCCTGGCCGGCGAAGGGTGCACCGTGCGCTGGCGGTCGTTGGTCGCGATTCAACCGGAGGGGAAAAATCCTCCCTTTTTTGCGGTTCCGGGGGTCGGCGGCAATGTGCTCGTATTTGCCCGCCTGGCCAAGTTGCTCGGGGATGCCCAACCGTTTTATGGACTGCAGGCCCGCGGACTCGACGGAAAAGAAAAACCGTTCATGCGCGTGGAGGAGATGGCCGCGCATTACATCGAGGAAATACGGTCGATTCAACCGCATGGACCGTACCTCATCGGTGGAACTTGCACGGGCGGGCTGGCGGCCTATGAGATCGCCCAACAGCTCATGGCGCAGGGAGAGCAGGTGATTCTGGCTGTCATGGAATCCTGGCACCCGCGATCCTACCTGACGCATTGGAGTCGACCTCCCTACCTGCTCTGGCCGATCCTATTTGTGTGGATGAAGATCACGACGTACCTTCGTCTCATGCGGAGACTGCCGATCCAGGAGTGGCCGTCGTTCTGGAGAGGCAAGTTGAAACGGATTTGGAATCTCATGCACCATACCGAAGCGGCCGAGCATCAGGACGAGTTTCTGTACAAGGATCAGGTGACCTATGCCACCTTCCATGCGGTGGCGCGTTACGATTTGAAACCGTTCCGCGGACAGGTCTTGAACGTGATTGCCTCCAAACATCCGCTGACGAATTCCAGCGATGATACGCGGTTGGTCTTCGGCGAATCCGCGCTGGGCATGAGCCGTACGATCTATCTGCCGGCCGAAGATTCGGGGCGGTTATTTGTCGCGCCGCATGTGCAGGAGTTGGCGCACCATCTCAAGACGTTTTGGCAGGAAGCCTGGGCGACGCTCCGGAACAAATCGGAGGATCAGGGGAAAGGGCCTTCCTCAAGAGCCGCTTAACCCGGATTATTCATGAATGCCGTCGCAAGGCGTTCATGACGGAAGCCCGCCGAGGCTGCCCGCACGTGAGGCCGACGCAGGCGTACTGGCAGTCCGTCGAGAAGGCCGAACGAGAACCGCCTCGCCGGGCGACAGGATCGGACGCCGGAGCAGGGATTCATGAATAGTCCGGGTTAAGGCCAACGAGACAGCAGTCACCTCACCATGATGAAAATGTATCGGTTTCTCCTGTTCCTGCTCCGCGACGCCCGAAGCATGATGGTACTGATGGTCCTGACCGGTCTGTTGGCCGGTCTGTCCAGCGTGGGCCTGCTCGCCGTCATCAACAAGCTCATCAACGGCGCCGGGGCGACCCCGGAGCTGTTTGCCGTGGCCTTCATCGGCCTGGCGGTGCTGAAAGTCGTGTCGAACTACCTCTCCCAACTGTTGCTTGTCACCTTCGCGCAGAAAACCATCCTGAATCTCGGGATGGATCTCTGTTGGAAAGTGGTGCGGGCACCCTATCGCACGCTGGAGCGCCGCGGTGCGCATGAAATCCTGGCGACGCTGACGGATGACACGAATGCCATGGCCTGGGCGGTGAACGGGTTGCCGGGCCTGGCGATCAATGTCGCGATCCTTGCCGGCTGCTCACTCTATCTCGCGTGGCTCTCGTGGCAGGCGTTCCTCGGCGTGGTTCTTCTGGCCGTGTTCGGACTGCTCGGGTACCGGCAGCTGTATAACCGGGTGCTCCGGTCGTCGCTGGCGGTGCGCGATGCGAAAGGGGTCCTCTTCGAGCATTTTCGCAGTCTGACGGAAGGCATGAAGGAGCTGATGTTGCATCGCGGGCGTCGAGAAACGTTCGTCGATTCGGATATCCGGCAGGCTGCCGAAGCGCTCCGCCATCACAACCTGGTGACGACGAAGCAATACCTCACCACCGACTCCTGGACGCAGGTGCTTTTCTACGGATTGATCGGGGTCATTCTCCTGCTCTTTCCCAGATTGTTGTCGTTGTCGGGGGAGGCTCTGACAGGATATGCGTTTGCGATGCTCTACATGATCGGCCCGATGTGGGGTCTGCTCGGGATGGTGCCCACCCTGAGCCGCGGCCAGGTGGCGTTGGAGAAGATCGAATCTTTGGGGCTGGCATTGGGAGAAGGCGGTCGAGAGGGCGGAGCGGAGCGCGCGGTGATTCACGGCACGCAATCCCTGGAGTTCTCAGAGGCGTGTTTTTCGTATGAACCGAAAGGCGAGGATGAGCGGTCGTTCAGCCTCGGGCCGTTGAATGTGACGGTCCGGACCGGCGAGTTGGTTTTTATCATCGGGGGAAACGGCAGCGGGAAGTCGACCTTTGTGAAAGTGCTCACCGGACTGTACCTTCCGCAACAGGGGGAGGTCAGGCTGAACGGCGAGGCGATCACGCCCGCGACCCAGGACTGGTACCGGCAGCATTTTGCGGCGGTGTTCTCCGATTTCTACCTGTTCAAGAAACTGTTGGGGCTCGATCCGGCGCTGATTGAGAGTCAGGCGGAGGGCTGGTTGAAGACGCTCCGGATTCAACACAAGGTCACGATCCGCGACGGCGAGTATTCGACGATCAACCTGTCACAGGGCCAACGGAAGCGCCTCGCTCTCGTGACGGCCATGCTGGAAGATCGACCGTTTTATGTGTTCGACGAATGGGCGGCCGATCAGGATCCACAGTACAAGGAAGTTTTTTACGGTGAGCTCTTGCCGGAGTTGCGGGCGCGAGGAAAAGGTGTCATCGTGGTCACCCATGACGACCGGTATTTCCATGTGGGCGACCGCGTGCTAAAACTGGACGAAGGCAAGATCCTGGAAATTCCGAACTCGACCGCTTCAACCGGCTCGCACCGAGCGACCCCGGTGTTCAAGCCGGTGATCCGCTCCTCGGCGTAACGCAGGGTCTGCGCCTCGTGTATCTCAACCCATGTCCGGATTGCTGATTCCCTCCAGAGATTCTTCGCCGTCGCCCGCTCTGAGCCGGGAGGATGTGCATGTCTGGTTCTGCCGTCTTGCCCGGCATGACGGCCGACGCGCCGCCCTTGCCGCCCTGCTCTCGCGTGATGAACAGACCCGCGCGGCCCGGTTTGCCTTCGAGCGGGATCGTCACCGGTTTATCCTGTCGCACGGTTTGCTGCGCGCCATTCTGGCCCGCTACGTCGGCAGAGAAGCCACGCAGATTGAGTTTGCAACCGGAGCCCATGGCAAGCCGGCTCTGAGCGGTCAGTCCTGTGCCGTGCAGGATATCCAATTCAGCCTTTCCCATTCAGGGGCGTATGCCGTGGTGGCGGTGGCAGCCGGCCGGGCCGTCGGCGTGGATGTAGAGGTGCGCACGCCGGACGTGGATGCGCTCAAGCTCGCGGAGCGGTTTTTTGCGGCAGGGGAAGCGCAGCAGATTATTCAGGCACAGGGGGACGCGCAACAGCGATTGTTCTATCGCTCTTGGACGGCGAAGGAGGCCTATCTCAAAGGGCGTGGGGTGGGGTTGTCTCTCGGGCTGGATCGATTCGAGATCCTATTCGATGACGGGTCGCCGCTCGCTCATGTGCGGATGACCGACTCCGGAGCCCTCGATACGAACTGGCAGGTGCAGTCCCTCTCATTGGCCGATGACGTCTCCGGGGCGCTCGCCGTTGAAGGCCAAGCCTGGCAGGTTCGAATGTGTGATTCGAGTACAGATCTGTTTCGTTAGGTGATCTCCCGCCGGGCTGCGTCTTTTCTCAGCTGCCGAAAGAAGTCCTGTAACAACGTCTGACTCTCTTCAGCACAGACTCCTCCGACGACCTCCACGCGGTGGTTCAGTCGCGGCTCAGGGGGAATATTCATGATGGATCCGCAGGCGCCGGCTTTGGGATCGGTGGCCGCGAAGACCAGCCGCGCTATGCGAGCGAGCACGATGGCGCCGATGCACATCGTGCAGGGTTCCAGCGTGACATAGAGGGTCGTGTCGATGAGTCGCCAGCTCCCCATATGCCGGGCTGCGTCTTGAATCACGATCACTTCCGCATGAGCCGTCGGGTCCTGCCTGGTTTCCCTGAGATTGTGGGCTTGAGCAATCACGATGCCCTCATGTACCAATAACGCGGCGATCGGCACTTCACCGATCAACGGCGCCGAACGCGCGAGTGTCAGGGCTTGTTGCATGAAGCGGGTATCGAGATCGTCGAGGGGGAGCATCGTGTCGTCGGATGAATCCTGTCAGGGGCTGAACGCTACGGCAGTCGATAGAGCGCCTGCATGCTAGCACGTTCTGTGTGTGGAATGGCACCGGGAGAGGAGGCGTGAGCGGAAGGTCGAGTCACCGGCCGGTCAGATCTGCCCGATCAAATAAATCGCGCCCGTGGGTTCCGGGCGTCCGCCGTCCGGTTCCACGGTCACGGCGAATTTTTTCATCCGTGAAAATTCGGTCATATTCCTGATGAGCATACGGGCTTTCAGGCCCGCATCCAGTCCGAAGATGCCCGCGCTCACCGGTTTGTCGTCGATGGCCCAGAGCTGGTACACCTTGCCGCTCGGTAAGGCCGGCAGATTGTACGCATAGAGCCAGGCTTTCTTGGTTGACGGGTCGAATAGCAGGAAGGCGCCTGCTGATTTGGCCATGTCGGACCCGGCCAGCGACACGACTTTTGACGAGGGGTTCTTGAACAGTCCGGCAAATTCCTCATTCTGCCTGGCCAGGCGTTGAAGGGAGGATTCGTTCTGGGTCAGCTGGGTGTGCGCATCGTCCAACTCCGCTTCCCGCTGCAGCATTTGGTCGCGAAGTTCCGCGACCTCCGTGGTCCGTTGCTCGATCTCCGACTTGAGCGTGCCGATGGTCTGTTCACGCTGTTGCAGCTCCGACTGCAGGGTGGCCACACGGGCGGTCTCCTGCTGCACGGCGGCGTGCAGTTGTTGAATCTCGCCCGAACGCTGAGAGGTTTGCGTGTAGGACGACCACGCGAGATACCCGCCTCCCACAATCAGGACGGCCGCGGAAAATCCCATTGCCAGACGGAACGGCAGCGAGCGGGCCGGCGCGATGGGCGGGAACAGGTGGTTCATCCATTCGCCCGGTTCCAGGCTCGACTTCGGGCCGGCCTGTTCCGCTTCCACCGCACCCGCGATCGGTGTCGGCGCCATCATGATTTTGGCTTTGAGCGTATTCGGGGGTGTCGCCGGGGTGAGCCCGAACGGCAGCAGGGACGCCACGGTTTGATAGTCCTTGAGAGCGGCATGGCAGGCCGCGCATCCCGATAACAGGTGGGCTTCGATGGCCTGCCGCTCCGAGCGTTCGAGGGCGCCGATCGCGTAGAGGGGGACCGCGTCTTCCAGTTCCTCGTGTGTCATACCCCCTCACCCTGCGGCAATGTCTGCTGCAACGATGCGCGGAGCTTGGCCATCGCTAGTTTGATGCGTGTCTTCACCGTCCCCAGCGGCTGGTTCAGCTTGGCGGCAATCTCCGTGTGAGTCAGGCCCTGATAAAACGCCATCTCGATGGCCTGTTGCTGCGGCAGCGGCAGCTCGAGGATGGCCTTTGCCATCAGCTGACGCAGCTCGGTATCCTCCCGGGCTTCGTACGGATTCGGGCTGACGTCGGGTGTGCGCGAAACCAGGGGATGTTCGAACGAATCGGCGACGACATGTTGCCCGCGCGATGCTCGTGCACGGAGCCGGTCGATGGCTCGACTGCGGGTGAGTGTCACCAGCCAGGCGATCGGGCTTCCACGGCCGACATCGTATTTGGCGATTTTGCGCCATACCTCCAGGTAGACCTCCTGAAGTAACTCTGCAGCCTCATCGCGGTCATTCAAGATGCGGTACGCGAGGGTAAAGAGCAGGGTGCTCGATTGATCGTACAGTTGGCCGAATGCCTGTTGATCACCCTTGGCCACACGGGCCAGGAGTTTGGGGTCGATCGTCGATGCAGCTTGTCGGGAGGCAGCTTCCATGCAGTCGGCCTGGGCGCGGGCGCAATTCTCCGGATCGGAATAGGGCACACTATACCACTCTACGTGAAAAACGACTAATCGGATGTGAGAACCCGTCGGTAGTCGTAGCACAGCCGTTCACGGCAGCGTGACGGTCTTCAGCGGGGATCGAGGGCAGTGCCACGAAGGATCAGCCGGCACGGCCTCATACGTAGTCTTTCAGAATGTGCGCGGCGTCCTGTGCGCCGGACAGGGGAGGCGGGGTCGATGAAAGGGGGCGGGCGAAGGCTTGTTCTATGGCTGCGTTCCATCGTCCCTGGAGAAAATCGGCAAGTGAGAGTTCTGCACCGCGACCATATCGATGCAGGTGATCGACCAGGGGCGGCTCGTCGGGGAAATTGTATCGTCGCACATAGACGACGGGGATGCCGAGCGCCACGGCTTCGACGATCGTGCCGTACCCTGGCTTTGTGAGGATCATATCTACGGACGCCATGACCGCTTTAAAGGTCATGCCCAGGGAGGCCAGCGATAGGACGCGAGTCAGTCCATTTGGCACGACGCCATCCACAACGAAACGAAAGCCGTCCATCGCCTCCATGTGTTCGAAGGGAAACGCTCGCAGGGCAATGCCGCCGAACCCGACCAGCACGACCCGTTCAGACTGCCCGGCGCCGATGGCCTTACGGAGCGCCGCGGGTTGAGGGACGGCCGGTTCCGCGATGGGGCCGATCTCCCGGACAGGATGAAACGCGGTGATTGCAAGGGCCGGCGCCACGCGCAGGAAGCAGTCGGCTTTGGCATAGGCCTCGCGGATCTGGCGAAGAATCGTCGCATGTTCGCACCGGACGGGATCTGCGAACGGCTCCAGGACCAGATCCCAGGACAAGGAGCAGAGGCCGATGGTCGGAATGCCCGTAGCCGCGCCGGCGGCAATGCCGAGATGGGAGATATCGGAAAGGAAACAGGCGGGTCCGGCACTGCGGATGAGCGCGGCTTCAGCCTCAATTTTCTGCTGCCAATCGCTGTGCAGCACAGAGTGGGCGGCCCAGGTGCGAGAGACATCGATCTTCAGGGGACCGTCCTGGATGCAGCCGATATCCTGCTGCCCGACCTTGAGTTGCCAGGGAATGTCGAGGCGAGGTTCGAAGAAGTCGGCGGGAACGCTTGTTCGTAAAATGGCGCTGAGATTCGGCACCAATCGTCCCAGCGCGTTGAGCACCGGCACCACTTGCGCCGCGTGCCCGTAGCCGTGGCCGGAGATGGAACACCAGATCAGCGGCATGGCAGGTTACTCAAACAGGTCCCCGCCGACCCTATCTCGATACGTTCCATCCGGTCTCAGCTGTTCGAGTAGTCGGATTCCATGGGGGCGATGTTGTACATCAGTTCGAGGTCGAACTCGTCGATCAATTCATTCACGGCGTCCCGGCCCATATCGGAGCGTACTTCATTGATGACCAGCTCGATCGCCATGGCCGCATGCTGGCCGTATTGTGCGATCGCAGATTCGATCCGTTGTCTGGCTGCGTCAAGAGTCATAAATCCTCCAACCGTCCTACCCGAGCGTCCTCAAGAGTTGTTGCAGTTCCGGCACCAGATCCACACCGCCGTTGGATCGCCCGGAGACGGCTGCGTCGATCCCGGCCTTCAAGACAGGTTTGGCCTCTTCCTTCTTGCCCAGTGTGACGAGGGCGCGTCCGAGGGCGAGGTGCGACGCCACATGCGTCGGATCCAGTTGGGTGGCGACCGTGAGGTGCTCCGCGGCTTCTTCGACGCTGCCGCCTTCCTGCAAAATCTTATTGCCTAGGCCGTAGCGACCCAGGAATCCTTTCGGGTTTTTCTCAACCATTTGGCGAAACGCGCTGATATCCATGAGGCTCCTTATGAAGCGTGATTGGCTGGTCTGGTGACGCGGGATTCTACCATCACCGTTGTTCGTTCAGCTACGGGCGGCCCGGAGTCTGGCGAGCCGTTCGCGGTCCGCGTCAGCGGGCGCGCGTCCGGTTCCCAGCGCCAGATGGTGCAGCCGTTCTACACAACGGATGGCCGCGACCGTATCCTGTCGTTGTTCATAGAGTTCGGCCAGTTCCCGGAGGACCGCCGCCTCGCCGGCCGGATTGCCGAGCTTGATGAAATGCTCGGAGGCATTGTTGAAACATCGTTCGGCCTCTACCGTGCGGCCGCTGTCGAGGAAGGTCTTTCCCAGCTGACTATAGGTGCCGGCCAGGCCTTCTTCGTTGCCGACCACCCGGTGGGAGTCCAGCGCTTGCGTGAACAACCGGATGGACTCATCCCATTGGTGCTGCCGGGCCTCTTCCATGGCCAGGTTGTGGTAGAGGATGCCGAGGGCGCGATGGTCGTTGAGCGGTTTGAGAAGATCGAGGGCTTCCAGATAGTAAGGACGGGCCTTTTCGGGCCGGTCGGCGCCGATGTACAGGTTGCCGAGATTGACGAGAGTATGGGCGATGGCGTGGGGATCCTGCTCGCTACGTTGGATCGCCAGCACTTCTTTGTAGCAGGCGTCGGCCTTCTCCAATTCGCCGGCCAAGGCATAGGTGTTGCCGAGGTTGCCGAGGCTGTTCGAGAGTTCACGCTGGGTCCCGGTCAGGCGGTCGTCCTTGACGGCCGCCTCCCAGGCGACGCGTGCCTGGACGAGATCGCCACGATGGAGAAAAATGCGTGCGCGGTGTTTGTCGTTCTCAGCCATGTCTTAGAACCGTCGTTCGTCTCCCGTCGCTCGTATCTCGTTTTTGAAACGCTTTACGCTTCACGGCTTGGGTCAGTCGCCGCCCTTGGGAGTGTCTTTGCGAAACTCCACCACGATGTCGTCTTCTTCATCCAGGCCGAGGCCGGCGCGAAATGACTCAAGCAGCTCGGCGACGTAGGCAAGATGGCGTGGATCCTTCCCCTCAGGCGAGGCCAGATAGGTCTCGGAGAGCGTCATTCCGGTTTGAAAATGGCGAGCGATCGTCTCTTCTGTGACCTGTTGCCAGGTGATGTAGATACAGAAGGCCTGGAAACGATGTGCGTCGGGGTGTCGATCGGCCAGCGCGAGCAATTGCTCGTAGGCCTCGCGGGCTGTGGAACCGGCGTTGGAAGAGAACGTACTTTCAAGTTCAACGGCGCGGTCCCAATCGGCACCGAGCTCGGTTTCCGATTCCTGGAGGGTATCTTGTGCGGCCAGAGCGGCATCGAATTGCATAGATGATTCTTTCTTGAAACGTGAGCAGTGGACCGTCTTTGCGTGGTGCCCGTCGTGAAGATGCAGGCACCTCAGGTCTCAGCATACGCGGGGAGTGAAAAGCAGGTCAATGAGGTCTCGCGCTTGAGTCGTCGGCGCGAGACTTGTAGAGTGAATGGGCGGTGAGGCGACGGGGTCAAACCCGTGTGAGACAGAATATGGTGAGGTGGATATGGCCGTCGAGTCGTTCATGCTGTCGCTGGGCACGAGTGCGCCTGCGTTTACGTTACGCGATGTGGTGAGCGGTGAGGTGTATCAACTCGACTCCTTCGCCGGCTCATCCGCCTTGTTGGTGATGTTCATCTGCCGCCATTGCCCCTATGTGGTGCATGTGGAGCAGGAACTCGCCGGGATCGGGCGGGACTATCAGGGCACGGGCCTCGGGATGATCGCGATCAGCAGCAACGATCCGAAGTCGTATCCGGACGACGCGCCCCCGCGACTGAAGGAGATGGCCGAGCGGCTCGCGTTCACCTTTCCGTTCTGTTGTGATGACACGCAGGAGGTGGCGAAGGCCTACCGGGCTGCCTGCACGCCGGACTTTTTCCTGTTCGATCGGTATCGGCGGCTGGTGTATCGCGGCCAACTGGACGACTCACGCCCCGGCAACAACAAGCCGGTCACCGGTCGAGACCTCCGTGCTGCGATCGATGCCGTGCTGGGCGGAAAGCCTGTGAATCCCAGCCAAAAAGCCAGCGTCGGCTGCAGTATCAAGTGGAGGCCCGGCAACGCGCCGGTTTAGGGCCGGGAGGCTACTGGGAGAAGTTGGGAGTTGTTGGGCCGTTCTTTTGTTTTGTTGATTATCTGCGGGCGAGCGCCTGGCAAAACCGCCTCCAGTACACCCGTCGATTTGAACGGTAAATTAGACGCAAGCGATATCGAGCACTAAGGGCATGTGGTCACTGAAGGCCAGCCATTCATCGGCTCTGCCGATTGAAATTTCGGAGGATTGAAACAAATCGGCGGAAGCAAATGCATAGTCGATGTGGTAGGGCCGAGCAACCTTCCGGTGCATAAAAAAGGTGGGTTGTGTTTCCTTCCCCTGCTGCTCGCCGGTGTAATGGTGGTAGACGCTCTCGAGGCCGATTGAGGACAGCTCCCTCACGACATCACTGTGATTCCACCACCGATCCCAGACGTCCCAGCATGCGTTGCTGTTGAGGTCTCCGCAGATGATCATGCGGCGGTTCTCAACCCTTGTCTTGTGTGCTTGAAGGTATTTCCACAATTGACCGATGTAGCGGAACGTCGGCGAATTAGCGTGGCGGGTCCAAACCGCCAATACTGTGATCTTGTTGTCGATAGTAAAAGGAAGGAATGACTCAAGTCCGTTGCTGTCCCAGTCGAGCATGGCCAGACGTGCGCTGCACGAAAATACTCCCAACCCTCTGTGTTTATTACTCCCAACCCACAATGAACCGTTAGCCCAATCCTTATATGAGCTGTCTATCGAGCCCTCTGGGCTTTCGCATTCTTGAATAATATAGATATCAGCATTGAGCGAGAGAAGCTGTGGGAGCTTTTTACGAAGTGCGCCATTGCAATTCCAGCTGACAATTCTCATGAGGTGAACAAATAGGGGTGGTTCTAGCTTTGATATGTGAGTGGAAACGGCAGTTTTCGCCACCAATCAATTGCCGTCAGAAGTTACCGAATGTCCTAACGCTTGTCCAACTCATTGTGGAACAAATAAGACGATCACAACCGCCCCGCGGCTTTCGATAGACCCCAGATCTCCCGCCGCTTCAGAAAAGACAGGCCGCAACCGATAAAGATAGCCGGGGGCCCCTGTGCAGGGCGCACGCGCAACGCGCACCAAGGAGGATCGTCTATCATGGCATCGGCGCAAGAACTCGTCCAATCCTGCTCAAACGTTTTCACCCTCCCTGAGATCTACTATCGAGTTCGCGATGTCGTGGACAACCCGGACTCGACGATGGATGATTTGGCGAAGGTCCTCAAAATGGACCCGGCAATTTCCGCCCGCGTCCTGAAGATTGTGAACAGCCCGCTGTATGGGGTTCCCAAGCAGGTCGATACGGTGACCCGCGCGGTGAATTTGCTCGGGATGCAAGCGATCCGTGACCTGGTGACCGCGACGACCATCGGCCGCAGTTTCAGCGGCATGACGGTGCAGATCATGGATCTGTCTGCCTATTGGCGCAAGAGCGTGCTTTGCGCCCTGATGGCCGGCAAGATCGCCAAATCCTGCGGCATCGATGACAGTGAGCGGTTCTTTATCGAGGGGCTGCTGCGGGATATCGGGCACCTGGTGTTGTATCAGACCATTCCCGAGCGCGCTCAATCGGCGCTCATCGAAGCCGGCAACCTGGGCAGCCCGCTGGCGGAAGTCGAGCAATCCAACTTCGGGTGCGATTTTACGGAAGTGGGCACGGAACTGATTCATTCCTGGGGGATGCCGTCTCAAATCGAGCAGGCCATCAGACATCAGCTGTGTCCCGACGAGGCGGGCGACTATGCGCTCCATGCCTCGATCGTACATCTCGCCGGGGTCGTTGCAGACCACAATGAATTGCATCCCTCCGTTGCTCCGAAGGAGTTGTCGTTTCATCGGGCCGCATTGCAGTCCACCCGATTCGATGTCAGTGAGTGGCCGGCATTACTGAGCGAGGCGCAGGAGCAATTGCAGGAGACGGTGAAGTTGTTTAGTCCCGTGGCCATGGCCGCCTGACTTCAGGCAGAGTCGCGATCTCACCGCCGCAGATGCACTCGAGGTTCGAGACAGCTCGCCGGCGGAGGCGGATCTTGTTCTTGATTTTCCCCTCCAACTCGTCGAGTCCGCGCTGACCGCTCCCTTCTCATCTGCCCCCAGTCAAGCCGATCTCCTGTGCGATCATCCCTGTCCCAGGGGTGACTACAGACAATGGTCGGTTCTCCCTTCAGAATGGCGAGGGACCGACAAGGTTCGTCGTCCAGCGAGAGTTCCATCGACTGACGGGCGGGGACACAGGGAACATTGACTCATGCCTATCGATCATTCAGGAGCAACCACCAACGGTGGCCTTGTGCTGAGCGCCACGGGCTCACAATGGCGTCAATCAGCCAGGAGTCTTCTCGGCCGGCTCTGCCTGATGTTCGTCTCGATGTTGCTTCTGGTGGTCGTCCCCGGCACGTCCGCTGCGGACGACAGATGGCATCCAGGCATTTACGTCAAGATTGAAGACTGGCAATTACGTTCACCTGCGCAGATGGAGACAATTTACGAGGAATTGAGAAACACGCCTCAGCTGCGAGGTATCAAAGTGATTCTGTTGTGGGGGCGATATGAATCCAGGGATAGTCGCGGCGGAGCCAGCCGGTACGATTTCGGCCAGATCGATCAGATTCTGACCCGGTTGGGTGCACTGGAGAACAAGCATCTCATTGTGGCGCTGGCATGGCGTGAATTTAAAAGTGCGAAGGGAGCGTCAGAGATCCTGCCGAACGACCTGCAGGGGGGACGGGCCTGGAATGCCGATCCAAACCGCGCCCATACCCAGTACGAGTATCTGTGGGCCTATCGAATGAGTAATCAGCCGGGCAAGTATGCCTACAATCTCAAGTTGTGGCATCCGACGATTCTCGGTCGATTGGATGCCTTCCTTGCCGCCCTGGCCGCGCACATCGATCAGCACCCGAACCTGACGCAGATCTCCACGACCGAATCCGCAATCGGCGAGCCCGTGACTTCCTTCGTGGAGGAGGGGGGGAGTGCGCAGAGGCAGTACGATGGACAACTTGCGGTGATTCGCGCCATGAAGAAATACTTTGTGCAGAGTGACGTGGTGCCGGATTTCAACTACAGCCGGGAACATGTCGCTGCGATGGTGCCGATTCTGCAAGCCGAAGGGATCGGACTCGGGAGTTCGAACAGTAACAAGAGCAAAGGTCTCGTCCTGCAGCCGCCTTCAGGTGCACCGGGAGTGCTTACGTACTATCCGCGATTGAGTGGCACCGTAATCCTGGCGCCTGAGGTCCAGGGTGATGACTATCGAGGTACCTACGGTCACGACACTCCCCCTGACCATCCACGGTACGAGTGGATTTACCTGCGGGTGCGCGATGAACTCAAAGCCAACTACACCGTCATGCAGCGGAACAATCCCTATTGGTTGGGGGATGCCTCCACGCCAAGCATGCTGAAATTCATTCAATCCTACCCCGCCATCGTCAACGACAGCACGGGGGCGGGTGGGTTGAATCACGTCAAGCCGAAGTCCGTCCGCTAGTCGCCCCAGCCATGAACTAGGGGGCTGTTTCCGCGCTCTCATCGGCACAATACAACTTGAAGTAATAATTTATGTGCGATGCAAATTCCCATGCTGCTGTAGTTGGTATGAAGTTTGACTTCTGGAAGATTGGAGAGTCTTGGAGGCGTTGATCGGCTTATCGGCGATCCCTCGACAATTCAGGCTGTTGGACGTGCCTGCCTGAGAGCTTTAACTATCGCTTGAGGTTTCCTTTCTCGCATCGACATCCCTTTCTCGACATCCTCCGCTTGACCGGCGCCAGGAAGGCGCGTACACAAGCAGCCTAACCAGGAGGGACCTATGCCACCCAAAAGGAAAGTGCCACGGCAGTCGGGCCGCAATCGTTCGGTCGGACAGAAACGGAAGGGCGCGGCGACGAAAAGCGGCGAGGCCGGGATGACCCGCCGGTTGCAAGATCTCGTGGAGCGGATCGATGTGGTGCTGCCGGAGGTAGCCGCCCGGGTGGCGGCCTTGGAGCATCTCTTGCTGGAACTGAAACTCTGCACGCAGGAAGATTTGCGCAGCGCGCGGGAGTTCGTGCGCATTCAAGAGGCATAGGCAGCTCGGAGTGCTCACATGCCCGTGACTCCTCATATTGAAAAACACTTCACCGCCACCGCGACGGTCCGCGATATCGTCATCGGTATGGCCGACGGGTTGACGGTGCCCTTTGCGTTGGCGGCCGGCCTCTCCGGCGCGGTGGCTTCATCCGGCCTGGTGGTCACAGCCGGGTTAGCCGAGATCGCGGCCGGCTCGATTGCCATGGGCTTGGGTGGGTATCTCGTGGCAAAGACGGATCTGGAACATTACGCGTCTGAGCGCCTGCGGGAGTTGCGGGAGACGCAGCATATTCCGGAACGGGAGGCCGAAGAAGTGTCCGAGATTTTTCGCGGCTATGGTTTGCGCGATGAACAGATTGCTCCGTTGATTGAGACACTTCAGGCCAATCCGACGCAGTGGGTCGATTTCATGATGCGGTTTGAGCTGGGGCTCGAGGAGCCTGATCCGACGCGCGCGCGGATCAGCGCCTGGACGATCGCGCTGTCCTATGTGGTCGGCGGACTTATTCCGCTGCTGCCCTACATGGTGTTCTCCGATATTCACACCGCGCTCTGGTGGTCGGTGGCGGTGACTCCCGTGGCTCTGTTTGTATTCGGCTACGTGAAAAGCGGGTTTACCGGCGTACCGCCTTGGCGCGGCGGGTTCCAAACCGTGCTGGTCGGCGGACTAGCTGCGGCGGCCGCTTTCGGAATCGCCCGCCTGCTCGGTTGAGGTGGCCCGCGTTTACTTTCCTTCCTCCGCCTCGTTAGACTGGCCGCCATGACTCCTGAACAACCGTCTTCCGCCATCTCCACTGAGCTGCTTTCAACCGATCCGGTCGATCGCGTGATTGCCTATCACGTTCGAACCAAACACCATTTCAATCGATATGCGCGGTCATTGGGGTATCTGGACTGGGCAAACCAGCCCAATCCCTTTCGGCGATTTGACGGGACGCAGTTGGTGCGCTTGCCATTGCTGAAGGCAGACGAGGAGCCACGGTCGCCGTCCTACGACGCCATCTATCAACCGGGGTCTGTTCCTGTGCAGCCGCTGACCAACCGGACCGTTTCACGGTTTTTCGAACTGGCCCTCGGGCTCTCAGCCTGGAAGAAGGCCGGGGAGTCGGAATGGGCCCTGCGGAACAATCCTTCGTCCGGCAATCTCCACCCGACGGAAGGCTACGTCCTTCTGCCGTCGGCCGAGGGGCTCGACCTGAAGCCGGGGCTCTATCACTACGCACCGAGAGAACATGGGGTGGAGTTACGCGCTGACTGTTCGCCGGCCGCCATCTCGCGTCTATTGGCTCCCTTTCCGTCAGGAGCGTTTCTGTTCGGTCTCACCTCAGTCCATTGGCGGGAAGCCTGGAAGTACGGCGAGCGGGCGTTTCGCTACTGCAACCACGATGTCGGCCATGCGATCGGGTCCGCGCGTATTGCGGCGGCGACACTCGGTTGGAAGATGGCGCTGTTGGATGGAGCCGATCAGAACCAGACCGCGAGGGTACTGGGAACCCACCGCGTAGACGATTTCAGCGGGGTGGAGCCGGAACATCCAGATTGTCTCGCGGTGATCTGGCCTGTTGAAGCCGAGGCTCGTGCATCGAGCTCATCGCGTGAGAATCAAAATTTGCCGTTGTTTCTGGAGGAGGCGGCCGTCACCGGTGTGGCTGTGGGGCCGTGGCATGGGAAGGCCAATGAGCTGAGTCGCGAACATGGGGTGCATTGGGACGTCATCGATCAGGTGGCAGAGGCCTCTTGGAAGACCAGCCTGGAGCACCCGATCGTGTCGCTTGCTGGGACCCCCATTGTCCCACCCGAGACGCTTCACGCTTCACGAACGACGGACGACGCAGCGGCGATCATCAGGCAGCGCCGCAGCGCCGTCTCCTTCGATGGCCGCACATCTATTTCAGCCGCCACATTCTTTCACATCCTGCAGCGGGTGATGCCTCGCGTGGAGCGACCGCAATTGCAGCGGCCCATGCCGTGGGATGTCCTGCCTTGGGATCCGGCGATTCATCTCATGCTGTTTGTGCATCGCGTCGAGGGGCTGGAGGCCGGGCTGTATATGCTGGCGCGTGACCCGAACAAGCTGCCGTTTCTGCAGCAATCGATGAATCCCGAATTGGAATGGACCCCGGCACCTGGCTGTCCGAACGATCTTCCGCTGTTCTGGCTGCTGCAGGGGGATGCACAACGTCTGGCGGCGCAAGTCAGTTGCCAACAGGGCATTGCCGGCGATAGTGCCTTTTCGCTCGGGATGCTGGCGGAGTTCGAGGGCCGCTTGCGGCAGGGCGGGGCTTGGTGGTATCCACGCCTGTTCTGGGAGGCCGGCGTGGTCGGGCAGGTGCTTTATCTGGAGGCGGAGGCAGCGGGAGTGCGGGGCACGGGCATTGGCTGCTTTTTCGACGACCCGGTGCATGAGGTCGTGGGCATCAAGGACCTGTCCATTCAATCGCTGTATCACTTTACAGTCGGCGGACCGGTGGACGACCAGCGGCTCATGACGCTTCCTCCCTATCATCACCTCCAGCATGAGTGATTGTGCAGGACCTGCTTTGAACGAGAGACGAACGACGAGATACGAGGAACGAGCTCATTATGTTTAAGATCAAGAAGAAGATTGAAAAGCCGAAGCCGCCGATTTTGTACAACGTGATCGAAGATTACTCGGAGTTCGATGCGCCGGGTAACGTGACGGCCTGCGCCATGACGTTGCCGGAAGACCAGGCAGCGCATGCGAAAATTCTGGCCGAAAGTTACGACGTCCCGTTGGAGCAGATGACGCAGCTGCTCGCGGAGGGCGGTGTCTATGTGTATCCCCAAGTGGGCGGATTACTGACGCGTGGCCTCTTTGCTTGCCGGATCGATACCACGGGCGCCACGCCGAAACAGACCTGGGTGCTCGACCTGATGCAGTTTGCCGAGGCGGAGCAATGGGCCCGGTTGCGCGCGGTGCCGTTGATCGAGGCGGCGACAGAGGTGTTCTATCGAACGCTTCCCGAGGAATTAAAGACCAAGCTGGCAAAAAAGAATCTCGGCCTCGATTACCGGACCCTCGACCGTGCGGTAGCGAAGGGCGGCGACATTAAGTTCATCGACTTCCGCAAAGACTGGTCTCCCCATTTCAAGAGGCTCTGCATCATGCCCGATGGACGTTTGGTGGAAACGGGCGGGCTGGAGGAGTTTGCGCAGCTGCACCAGATTACGGTGTCGCAGGCCAAGAAACTCGTGGAGGAGGGTGGGACGATGGATGTGGCCGGCGGAGAAGTGCTGGCCTGTCAGATCGTGAACGGTCAACCGGCAGTCGCCCGCTTCAGCGCGAAGAACTACACAAAAGCGAAAGAATTGGCGGCGAGCAAAGGGCTGCATATTCTCGATGCCTTGAGCGAAGTGGCCTATAACGATTCGGTGATGATGCGAACGTTGCAGCGGAAGGATCTGGGGGGACGGATTTAATCCTCAGCACGCACCAGGATTCCGCCGATGCGGCCGGTCAACCTTGTCCGCTCCGGTGCCTGTGGAACAGAGGACCTGTGAGCCATGAAGCAAACGATTCTCATCGGTGTCGCGAGTCTGCTGCTCGCCGGTTGTGCGGGGCCCAAGCTGATTCTCTATCCCAACGATCACTATCGACAGGTCGGCGCCGATGCGGCCGAATCGGATATCAAAGACTGCATGACCTTGGCCGAGCAAGCCGGGGCCTCTCCCAGCGAAGGAAAAACCGCGCAAGTTGCCACCGGCACGGTGGCGGGCGGGGCGATCGGATCGGCCGCCGGTGCGGTGGGCGGAGCGATCCTGGGACATCCGGGGCGTGGAGCCATGGTCGGCGCAGCCAGCGGCGCGACGGCCGGGTTTCTGCGAGGCCTGTTCAGGCGATCGCCGCCGAGCGGGGCGTTTACCAACTATGTGGATCGTTGTCTGCGTGATCGGGGATATGATCCGACAGGCTGGCAATAATCTTATGCGGCCGGTTCCACCACTCGTGCCATATATCTCCTGACATACGCTTCCCCCGCTTTCATCCCGATATACGCACCCAGGACATTGTCCAGCAGGTCGAGAAGCGATGTGCTGCGGTTGTGACAATAGACCTGGTAGTACTCGATGCTGAAGGACAGTGCGAAGGCCATCAGCACAAGGTGGCCGGGAGAGAAGGATTTGCCGCCCAATCCGCGCAGGGTATAAAGCAGGCCGAAGGGGAGGAAGAGGAGGATGTTGGCCACGGCATCGATGCCGAGATCCAGGAGGATGGCCGGCGAACTCAGCTGGTCCGGTGTCGGCACCCAGCGAATGTATTGCCAATGCGCGTGGCCGACAAAGTTATGCAGCGGGAGGATACCCACGAGCACGATCAGCATGCTCCAGGCACACCAGAGACGCCATGCGCGAGTGGGGGTTAGAAACACGGGTGTTTGGCTGTGGCTGTCCGCTGCACCGTTCGATTCTTGCAGAAGCAGCGGTGGGGTTTCCAGCAGATTTTCCTTCGTGAACGGCTTCCGGGGGAAGGGCAGGGGCGCGGAGGGGCGTGCGGATTACTTCTGAGCCAGTTCCGCTTCCACGGCGTTCAGCATTTCCTTCAAGTCGAAGGGTTTTTCGAAGGTCCGGTGGGCGCCGAAGAGTTTCGCGATATCCAGAAAGTTCCGGTCCCCTTGCGCGCCGGTCATCGCGATGATTTTCGTGTCCATGTATTCGCGGGTCAGTTGCAGGGTGGCTTCCAGTCCATCGACCTCCGGCATGAGCAGGTCCATGATCAGCAGGTCGGCTTTATGTTTTTGATAGAGATCCAGCGCCTCCCGCCCATCTTTCGCCTCGACGACCTTGTGCCCTGATCGTTCCAGGACCTCCCGCAGGAGGCCGCGGATGGATGGTTCGTCGTCGATCACCATGATGGTCGCCATAACTACTCCTCAGGATGGGCACCGGTTCTGCGTGTGATGGAACGATTTCGCAGTATTCGGGCTCGGTTGCAGACAATTCGACTCGTAGAGGAAGCTTACCGCGGTGACGAAAGTCTGTCCAGGAAAGAGTCTGAAACAGCTGGGCATCGATTCGACCCTCTCCTGCTTCCCCTTGGTCAGACAATAGGTTACGCGCCGGTTTCGTTCATGTCTGCCTGGTCGGTAAGGGGCCGCGGCCTCATGGTCTCGTCACGCACCCAGTAGGGATACAGGGCCGGAATGACCAACAAGGTCAAGGCTGTCGAGGTCAGGAGGCCTCCGATCACTACTGTCGCCAGTGGGCGTTGCACTTCCGCGCCCATGCTGGTCGCCAAGGCCATGGGGAGAAATCCCAGGCTCGCCACCAGGGCCGTCATCAGTACCGGGCGGAGTCGATCCATGGCCCCTTGGACAACCGCCTCGCCGGTCGATGCGCCCTCCGCTTCCAGCCGGCGGATATGGCTCACCAGGACGACTGCGTTGAGCACGGCAATTCCGAAGAGCGCGATAAACCCGATGATGGCCGAGATGCTGAGCGGCAACCCCCGGAGCCACAGCGCCAGAATGCCGCCTGACAGCGCCAGCGGCACATTGAGAAAGATCAGCAGGGCAGGCCGCATTGCGCCGAAGATCACCGACAACATCCCGAGGATCAGCAGCAGCGTGACCGGCACCACCAGGGTCAGACGGCGAGTGGCCTCCTGCAGGTGTTCGAATTGCCCGCCCCAGCGCATCTCGTATCCGGCGGGCAGGGTGACTACCCGGGCGACGGCCTGTCGGGCCTCGGCCACAAACCCACCTAGATCCCGTCCTCTAATGTTGCACTCCACGACGATCCGCCGTTGCACATGTTCACGGCTGACCTGCGCCGGGCCTGAATCCACTGTGATGCTCGTCACACGCGAGAGGGGTACCAGTTCGCCATGCATAGTCGGGATCAGCAGGTTGCCCAACGACGCCGGATCCTGCGACACCCGGTCGGCCAACCGCACGACCAGCTCGAATCGACGGGAGCCCTGCACGACGGTGCCGACGACCGTTCCCACCCGGGTCGATTGAATGAGCGTGAGCACTTCGTCGGCGGTGAGCCCGTATCGGGCGATTGCTGCGCGATCCACGATGACACGCAGCAGCGGGAGCCCTGCGACCTGTTCGACCTTGACGTCTGCCGCGCCCGGTACGGCTTGGAGCGCGCGCGCCGCGCGTTCAGCTTGCTGCTTGAGAATGTCCAGGTCGGGGCCGAAAATCTTGACGGCCAGATCCGATCGCACGCCGGCGATCAACTCATTGAAACGCATTTCGATCGGTTGGGTGAATCCGAGGCCGACACCGGGTACCTGTTCCTCGATGCGTCGTTTCATGGCTTCGATCAAGCCGTCGCGAGTCCCGGCTGTCACCCATTCCTGTTGAGGCTTGAGGATGATGAAGACATCGGAAAGTTCGACGCCCATCACATCTGTTGCCACTTCGGGGCTGCCCGTGCGCGTGACCACCTGAGTGACCTCGGGAAAACGGCGGAGCACCCGCTCGATCTCGAGTGCAGTGGCCACCGATTCGGTCAGCGAGATGCTGGGCAACCGCCACACTTGCAGCGCAAGGTCGCCTTCTTCCAGCCTGGGCACGAACTCGATGCCGAGCCTGGTTCCTGCCCCCAGGCTGATGATAAACAAGATGATGGCAATCGAGACCGGCCAGACAGGCCGCGCCACGGCCCATTTGAGCCAAGGGGCATAGGCGCCTCTCAGGCCGCGAATGACCAGGGTTTCTTGCCGGTTCGCTCCGGTCCGTACGAACCAGTACGACAGCAGCGGCGTCACGGTGACTGCGAGGAGCAGGGAGCCGGCCAGGGCCATGATCACGGTGAACGCCATTGGACGGAACATCTTGCCCTCGATACCGGTCAGGGCCAGGATTGGCACATACACCAGAATGATGATGCTCACGGCCAGGGTCATGGGACGCAGGACTTCCCGTCCGGCCGCCAGCACGGTCGCGAGGCGCTCGTCCCGGTTACGCACCGGCTTGTCCGCTAGTCGGCGCAGGATGTTGTCGATCATGACCACGGAGCCGTCGACCAATAACCCGAAGTCGATGGCGCCCAGGCTCATTAAATTGCCCGAGAGCCCGGCCTGCATCATGCCGGTGAAGGCGATCAGCATGGCGAGAGGAATGGCCGACGCGACGATCAGTCCGGCCCGCAGGTCGCCGAGAAAGAGAAACAGCACGGCGACGACCAGCAGGCCGCCTTCAAGCAGGTTATTGCGCACGGTCGTCATGACCTTGGACACAAAAATCGTGCGATCGTAGTAGGGTTCGATGGTGACACCGGAGGGCAGGGTCGCCTGGATTTCCTGCACGCGTGCTTTCACGCGGGTCACGACCTGTTGGGCGTTTTCACCCGCGAGCATCTGTACCATTCCGATGACCGTCTCGCCTTCGCCCATGGCCGTAGCTGCGCCGATCCGGAGTCCTGAGCCTTCTTTTACCTCGGCCACGTCGGCAATGTAGACGGGCACACCGCCCGATCCGTGGGCCACGACGATCCGGGCCAGGTCGCTCACCTGTGTGGCGAGCGCTTCCCCTCGAATGAGCAGTTGCTCACGCTGATGTTCGATATATCCACCGCCGGCGATCGCATTGTTCCGTTGCAGCGCGTCGAAGATCTGCTTCATGGTCAACTTGAAGGAAAGAAGCTTCGACGGATCCACGATGACGTGGAACTGTTGTGGCTCGCCTCCCCAGATATTGACCTCGACCACGCCGGGCACAGCGCGTAATTTCATCCCGATGTCCCACTGCAACAGCGTTCGCAGGGCCATGGGACTATAGCCAGGTCCTTTGACCGTGAACTGATACACTTCGCCCAACCCGGTGGTTAAGGGGCCCATGACCGGACGGCCATATTCCGCAGGGATGCGCTCCATGGCCTGCGCCAACCGTTCGGTCACGAACTGTCTGGCCCGGGAAATGTCGGTCTGGTCGTCGAAGATCGCTGTCACGGCGGAGAGTCCGTAACGTGAAACGGAACGCAGCTCCCGCAATGCCGGCAAGCCGTTCAAGGACGCCTCGATGGGGAACGTCACAAACTGCTCGACTTCTACCGGGCCCAAGGCAGGAGCGCGGGTGAGAACTTGGACTTGCACCGGTGTGAGGTCGGGGACGGCGTCGATGGTGAGGTTCGTAAAGGACCAGATGCCCGTGGCAATTACGACGGCGATCGCCACCAGAGTAAAAAATCGATAGCGGAGCGAAAATGTCAGCAGGTGGTTCATGGGGTCCTCACTCGCCCGATCCGATCTGTTCTTTCAGCAGCACGTTTTTCAGATCGAAGACCCCATCAATCACGACCGGGTTGCCTTCCTTCACACCCGTTCGAATTTCGACCCAGCCGCCGCTCTCACGTCCTGCGTCGATCGGCGCAAACGTGTACCCGTCGGGACCTTCGAGGAAGACCCCTCGAGTCTTGTCGATGGTGGTGAGAGCAGACACAGGAACCGCCACCGTGGGTGCTCCTGAGAGAGTGAGCGCCACCTCCACATATTCATGCGGTTTCAGTTGTCCCTGCCGGTTCTCCACCTCGAAGCGAACCTGGATCGTGCGCGTGGTCTCATCTGCGACCGGCGCCAGATATGTCAGTGGGGCCGTGATCACCTCGCCGCCTTTCGGCGTGATCGTGCCCAGGTCGCCCTCTTTGAATTTTCTAGCCTGTTCGATGGGCAGGTTGGCAAAGACCCAGACACGGCTGGTATCGACGACTTCGAAGAGTTCTGCTCCGGGTGTGACCCCCTGTCCGCGCACCGCATTCTGGGCCACCACTGTCCCGGCGATGGGAGACGTCAGTGTATAGTGGTGGCCTTCTTCATGGCCGCCGCGTTCGAGGCCGGCGAGTTCGGCTTTCGTGATGCCCATGGCCAGCAGTTTTTCGCGGACGTGCTGATAGCGTGCCTTCGTCTCCAGGTAGTGCCCCTTGTCTTCAATGAGCTTTCGCTCCGGCACGATGTCGTCCGTGCGCAGCTTCTCGGTCCGTCGGAGACTGTTTTCCGCCACGTCGGCCTGCGCCTTCCCGACGAGGTATTCTTCCACGAGCTGATCGAGCTGCAGGCTGCCGATGGCGGCGAGCGGTTGAGCGGGCTTGACCCGGTCACCCAACTGCACGTGAATATGTTCGACCTGCCCGCCGATGCGGGAGGTAATCTTGGCGACCTTCTTCAAATCGAGTGCGACCTCGCCAGGTGCGGTCACCAATTCCGGAACGGCGCGTCGCGTGGCGGACTCGGTGCGCAACCGTTCCCGGACAGCCGGCGGCGGGTGAATCGCATGGGTGAAGGCGGCTTGCGGCGCCACCTCGACGGGCGAGGGCGGTTTCGGCGGTTCCGCTCCCTGCTCCCCGCATCCGGGGAGAACAGAGAGGATGGTCAGGATCATTCCGGTCGTTGCGCAGCGTCCGATCATCGTCTCTTGCCGAGGTGTGAACCAGGCGGGGATGCTCATAGCGAAGCTCCCACTGCCCGCTCCAACCGGGCCAGCGCAATGGAGAGATCGGCCCGCACCTGCGCATATTCCTGTTGGGTTTGCCGGTACACGCGTTGAGCATCTAATACATCCAACAAACTGGCGGCGCCGTGCCGAAAACTCGTGCGGGCGACGGTCAGGGTCTGTTCGGCCTGTTTCAACAAGCCGGTTTCAAATACCTGCAGCTGATCCTGCGCCGTGCGGACTTCCTGCGCATGTTGAGTGATGGCCTGCTCCAGCTCGTTCTGTTGCCGCCGGCGTTCTGCATCGGCATGGTGCTTGGCGCCGAGCGCGGATTGAATTTCTCCCTGCCGCCGGTACCAGAGGGGGAGGGGCATGCTGAGTCCGGCGGTGACCGATTCGTCACCCGCCTCCCGGTGATAACTGCCCAGCAGGCTGATGTTGGGCACGCGGGCTTCCCGCTCATACCGCAGCGTATGTTCCGCCTGTTCCGCCAGCTTGCTCAGGCGGCGGACCGCCGGATGTTGTTCCAGGGCTTGCGTCGCCAGGGTCTCCGCATTCACCCCCGTCTTGGGCGACTCGAAATCGCCTTGGATGGAGAATGCCTTTCCGAGCGACCCGGCGGTCAGCGTATTCAAACGTGCCTTGGCCACCAACAGGGTACTGTTCGCCCGGGCGACTTCCTTCTTGGCCTTCTGCACTTCCACCCCGGCTTTCATGCTGTCGAAGGAGGTGGCTTCTCCGGCCGCCACGCGCGCGTGCACGGTCCGCAGGACTTCCTCCACACTGGTGACGTTTTGCGCGGCGAGGTCCGCATCGCGCTGGGCGAAGAGCAGATGGTAGAAGGCCACTTTCACGTCGGCGAGCAGGGTGAGGCGCGTGTCCTCGAATGCGGCAGTCGCCCCGGCTGCTCCGGCATCGGCCGCTTCCTGGCGGGCCTGTCGCTTACCGGTCCATTCAAGCGGTTGTTCCACCGTAAACGTGCGCTCGGTCACGCGTGTGCCGGTGCTCGGGTCACGAATGGCGCCACGCCCGGCGCTGCCGGAGACGGACGGATTCGGATAGGCGCCTGCCGCAATCTGTTGGCCCTGGCTTTGTTTCACCACCCCCTCGGCGCCGGCCAGTGTGGGGTTGTGTTGCACCGCCAGCGTCAGAATATACGGCAAGGAATAGGCGGCGGTGCGTGGCGCTTCAGCCCGGGCTACGGAAACGCCCGCGAGGGGGCCGGCGGCAGCCATTGCCAGGACCAGGGAACAGACAAGACGAGCAATCATCAGCAGCCTCCTCCGTGCGCAATCGGCTCGCGATGGTGCGAGGCACAGGCTTCGCCCTGCGAGCGCTATGCGATCAGAATCCAGGATGTCAGGACGGACGACGATTAGCTGAGGAGTGAGGATGGCGGCGCGCGCGTAGGAAGATCACAAGCGAGGATTGTGTTGGAGAGGATCGGAGGGTCCTGTTCGGCAGGCTGATCACGCTGCTCCGGAACGGGCAGGAGGTTATGACGCACAAACTGCAGATGGGCCAACAGCGGCTTCACGAGCTTGCGGTCGGTGGCATCGTTCAGCAGCGAAAAGCCCAGCTCGTGATCGTTCTCCCAGGTATGCGGACCTTGTGCAGAAAGAACAGGTTCCGAATCTGTGTCTTGCGCATGGTGATGAGCATCGTGGTGGTCTTCGAATTCACCCTCAAGGTCGGCCGAAAAGACCGTGTGCACGGCAGCCGCGTGGATGTGACCGGCTTCGCCATGATGGGGATCCGTCTCAGGATGGATATGGAACAGCGGCAAGGCCAACAGCCACAGTACCGCCCAGGCGCGGAGCAGGCTGTCGAGTCGGAGGAATCGGCTGTGAGTGGAACGCATGTGCATACGCTTCTAAGTGGACGCTATCACAAGGAGAGAAACACATCAAGAAACGAGCAGGGAACGAGGCGAATTCTAAACAAAATTCGAACGAGCAACAAAGTCGTGTGCTACCGGTGAGATCTTTCCGGCAAGTTCTCTTTTTTGCGTGGTAACCGTAGAAAACGATTTTCATCAGTGATTGCCCGTCTGACTGCCTCTGTCTTCTCCGCGTCTCAGATTTAGCCGTGAGACGCATACGCTTCCGGATGCTCTCTTCCTTTCATTGACCTCGCCAACCAAGCTGTGCATATATGCACGTTCGTGCAGTGATGCACGTCGGTCGTGAGGTCGAACCGGCCCCTATGTTGAATCTCTACGCGGAGAGGCTTCAAATTCGATGGAATTCCCAGTATTCGGGCGATCCGGCGGCCAGGCTCTGTTCTTGCTGATGACCCCGCATAGATCACGCGTTTCTCGGAGAGTCTGATCCCATGGTCGCGATATTTCCTCTGATTACGATCTTCGCGCCGCTTCTCGGTACGCTCCTGATCAGTTTGTTCTGGCGTGATCTGGGCGACCGGGTTGCACGTCTCGGCATTGCCGCGCTCTGGTGTTCCGCCCTGACCTCGCTTGCCACCCTGGCGGTGGTTCTGTCGGGAGACACGATCCAGCTGGCCCTGATCGGCACGCCATCCGGCACGATGACCTATACGGTCATGGTGGATCGCTTGGCGGCGGTGATGATGGCGCTCATCAGTCTCGTGAGCCTGATTATTCATGTGTACTCCGAACGGTATATGGTCGGCGATGCGGGCTACGTGCGCTTCTTCGCGTTGCTGGGAGGGCTCACGTTTGTGTTGTTGAGCCTGGTCAGCAGCGGCAACCTGTTCTGGCTGTTTGTCTGCTGGCACCTGGTGACCTGGTTATTGGCGACGTTGCTGGTGTGCAACCCCGATAGCCGTGCGGCCAGGGATGCGGGCCAGAAGACCTTTTGGGTCCAGAGTTTCGGCGATGCCGCATTTGCTGTGGCGCTGCTGGTCCTGTACGGATCGTACGGGACCTGGGATATGACTGACCTCTTTGCCCGGTTGCAGACAGCCCCGGCGCCGTTGACGGTCTGGCCGGGCCTGCAATGGGAATGCGATGTGCCTCTCGTCGTGACCCTATTGTTGGTCCTCTCGGTCATGACCAAGTCTGCCCAATTTCCGTTTCATTTCTGGTTGATCGGCACGATTGAAGCGCCGACCCCGGTTTCAGCCCTGATGCACGCGGGAATCGTCAATGCCGGAGGGTTTCTCGTGAACCGGCTGGCGCCTCTGTTCGGTCTCGCGCCGACGACGCTCCATCTGATGTTCGTCATCGGCGGCATTACGGCCTTGATCGGCGCCACGGCGATGCTCACGCAGACCAGCGTGAAGCGCCGGCTCGTCTATTCCACCATGGGTCAGATGGGGTATATGGTCATGGAGTGCGGCTTGGGTGCCTTTGCCCTCGCCGTGTTCCACCTCTGCGCGCATGGCCTGTTCAAGGCCACGCTGTTCCTCAATTCCGGCTCCGTCATTCATAAGGCCCGAACGGAATTTAAACTTCCTCCCGTCGGCCGGGCGGATGAGGCGCATACCTTCTCACCGATGACCTGGACCACCGGGCTAGTCGCGACGTTGGTGCTGCCGCTGGTTATCCTGCTGGTTGTGCATGGCGTGGTCAGTATTCCGTTGCAGGATGCGCAGGGAGCGGTCATTTTCCTGTTCTTCGGGTGGGTGACGACCTCCCAGGCGATGTTTACGTTGTATCGATTGCACACGGGAGCATCCTGGGCCGTGTCGCTGACCATGCTCGGCACCCTGGCGTTTATCGGGCTCACGTACCTGTGGGCAGGCGAGGCATTCACGCATCTCCTGTTTCCGGGCACCGGCATAGCGGAATCCTATCTTCGGGCGGCAGAATGGAATCGCTCGTTCTTCGAGCTGGTGATCGGGCTCGCCGCGATCCTGATTGTCGGCGCCTGGGGAATGATCTATGGGAAAGCCAAAGGCGTCAGCCTCTTGATGCCGGACTGGATCGAGACGATGCGCGTCCGGGCTTACGTGATGTTTCTCAACGGCCTCTATGTTGAGGATCTGGTTCGCATGATCGGTCGGGTCGCCTTTCGCCGGTAGTCCGGCTGAGCGCGGGCAGGCTGAAACGGGGTGGTGGCATGGCGGTTGAATCACGCACCTTCACAGATGCCGAGCGGATGGAGTTGCGCTCCCATGTGGAGTTGGCCGGGGAGGCGATTTCCTCCTACTGGCCCATGCGCACGTTCATTCACCACAATCCACTGCACGGGCTGGAAGATCTTCCGTTTGGTCAAGCGGTAAAACGCGGGGAACAGCTGCTCGGAGGAAAAGGCTACCTGCCCAGCGCCTTGTATCGTCGCTACTTCGAACAGGGCCGCATTCGTCAGGAAGACGTGACCCGGGTGCTCGCCCCCTTGGCCAGCAAGCGGCAGGTTTTGTTCGCGGGGCGTGAAATTTCCCATCTGGACCTGTTGCGGCTCTCCATGGTGCACGGGCTCAGTGAGGCGGCTGAGGCGTATGCGGATCCTTCCGTGCCGGTTGAGGACAGGCTGGATCAGCTGGCCTTGTGGCTTGCGACTGCGGTGGGGCAGACGAGAACCAGCCAGGCGGATACGCTGATTCCCTGGGAGACGGTCGATTTGTTGTCCCACGAAACTCTCTCAACCTGGTGCGATCGCACGTTGGGGACATCGCTCGTGTCGGATATCAACGAGCAGATGATCAAATGGTGCAGCGCATTCCTGGATGAAGGGGAAGCCTCCTGGACGATGCCGGATCGGCAACATACCTTTTATCGCGCGTGGAAGCGGTTGGCCCGTTATGACGCCAGCCTGCGGTTATTGGGTGTGACGGACGCGGCGCAGAAGATCGATGCCTTGGGTGACCGGCCGGAAGAGGCCGTGCTGGATAGTCTGGCCGTGATGGGCATCCCGAAGTCGGCATGGGAGTCCTATTTCGCCTTGCATCTGTCCGCCATGCCCGGATGGACCGGCTATATCAAGTGGCGGTCGGAGGAGCAGCATCATCCCTGGCAGGCCCGCTATCCGGTCGATCTGGTGAAATACCTGGCGGTTCGGTTGTTTTATGAGCGCGAATTCGTGGCGCTGCACTGTCGACAGTCGCTTGACATCGCCGGGCATTACGATGCGATCCGTGCGTCCATCGAACAGGCTCCCTATGCCCACTGGCTCCGGCGTCAATTGATGGAGGGGCGGTTGCCCGCCTCAGCCGCCGCAGAGGCGCGGGAGTGGCGGCGTCTTCATCGGACTGCCCGGCCGGATGAGTGGAATGGCATCGGGAGACAGGTCTATGAACAGACCGCCGGGTGGCGGGCTTCTGAAGCCGTGAAGCGAGATGTCCGGCGGTTGTGGGCCCTGTCGGCTGCGATGGGTGTCGATCCGGAACAGATCAGCGAAACGCAGCCTACCGATGTGTCGACGATACTGAACTGGTTGGATGGATTCCCCGCCGGACAGCAGAGCCAGCGTTGGCTGGAAGCGTTTGAAGCACGTCACCGCCGGGACATCGTCGGGCAATTGCGCAGCGTCGCGACGCAGCTGCGGGACGCCGGTGATCGGGTCTCGTCGGGTGGATCGTCACGTCCCCTGGCGCAGATGGTGTTTTGTATAGATATTCGGTCCGAGGTGTTGCGGCGGCATCTCGAACAGCTCGGAGGATACGAGACGTTGGGGGTGGCGGGATTTTTCGGCATTCCCGTCAAGTATCAGGCGTTCGGCGAAGAGCACCCGGTCACGCATTCGCCCGTGCTGTTGAAACCCAAAAACCACATCAGGGAGATCCCGCGGAGTTACCATGGGGCGGCGGCGAGTCGGCACCGGCTGTTTGCGCGACTCAACAAGGCCGGTCATGAGCTCCTCCATGATCTCAAGGAAAACGTCATTACGCCCTACGTCATGGTCGAAGCCCTGGGATGGTTCTTCAGCGTTCCCTTTTTCGGCAAGACCCTTTGTCCACTCTGGTATCACCGTCTGACCTCCTGGGTGAAGGGGCTGTGGCTGCCGCCGCTGGCGACGACCCTGACGATCGACAAGCTGACCCGGGAAGAGGCGGAAGAAATGGTGGCGGCGGAACAGCGCGCATCCATCCGCGCCGCGCTCCGGCGAGAGTTTCCCGCGCTTGGTTCCGCGATCACGCCGGCCTTGATCGAGACGATCCGCCTCGGGGCGCTGGAGAATCGGGACGAGCAAAGCAGGGGAGAGGTTGCGAACGCGCTCGGAATTGCTCCCTCCGAAGCGGATGCGCTGCATGAAGGGTTGCGCCGGGAGTTGGCCCTCACACCTCGGGGCATGTCGACCCGCATGCAGCGCATTACCCTGCATGGATTTTCTGTCGCGGAACAGGCCTACGGCGTCGAAGCGGCGCTCCGTCTCATGGGATTCACGTCCGGATTTTCACGGCTGGTGGTGATGTGTTCCCACGGGAGTACGTCGGACAACAATCCGTACGAATCCGCCCTGGATTGCGGCGCCTGCGGCGGCAACAGCGGCCTCCCGAACGCGCGCGCCTTCTCAGCGATGGCCAACAATCCGGCCGTTCGAAAGGTGCTGGAGTCGCGGGGGGTCAAGATCCCCGGCGATACGCATTTTGTCGCGGCACTGCACGATACGACCAGGAACGATGTCCGCATCGTAGATTTGGAGGATGTGCCGCCGACGCACCGGAAGGACCTCGTGCGGTTGTTGGAGGATCTGAAGGAGGCGGGAACGCAGGCGGCGTTGGAACGTGGTCTGGCGTTGGAGAGACCGGGGACGAAACCGACCCGCCGCGATCCGCAGCAACGGGCGAGCCGGCGCAGTGTTGATTGGGCCCAGGTCCGCCCTGAGTGGGGCCTGTCGAAGAACAACCTCCTCATCATCGGGCGTCGTGAACTCACGAGGCCGCTGGATCTCCAGGGGCGGTCATTTCTGCATTCCTACGACTATCGCCAGGATTCCTCGGGCAAACTCCTGGAGACGATCATGACCGCTCCCCTCATCGTGGCCCAATGGATCAACATGGAGCATTATTTCTCCACCGTCGACAACGAGGTGTACGGCAGCGGGAGCAAGGTGTACCACAATATCGTCGGACGAGTGGGTGTGATGAGCGGAGCGACCAGCGACCTTCGCCTCGGCCTGCCGGCTCAGACCGTCCTGGACGGTCCGGTCCCCTACCATGAGCCGATACGCTTGCTGACGGTGATTGAGGCGCCGCGCGCCCTCGTCGAGTCGGTGATTGCGAAACATCCCGGACTCGAACGGCTGTTCCAGAACGAGTGGGTGTCGCTGGTGGTGTGTGAGCCGAACGAAGCGGCGTTTTACCATTACGACATTATGCAGGGCTGGCGAGTGGTGTCGGAAGAATCGGAACTGCGCCAGGAATTGGAGGGGAGTTCCGGTCGGCGTCCCGATGCAGATGAGTCGGGAGCGCAGCCGGGATCCGGCGGGCCGGTGCGGGAGGGCGAGGAGCCGGCTGCCTCGCGCCCCTGACGCAAGACAGGGCGGAATGAGCGTAAATAGTCTTTGGCATCGAGGGGCCTGAAAGACAGGAGGAGGGGGGCGAAAGTATGCTGACGTTGCATCCGATGAAAGAAATCCGCATCGTGGTCGAGGGTGAGCACCTCAAGTTAGTGACGAACCTGCTCGATCGAGTCGGCGCCACCGGCTATACGATCATCAACAACGTCTCCGGCAAGGGACATCACGGGTTCCACGAAGGCCACCTGCTGTTCGACGACACCAGTAGCCAGGTGATTATCTTCACCGTCGTGCCTGAAGAACGGATCGAGCCGATTCTGGCCGGGCTAGGCCCGCTTTTTCACAAACATTCCGGCGCGATGTTCGTCAGTGACGTGGCGGTCACCCGCCGGGATCATTTCATGGTTCCGTAGCAGGCGTTGGGACCGGTTTCTCCCTCTCGACGGGTGGAGACCTGCCCGTTATACTGAGCCCGCACGCACGTGCGTGTTGAACCAGGCACGTGTCATTCCCGGCGAGCGCGACCGTCATGGCCTCTACCCATCGTAGCCGTTCCAGAGCGTCCAGCCCGATCCAGTCGGAGCTCGCCGCCGCCGAGGTCCTGGCGTGGGTGAGTGACTGTATTCGCGGGGGCCTCTGTTTCGTCTGCCAAGGCCTTCTCATCTTTGAAAATTCTCAATTTGCTGAATTAGTGAAGAGTGCGCGGCCTCAGGCGGAGGCGGAGGCGCATGCCCTTCGAAAGCGCTTGCTGGGTGACGCCATTGCCTGGAACGCACGCGCGCTCGGAGCCCGGAAGACGGTCGAATATACAGTGGAGGCTCAGGATGGGCGTCCGCTCTATTATGCCTGCCGGTTGAATGTGGTGCCCTATCGTGGTGAGCGCGGTGTGCTGATGGTGTTGGAAGATGTGACCGAGCGGGTGCTGCTCGCGCAGGACGCGTCGCACGTTGCGCGGTTTCAATCGGCATTGGCGCGTATCGGTACCCTGGCGGTCAGCGGACTGTCCGCCCAGGCGTTGATGAATGAAGCCGTGCAGGAGACGGCCACGGCGCTGGAAGTGGAACTCTGCAAGATCCTGGTGCCGCGCGAGCAGGACGGCCATCTCTACATCATGGCGGGGATCGGATTGCGAAGCGATCTCATCGGCAAACTCACGATCGAAGGCGGCACCCATTCTCAGGCGGGATATGCGATCCGGGAACGGGTTCCGGTGGTGGTCGACGACTTTCGCCGAGAAACTAGATTTTCTCCCTCTAAACTGCTCACCGAACATGGTGCCGTCGCAGGCATGTGCGTGCCCATGCTGGTCGAGGACCGGGTTCTTGGGGTCATGACCGCGCACTCCAAGCGAGTCCGCAAATTCAACCAGAAGGAGCAGGAGTTCCTCTGCACCATGGCGAATACCATCGGCACGGTGCTGGAGCGGCGGCGTCATGAAGAAACGCAGCGGGACTTTTATCATCGCCTGTTTCTGTCCGCGCAGGACGGCGTGATGATGACGGACACGACCGGCCGGATCATGGAGTGGAACCCGGCTCTTGAGCGGATGACCGGGTGGACCCGCGAGGAGGCCTTGGGGAAGCGACCGGCGATGCTCAGGTCGGGGAAACATTCTCCCGAGTTTTATGAGCGTCTGTGGGCGTCTATTCGAGGCGGTCACCCGTTTGTCGAACGATTCGTCAATCGACGGAAAGACGGCTCGGAATTTCTGGTGTGGGAGAGTGTGAGTCCGGTCAAAGCATTAGACGGGACGACGCAGTATTTTATGGCGATTCTTACCGATCTCAGTGAAAGGGAGCAGATGCTGGAGGCGTTGCGCCACACGGAGCAAGTCAAATTGGTGGGCCAACTTGCCGGCGGTATCTTGCACGAGATTCGCAATCCGCTCATCGGCTTGGGCAGCCTGGCCACGCATTTGGCCGATCAGGCCTCGCTCCCGCAGGAGGCCCGCGATCGTTGCCGGTTGATTGCACACGAGGCCGCGCGGATCGATGAGCTTCTGGAATCTCATTTGGGTCAATTGCGGCCTCGCCCCTTCGACATCGCCGCGTGCGACCTTCCCCTGGTGCTCGACGATACGTTGACGCTCCTTCGACCGAACCTGATGAAGAATCACATTCTGGTCACGTCGTCGCTGGCGCCGGATCTGCCCGCGGTTGACGCATCGCGAGCCCATATCCTGCAGGTCTGCCTGAATATCGCGATGAATGCGATCGATGCGATGCCGGGCGGCGGTAACCTGACTGTTACGATCGCGCCGGATACCCGGCGCATTCCCGGTGTGTTGATGCGATTTGCGGATTCGGGAAAAGGGATTTCAGAAAAGGACCTCAAACGCATTTACGAGCCGTTTTTCACGAACGGGAAGGCAAAGGGGGTGGGGCTTGGATTGACCATCACGCGCGACATCGTGGAGCGGCATCACGGACAGCTCGTGATTCAGAGCCCCCCTGGGAGCGGAGCCGTCGTGGATGTGTGGCTGCCCGTGAAACACGAGGCATAACATGACGTGGCATCTCCTATTGTTGGAAGACGAAGCGTCGGTTCGCGAGGCGTTCGCGTTGCGTCTGCGCGATCAGGGGTATGTGGTGCAGACGGCGGAGTCCGGGGAGGAAGCCTTGGGGCTCCTGCGGTCGTTCGAACCGGACGTGCTGGTGGTGGATCTTGTCATGCCGAATCTCTCCGGTCTGGATGTGTTGAGCCGCGTCAAGCAGATGTCCCCCGCTCTCCCGATTATTGTGTTGACGGCGAGAGGCACGGTGAAGGACGCGGTGGAGGCCATGCGGCTCGGGGCGTTTGATTTCGTCGCCAAGAGCATCGATATGGACGATTTGCTCCACACGCTGCGCCGGGCGACGGAGTTGTTGACGCTGCAGCGCCAGGTGCAGCTGCACAGCGGGCAGGATGCCGCGCGGTATGCGCTGGATCGGGTGATCGCCAAGAGTCCCGTCACGAGGATGTTTCTAGCTCAGGTGCGGGAACTCATCAAGAACGACCGTGTGACGGTGCTGCTGCAGGGCGAAACAGGAACCGGAAAACAATATATGGCGCGGGTGCTTCACTATAACAGCGCTCGCGCCGCGAGACCCTGTATTGAAGTGGACTGTCCGTCGATTCCGCGTGATTTGTTCGAGAGTGAGCTGTTCGGGCATGAAAAGGGATCCTTTACCGGTGCGACGGGTCGAAAGTGCGGCTTGATTGAGATGGCTGAAGGCGGGACGGTGCTCTTCGATGAAATCGGCGATCTCCCGTTGGTCTTACAGGCCAAGTTGCTGCGCGTCATCGAAGAACGGTCGTTGCGCAGAGTGGGCGGGATGACCACCGTGCCTGTGGACGTGCGATTTATGGCGGCGACCAACCGCAATTTGAGAGAGGCCGTGGCGAAGGGGGAGTTTCGGGAAGACCTCTATTTTCGTCTGAATGTCGTGACCCTCACGGTGCCACCGTTGCGCGCGCGGACTGAGGACATTATTCCGCTTGCCGAGCATTGTTTGTTGCGTTCAGCCCTCGCGCTCAAGAGACCTGTTCGGGGCCTTAGCGATTCAGCCAAGCATTTACTGCAAGCGTATCACTTTCCGGGCAATATTCGAGAATTGAGTAACCTCATCGAGCGGGCGGTGATTTTCTGCAACGCCTCCTCGCTGGATGCCGCGCATTTTCCCGCCGATGTCGCAGTGTCGGCGGCGCCGGTGCCGCATGAGACGTCGGCGTACGTTCCAGCGTCCGCTTCCTTCGACGATCATCAGATGATCCATCTCTCATTCAAGGTCGGAGACCGTTCGTTAAGTGATCTCGAGGACGACATTATCCGTGCCGTGCTGGAACGAGCCGACGGAAATAAAACGCTTGCCGCCAAACACCTGAAAATCACGCGGTGGATGCTCGACCGACGCCGTAAAATGTGAGAGCACTCCGGGTGGCCTCCATCTCTTCCTTCCTTACTGATCTGTAGCTGCCGCCTGTACCAGGTCAGGGCTCCCTGAGAAGACCAGTCTTCATGTTGAATAGATGTGCGCAGGCACTCTGGCTGCACGCGCAGCGTCTGCGGACGCACGCGCCGGGTGGTCTCGCACCCGGTCGCTGCTCCCTTTCATATACCCACCCATCGGACTACCCCCTTTCATTCCCCGAGACAGGGCTCCGACTTCGTGTTCCCCGTTCGAGTCAGAGATGGATTCTCATCTTGTCTTCGTCGGCACTCGATTTGCTCATCTGTTGCCTCATACCTTTAAAAGAACGTGGGCTCAACTCGCCATTCAAGCACGTTCCAAATGGAAGACACGGACGCACCGAACGCGGTCTGTTGTCGTCCCTCATTCGGGGCGAATGCGGATTGCACGCTCAGGAAGCCAAGGAGGTTGTATGCAGCATCTGCGAGCATTAGAAGACCAGAGTGTTTATATCTTGCGCGAAGCGTACAAACATTTCCGTGACTTGGCGATGCTATGGTCGATGGGCAAGGACTCGACGGTTCTTCTCTGGCTGGCGCGTAAGGCATTTTTCGGGCACGTGCCGTTTCCATTGGTCCACATCGATACCGGCTACGAAATGCCTGAATTGATCGAGTATCGAGATCGGCTGTCCCGGGAGTGGAAGCTCAACGTCGTGGTCGGCCAGAACAAAGAGGCGCTCGTCTCCGGAATGGGGCCGGAGCAAGGACGTGTCGTGTGTTGCACCGCGATGAAAGTCGAGGCACTCAAGCAGACGATCGCGCAGCATGGCTGGACTGCCGTGATTCTCGGTATTCGTGCGGATGAGGAAGGCACGAGGGCGAAGGAACGCTATTTCTCGTTACGAGGCAAAGACGGGGAATGGAATTTCCGCGATCAACCGCCCGAGTTGTGGGATCAATACAAGACCACATTTGCCCCTGGGTCGCATGTTCGAGTCCATCCCTTGCTCGATTGGACGGAACTGAATATTTGGGAATACCTGGAGCTTGAGCGAGTCCAATTGCCGACGCCATATTTCGACCAAGGAGCCGGCACTCGGTACCGCAGCTTGGGGTGTGTCCCTTGTACGGGCACGATCGCCTCCTGTGCGACGACCATTCCCCAGATCATCACGGAGCTGCGCACGACTGCGACCGCCGAACGAGCCGGCCGTGCACAGGATGAGGGTCGTGGGATGGAGACCCTACGCAAGCTTGGTCACATGTGACGTCGGCGCCTATGCGCATCCCATCTGAGCTGTATCGACGCGGCGCCTCATCGAGCGGGTGAGTTGCCCCTTGCGTGCAAGGGCACACTGTAGGTGTGTCCTTGCACTGAGTGCGGAAGCTCCTAGGAAGCCTTGTCATATTGGAATAACGCAGCGGCCAGTGTTTCCCTCTATTTTTCAAGGTTCGCCGGCACTGGTGCAGTCAAATGAAATGGTGGCCCCGGTTTTGCTTCGTGCAGCTCAGGCAATGTGAGGTGAACCGTATGCACACAGCAGATCGCATGCAATCGCACTATACCGACGCGCAGCGGATGGCCTTGCGGTCATATGTCAGTTTGGCCGGCGAGGTTATCCCCAGGGTCTGGCCGATGCAAACGATCATCGCGCGAAATCCTTTGCAGGGGTTGGAAGACCAGAAATTCGAGGACGCGGTTGAGCGGGGAGAGCACTTGTTCGGAGGGCGAAGCACCCTCCCGGGCCCTGCTTTTCGTGAAGCCTTTCGAACGGGCCGTATCAAGGCCACGCACCTCGAGGCAGTCTTGAAGCCGATCGCCACGGAGACGCATGTGGCCTTTGGTGATCGAGTGCTCTCTCATCTCGACGTGCTGCGCCTCTCGATGACTGAAGGGATTCAACGCCTTGGTCGGGAGAATTCCTCTCCGCCTTGGAGCCAGGAACAGTCGGCCCTTTTCGACAAGATCGCGGCATGTACGAGGAGAATCGGCGAGGGGGACACGAATCTGTCCGACCAAGGACTTGCGTGCGTGCCCGGGGAAGCCGGGCGCCTGGAAACCCTGGCCGCCTGGTGTGATCGCACGCTTGGGACTGAGATGACGAGCGAGATCAATCGTCACATGATCAAATGGTGCGCGGCGTTCTGCGACGAGGGGGAAGCGGTATGGCCGATGCCCAAACGGGAAGAGACGTTCTTCAGAGCTTGGAAAGCGGCGGCCCAGTATGACGTAAGCCTTAGATTGTCAGGTATTGAACGGGCGGCTTCTAAAATCCGAGCGTTGGCTGACCGTCCGGAGGATGCTCTGTTGCAATCGTTGGACAGGCTTCAAGTTCCCAATCAGTCCTGGCAGGAATATCTGTCGCTGCACCTGGCCGCCTTGCCGGGTTGGGCAGGATTCATCAAGTGGCGTGAGGAACAGACCTCGCGGCCTTGGCAGATAGCCTATCGCATCGATCTGGTCAAGTATTTAGCCGTTCGTCTGTTCTATGAACAGGAACTCGTCGAGAGCACCTGTCGGAAGGCCATGGGGTGCGCCGGAACGATTGGGGCGATCGAAGAGTATGCCAGGCAATTCCCCCATTCGGTGTGGCTCAAGCGAGCCTCCGTTTCCGGGTGCCTGTCCGAGAAAACCTTGTCGGAAGCCGCGCGCCTTCAGGGTCGGTGGACGCGGTGCGATGCGACTGAGTGGGAGCGTCATTGCGCGCGCTGGTTTCAGGACGAGCGAGACAGGCAGCATCATGTCGCTGTTGCCCTGCACGTTCATGCCTGCATGAAGATCGCGGAGGCTCTGGGGCTTCCTGCGAGCGCCCTGATCTCAACCCCGTCCAGCGACCTGTCAGTTCTAGTGAACTGGCTTGACCGGTTTACGGTACGACAGCAGGAACTTAAATGGCTGGAGGCCTTCGAATTGGCACACCAACATGAGGTGTTGCGGCAGCTTGCCCCCTCCGGTGAGGAGAACGGTTCTGTCTCCGTGCGACAGGGGAACTCTGCTCGCCCGCTGGCGCAGTTTGCGTTCTGCATCGATGTGCGATCCGAGGTGTTCAGGCGGCATCTTGAGCAGTGCGGCCCGTATGAAACTTTCGGATTCGCCGGTTTCTTCGGGTTGCCGTTTTCATATCAATCATTGGACGAGCAGGGCGAAACGACCCTCTGCCCTGTGCTCTTGAAGTCGAAACACCTGATCCGGGAGGTCCCGAGGACTTACCAAAAAGAGCGGGCGCAGCGTCGCCGGAAAACGACGCACTTTGTCCACGCCAGTCATGAACTGCTGCACGACCTCAAGCATAATGTGATTACGCCGTATGTAATGGTCGAAGCGATCGGATGGTTCTTTCTGGTTCCCTTCATCGGAAAGACGCTATGCCCGCGTTGGTACCATCGTCTTAGCGCGTTCTTGAAGTCGGTACTCATGCCGGCCGTGTCCACCACGTTGACCGTGGATAAATTCTCCACCGCCGATGCCGAGAACATGCTTGCCGCAGAACAACGTCTGCAGATCGCAGCCTGGCTGCGAACACGCATGCAGGCCTTGAGAGGCCGAGTGACCGCAGAGGCCCTGGAAGATATCCGCCGGCAGGCGCTCGAACCAGATCAACAAACTGGAGCGGGTTCCGGGCCACTCGGGCGTCTATTGTCCCTTCCCCGGGAGGAGGAAACGATCGCAATCGAAGCACTCCGCCGAGATTGCCGTCTCACGTCCCGAGGGTTTCGGTCGCGACTGGACCGCATTACGAGGACGGGCTTTACGGTCAACGAACAGGCGTACTACGTTGAAACGGCTTTACGACTCATGGGTTTAACCGGGCCGTTCGCCAGATTGATCGTTCTTTGCGGGCACGGCAGCACATCGGAAAATAATCCCTATGAGTCGTCATTGGATTGCGGAGCATGTGGAGGGGGGCAGGGACTTCCCAATGCGCGGGTGTTCGCGATGATTGCGAATCGTCCGCAGGTTCGAGATCTTCTTGCCGGTCGAGGACTGACCATTCCTTCGGATACTCATTTCGTGGCGGCGCTCCACGACACGACTACGGATCAGGTCAGGATCGCCGATCTTGAAGACATTCCGTCCACTCATCGGAAGGAATTCGCTCAAATTCAGGCGGACGTCCATGCGGCTGGGGCTGCGGCTGCCGCGGAGCGGTGGGCAGCCTTGTCCGCAACCCCTTTTCCTGCCGACCAGCGGGAATGTTTGCGTGAAATAGAGCGGCGCAGCGTGGATTGGGGGCAAGTGCGTCCCGAGTGGGGCCTGGCCAGAAACAGCGTATTTATAGTCGGGCGCCGCCGGATGACCGAGGCGGCCGATCTGTGCGGCCGCTCGTTTCTCCACTCCTACGATCATGTCGCTGATAAAGACGGAAGGCTCCTGGAGGTCATCATGACGGCGCCGTTGATCGTCGCGCAATGGATCAACATGGAATATTACTTCTCCACGGTGGCTCCTGAAGTTTATGGAAGCGGAAGCAAAATTTATCACAATGTTACGGGTCGGATTGGGGTGATGACAGGCGGTCACAGCGATCTTCGGATGGGTCTTCCGGCGCAAACCGTTCTGAAGGACGGGGTTGCCTATCACGAGCCGATGCGGTTGACGGCAATTATCGAGGCTCCATGCGACCGGATTACGGCTATCATCAACCGACAGCCATTACTCGAGAAACTCTTTCATAACCAGTGGCTGTTACTGATCGCCTATGAGCCATCCGAGCAACGCTATTATCGATATCACGGCATCAACGGTTGGCGTCAGGTCGTCGAGCCCGGCGATCAGTTCGAGAAAGAGACGATTTCACTGGCGTAGCCCCCGTACGGGGTGCGTCTTCCGAGGTCAATATGCTTGAGCGGCGATCACGCACATTTCCGCCTTCCTGGACCGTGCCCTTTCGTAACTATACGGAAGTCACGGATTTCCTCAGGCAAGTCGAAACGGCTTGTATTCTCCGCGGGCGGCCTTCGGACGGCACCATCAGCCTGGAAGCCGTGTCGCGCTGCCTGCATGAGCTGAAGCGGCCGGATCGAGCATTCCGTTCCGTTCACGTAACCGGCACCAACGGAAAAACCACGGTGAGCCGGATGCTCGGGGCGCTGACTCGAGCCAGCGGCTTGCAGGTGGGCGTCTACACCAGTCCTCACGTGCTGCACTTTCGGGAACGCATTGCGATCAACGGACAGCCGATCGGCGAGGAAGAGCTGGTCGATGCCTGCAACCATATCAAATCGTTTTTGGATCTGTATGGCCTCCAGCTCGCCCCATTCGAGTTTCTTACCGCGGCGGCTTTCTTCGCGTTTCGCGCTGCCAAGGTGGATCTAGCGGTAATTGAAGTGGGGATCGGCGGGCGACAGGACGCGACGAATGTCATTACGCCGGAGCTGTCGGTCATTACGAACGTTGAGTATGACCATACGGATCTGTTCGGGGAGACATTGGAGCAGATTGCGGTCGAGAAGGCGGGAATCATCAAACCGCTTACCCCGGTCCTGTGCGGGCCCATGACCAAGGGTTCTCGCGCCGTGATCGAATCCCGAGCCGCAGAGCTCAAAGCACCGGTGTTGTGGAGCGGACAAGACTACGATATGACGGACTTCGTCCGGACCGGTTCTACAGGGACCTGCACGCTGACGGTCGGTTCGTCCATTTTTCCCACGGTCTCGATCCCGTCGCCGGCCTCTTTTACGGCGGTCAACGCGTCACAGGCGCTGACGGCCTACGACGTTCTGCGGCGCCGGGGACTGGTGCCTGAAATCGGCGCGCGAGAGATCGGAAGGTTGTTCAGTGAGATGGAGCTTGCATCCTGCTGTGAAGTCTTTCCAGGCGCCCCGACCGTCGTGCTTGACAGCGCTCACAATCCCCCGGCGGCGGCGCAGCTGGTTGCAAACCTCCGCTGTGCATTCGAGGGGCGTCGCAGCGTATGGGTCGTCTCCCTTTCCCGCGAGCAACAGTGGGAGCACATGCTTCGCTTCTTTTCCGGTTCGGGAGCGGACCGAATAATCGTTACCAGTTACCCACTTGAGCTGGCCGTCGATGCGCAGACAATTACGGAGCGATGGCGGAACTACTCTTCCGCGGCAGCGGAAATCGTCGAGAACCCTGATGTCGCATTCAGACGCGCTCTGCAGGCGGCCGGTCCACAGGGACTCGTGGTCGTGACCGGATCGCCTCAGCTGGGAGGCTATTGCCGACCGCTGGCCAAAACGTTTGTGACCGAACTCCCTACACGCTCCTAGGTGCACAGTCGATTCGACATTGTTCGTGGTGAGCGTCGGTGCACGGAGATCCGCCGAATGTGTGCGGTTGCACCATCCCGAATGGCTGTGCTGCATTGCACAAGGAGCCTGTATCGCAGGAACCGCGATTCTACGGTCGATTTTCAGCGATCGTGTGCCAGCACCACGCAGTTCATTCTGGAATTCAATTTGCATTCACTTCGCTCGTATAGAGGGGAGCGGATGGTCCGATACCCTTGCTGCTTAAGGGAGGTTCTTTGATGGCACAACATGTGGTCACGATGCTTCCGGGAGAAGGTACGGGTCCTGAGATTTGCGAAGCGGTGCGGCTGGTCATCGACGCAAGCGGCGTCGATATCAAATGGGAATACGAAGAGATCGGATTAGGCTGTTTGGAGAAGTACGGCACCTTGCTCCCGGACAAGACCATCGAGAACATCGCCAAGAACAAGGTCGCGCTCAAGGGGCCCACGACCACGCCGATCGGAACGGGGCACAAAAGCGCGAACGTGACGCTCCGCAAGGTGTTCGATTTGTTCGCCAACGTTCGACCGGCGAAGTTGATTCCGGTGTTGAAACGCCCGTGGGACAAGATTGATATCATCAATTTCCGTGAGAACACGGAAGACTGCTATGCGGCCATCGAGCATATGGTGTCCGATGAGGTGGCGCAGTGTTTGAAAGTCATCACCTGGCCGGGGTCCTACCGGATCGCCGATTTTGCATTCCAGTGGGCGAGGGCCAATGGCCGGAAGAAGGTCTACTGCGTGCATAAGGCCAACATCATGAAGATGACGGACGGCCTGTTTCTCGATGCATTCAGGGAAGCGGCGAAGAAATATCCTGAGATCGAGATCGGGGATGTCATTGTGGACAATTGCTGCATGCAGCTGGTGAGAAACCCGGCCCAATTCGACTGCCTGGTCCTGCCGAACTTGTATGGCGATATCCTGACGGATCTGTGCGCGGGACTCGTGGGGGGGCTGGGATTCGCTCCCGGCGCCAATATCGGCGACAACTGTTCGATCTTCGAGGCGGTTCACGGGTCCGCGCCGAAGTATGCTGGCATGAAGAAGGTGAATCCTTCGGCGGTGTTGGTGTCAGGAATCATGATGTTGCGATGGTTGAAAGAGACGGCGGCGGCAGACCGTATCGAAAAGGCCATGTTCGCTGTCCTGGACGAACGGAAACATGTCACCTACGACGTCGGAGGCACTGCGACGACCGACGAATATGCCCGGGCCATCGTCGACAAAATGCATGCACAGAACTGAGATCCCACAACCAAATCGCGAAGGGGGAGTCGCTCATGGCAACGACGTTTTCGGAAGCAGCGAAATCGACAAAGAAGAAAAAAGAGATTCGGCTCGTGGGTGTAGATATGTACATCATCACCGAGAAGGGTATTCCAAACTTCCCGGACGGGGAGTTCGGACCATTTAAATGCGAATTCATTTCGAATCGCGGAACAAAAGTCTGGCCAGGCTTCGTCAGTCCAGACCTGATGATGGTGAACTGGTATCGCTGCCGGTTTATGGCCACTCAAGATGTCCAGGATGCGGATATTGATACGTTCCTGGTGACCTTGACCAAAAAAGGGTGGTGGTGGTCGGCGGCACAAAAGCTGTGGACTCACGACGGAGAGGCCGCATATAGCAAAGCGTACTGAATAGGCTGGATGTCTCGGGGTGCGCCGTCATGCGCACCCCGAGGCGATCATGGGTCTGCGGCGTCCCAGGGGCCGAGGTGACACGCCAGAAGTGTTGCATTGGCGAGCCGCTCTATTGGTACGTTGACCGAGAAATCGATATCGTAGATACAGTGTCGAACGATCTCACCGGGACGACCGCTATGACGCCACCCGCAGGGAGTTTCCCCGGACGGGTGGCCCGTCTTGATGCCCGTCCGAGCCAAGATCGATCATCCTCTCGCCGGTAGACGCCGCATGAGTGACGAGTAGTAGACCATGGCAAGCATGAATCCGAACAAAGTCGATGTTGAATATGCCGTGATGTTGGCGATCTTGAACTTTCACACCGAGTTCATGAAGTCTAACTATGCGCATGTCCGGGTTCAAATGTCCCCGGCTGAAATTGATGTGACCCTTACGAGACAGGGATCCGTCCCCGCTGAAATGAGATTGGCCCGATCCGAGGAGGGGTGCGCATTGCTTCGCCAAGTGCATGAAGCCATGTTTGTATCCTGTGAGGACATTCTCAGGGAATGTATCGAACCCGTAGTGGAGCGAAAAGTACGAGAAATGGTGACCACCCTCGACCCCCTCTCGGGGCAAAGCCGTATCGCGATCAGATTCTGAACGTGCCCGGGAAGTTTCCCGGCGGTTCCTTCCATTCCCCAGCGCTCATCCCTTATCAGGTTTGTCGACGAACCCATGTAATCGGCGATCATCGTGGGCGTTGCGATTGCACGTGCGTGTCGGCTCCTGCGGAGGTCAGTACATGCAGAATCTTCTGGGAATCCCTGTCGGTTCTGACGGTGATGAGTACATTGCTCCGGTGTACCGCCTGCTCCTAATGATGGAGCGCGGTTTCAGGTAGATTGATACTGATCAACGCGCCGACGAGGCCACTAGTGACAGGCCGAGTCCACTTGCCGCCACGATGGAGGCACCGGTTGCTCCCAATAAAGAAATGAGCGATCCACCTGCCAGCAGGGGAGCCAGACCGGGGATGGTCGCGAAGCCTGCCGCTGTCAGCAACCCGGCAAGCCTTCCGATGATACCGCCTCCTACAACCCCCTTGGTGGCCTCCTCCGCTGTGGGTGAGGGCCGGTCCTCCTCGGTCGTTGAGAGGGGTTGTCCGCTTGCCGCATGGCCAGTCCGATCTGCTCGTCTGAAACACCCTGCGAACGGAGAGATTCAAGAGCCAGTCTGGCGGCATCCACGCTCGGCAGGAGGCCGACGATGACATGACCGCCTGCTCCGGGGGCCTGATGCAGGGACGTTGAATTGGTCATAAAGGATCCCCTTATGGCTCCATCGGCACATACCGGTGCGGAAGCTGGAAAAACGAGTCGGCGAGCCGGCCCAGCTTGACGTCACGATATTCCACCATCCAGTCACCGTCCTTTTTGACGAGCTTGAGTGGAAAATTCATATCGGTAGCGACCCATTGATAATAGGTTTCCTGTTGTCCTCCGGGACCGGTCGCAATCACTTCGTACAGCGTGGTCGGATGCCCGTCTAAGGTCTGCGTGCCGATGAATTCTCGTGATGTCTCGTTATCCAATCGGATCGTGAGGTGCAGCGCATAGTCGCTGCCGTATGACTCCGTCCTGAAGTGATGGATCGAGGGGATCAGGTGCCAGACCTGGTTACGGTCGGCCCTGACGATTGTCGCGCTGACGGCTCCAGGCTCGTTGTATTCCAACCGCCACATGTGGTCGCGGTAGAAGATCCGGGCATGGTGAACTTCCTGACCGCTACGGGATAGTCGCTCTGCGGTAAATTCCAACGCCTCGCATGGAAGCGAGATTCCTGCCGCGACCACTACCATCAGCGCATATAGGCTCAGGTGTTTCATACCTGCCCCATTCTGTGGAGGGCGAGACCAAACCTGCCGTGAGGTGACTCTCGCCCAGAGCGTTGCACCGGAGTGCTCTGAGTGTTTCGACCTGACTCAATCGGACATATGAGCAAACGGCATGCCGGAGGGCGCACTCTCTAAAATGCGCGCGATGGAGTGCGATTGGGGCAACGGCGTGGTCGTGAAGGGAGCGAAGTATCCCGCACGGGACAACTTGTCCTCCGTATGAGACCACAATTTTCTTCACAACTGAACATCAGGAGCAACCGGGTTAATGGGGAGGGGCAGGGGGGATCGGCTTTGGAGCAGGAGCCGGGATCGGTGACGGAGGAATCGGTTTTGGAATCGGCCCTGGAATGGGCGCAGGTGGAATAGGCTCTGGTTTTTGAAGAATCTGAGCGCTGGTGACAGGAGGAATGAGCGCGCTCAGGAGCGCCAGGAAGCATGTGATGATGCGGCAATGATGACCAACGCCAGGCAGAGGAGGAGGATTACTCACGTCATGTCCCAGCCATTCCATGCTGTACCACGCTGAGGCCGACTCATGGTTCTCGATTGTCTCGTGGCCAGGGTTTCTTCCAGGTTACGATGTTGCCCCTGGGGCGTACTCTACAATTTCTATACCGGGCCTAATTGATGGCCTTCATGGACCTGTACAGATGACTATTTCACATGCCCGAATTCTTCTCGTCGATAGCAACGCTGAGGCTGCTCAGGAATTGCGCAACATTTTGTCCCATGAGGGTTATGAGGTGTCATCCGCGCGTGATCCGAAAAGCGCGCGGCGATATTTCGAGCAGGGATCAGCGGATCTGATTTTAACGGATTTGCAACTGCCTCAGCTCGATGGCCTGACGTTTCTCACTGAAATGCGTACCCGCTTCCCGAATATGCCCGTGGTGTTGATGACGGCCCACGGTTCTCTCAGGACTGCCGTAGAGGGTCTTAAAGCCGGTGCCTTCGATTATTTGACTAAACCATTTATTGTCGATGAAGTGCGATGCGTCGCCAGACGGGCACTAGAACATACCTCTCCGCCTTCAGAGAGTCCCACCGCCTCAGACCTGCAGCCGGAAGACGCTTCGCCGTTCGGTAGTCTCGTCGGCAGTAGTCCACGCATGGTGCATGTGTACAAAGCGATCGCCCGGGTGGCACAAACCGACAGCACCGTTTTATTACAAGGCGAGAGCGGTACCGGAAAGGAACTCATCGCTCGCGCCATTCACGTCAGCGGCCCTCGAAGCAGCGGCCCCTTCGTCACCGTCGATGGGGGGGCACTTGCAGACAGTCTGCTCGAATCCGAATTGTTCGGACATGAACGTGGATCTTTTACCGGGGCGGTGTCATCGCGCAAAGGTCTCCTTGAAAAGGCACATTCCGGGACCTGTTTTCTGGACGAGGTCGCTGACTTGTCTCCGGCTCTGCAAGCCAAGCTATTACGAGTCATCCAGGAGAAGGAGATCCGGCGTGTCGGGAGCAGCGCTTCGACGTCGCTGGACGTGCGGATTATTGCGGCTTCCAAGCTGCCCCTCGAACCTCTCGTCCGCGCAGGGACATTCCGCGAAGATCTCTATTATCGAATGAATGTCGTCACGATCGACATACCGCCCTTGAGAGAGCGCCCGGAGGACATTCCAGCCCTGGCGCAACGGTTCCTCAACCTGTACGGGGCGATAAAAATTCCGCCGGTGAAGGAGATCTCCTCCGAAGCCATGGAATTGTTGAGTCGATACTGGTGGCCGGGCAACGTTCGGGAACTCGAACATGCGATTGAGAGAGCCGTCGCTTTGAGTCCGCATGCCGTGATCTATCCGGAGGATCTTCCTCCGGTCGTCAAGAACGCTGCGCCGGAGTCCCTCGCGCGCGCTCAGGGATGGGTGACGCTGGAGAATCTTGAACGAGACCACATCTTGCGGGTGCTCGATTCACACCGGCATGATGTGGGTCGATCGGCCGTCATTCTCGGCATCCATCGGAAGACGCTGCTTCGAAAGCTCCGTCAATACGGCATGGCGACTGCCGCTCCCGCGCATGGCAGCCTATGAATGCGCGGGAGCATTTGTGCTCACCGTCCCGGCGGTGGCACCGCAACATCGATCACTTTATCATCTGTATCTACGAGCAGAATGACGGCATCCCCTTTACGAAGGGCGGCGAGTTTTTTGTGAAGGAGCTCCCGTACTTCAAAAGGTTTCTCAGACCCATTGGCCGTTCGAACGGTAATGTGATTGGCCCGGAGCGGGCTGGTAACGGTACCGTCTATCTGCTTATGGGCGCCCTTGATGGGCGGCATGGAGTCTGTGAGTCGATCGGCCTGTTTGCTGGTCTGTTGACCGGACAGTCCTACATCCGCAATCTGATTCGTCTCATCGATCAAGAACACAGCGGCCACGCCGACGGGTATCGCGGCAACTTTGCTGCGTGCCTGTGAACGGATGGTGAAGGACATTTCTTTCCCGGCGGACTTAATCACGACCCGTTCCTGACCCACCGGGAGGTTTTGGGCGATCTCTCCTCGAATAATCGTATGGGCGCTGGCTTGCCCGTCCAGCGGGTGATAGTCCACCAACAGATTTTGCGCATTCAGCACGACGATCAAATCATCCCCTTCCGTGATACCGAGGAACCCTTTCTGCTGGGCCTGTTTGAGGGGGAGGAAGCGGGGCTGCACTTCCCCGATGTCGACTTTGATCTGATCCGATGTGATTGCCAACACCTTTCCTAATACAGAGCGATTCCCTTTCAGGAGTTTTTCCGCATCGTCTCGCAATTGAGCTCCTTCGCCGGGATTGATACGCTGTCCGGCTTCCGCTGATTCCGCCATCGGTAGCACGGAACCCCACATTCCGATGAGACCGAAGCAGATCATCATCCGAATGCCGATGCTGCGAGTAATATATTTAATGATGACTCCCTCATGTTGAATGTGGTCAGGCCTACTCTCCTAGCAAGAGCCGCGCCTTTCCCTCCCAAACATAATAGGCCTGTTCCGTTCCACCAGAGGGCGGCTCGTACGAGCATGACCCGGTTGTCATGATGGGCCTGCTTCCCGGATCTCGGGGACAAAATGTCTCTCATGGGACAATCCATCCGAACTGAGAGCCTTCGCGAGACATGATTCAGGCCTCGTCCTCGCGAGAGAAAGTCCCCGGATATAAAACGGTGGCTCTAAGGGGCCAACTCGCCCGTTCATGGCAATGATAGGGCTGTAATGTCTGAATGGGGCTATCTGAATGCGCTTCGGCATTGCTCTTGCTGAGCACAGGTCTCATGCAAACAACAACACCCAAGGAGTTAGTGTTAGTAACAGGAAGCAGTGGGCTCATTGGCGCTCGAACTGCCGATCGACTATCTGCTCAGTTTCGAGTGGCAGGATTGGATCGGCCCGGTGAACCGCATCCGCCGTCCTCAGCGGACAATATCCCTTGTGATCTCACCTCGGATGACAGCGTCGTCCAGGCCCTCACCATGGTTAAAGGGCGCTTTGGCTCGGATATCGCCGCGGTTGTTCATCTGGCCGCGTATTTCGATTTCTCGGGTGAGCCCAGTTCCAAGTACAGTGAAGTCACGGTCGAGGGGACTCGACGCCTGCTTCGCGCCCTGCATGCCCTCGGGTTCCGGGTGGCGCGATTCATCTTCTCCAGCACGATGCTCGTGCATAAACCCTGCGAACCAGGAGAAGCGATCACTGAGGAATGGCCGCTCGATCCCCGTTGGCCCTATCCGCAATCGAAAGTGGAGACGGAGCGGATGCTTGAGAAGGAACGGGGGAACTATCCGACGGCCGTCTTGCGAATCGCCGGGGTGTATGACGATGACTGTCAATCCATTCCGCTGGCACATCAAATCGAGCGGATCTACGAACGCCACATCACGAGCAAGATGTTTCCCGGTCATATTTCCCATGGCCAATCGTTTCTGCATCTCGAAGACCTGGTCGACGCGATTGTGCGCGTGCTCGAACGTCGCCGAACTTTGCCTGAGACGGCAGTGATGTTGTTGGGCGAACCGGAGCCGCTGACCTACGACGAATTACAGCATCGATTAGGACGATTGCTGCATGGCGAAGACTGGGACACCGTACGAATTCCGAAGATGATGGCGAAGACTGGCGCCTGGCTGCAGGGCGTGACGCCGCTGCTGGAGGATCCGTTTATTAAACCTTGGATGATCGATTTTGCCGACGATCATTATGCTTTGGACGTGAGCCGCGCCAAGGAGTGGCTCCATTGGGAGCCCCGGCATTCACTCCGGGACACGCTGCCGAAGATGATCGACGCGCTTAGACGAGACCCGGTGGCTTGGTATCGCGCTCATCACTTGAGCCTCCCCGCCGAACTGGAGGAAAAACGATGACGGGAACCGACTCTCTTCGACCCCCCGGATGGACGTATAACCCGTCGAGTTGGTCCGAACGTCTGTGGCTGATCGGAGTGGCGATTCTCGGGTTTCTCATTTCGGGGTATCTCGGATTGTATCAATGGGGGATCATCGAATCTGTCTGGGAACCGTGGTTTGAGCGGGGCAGCGAGACCGTGCTGCATTCGCCGCTGTCACGAGTGTTTCCGGTGCCGGATGCGATTCTCGGGGCGATGGCCTATGCGATCGACGCGGTGGCCGGTGCAATCGGTGGAACCATGCGTTGGAGAACCATGCCCTGGATGGTGATCCTGTTCGGGTTGGCGGTGGGGCCGTTGGGGTTGGTCAGTGTTTTGCTGGTGACAGCCCAGCCGCTTCTCTTGCACGCGTGGTGCACATTGTGTCTCTTGTCGGCCGTGATTTCCGTTGTGATGATCGGACCGGCGATGGACGAAGTGTTGGCCAGTCTGCAGGTCCTGAAACGGGCTAAAGAGCAGAGGAAAGCGGTGTGGACGACCTTTTGGAAAGGCGAGGGCAAGGCGGTATGGAGCGGATAATCATCCAAAGAAAGGCGGCCCAATCGTGTGGCCCCCGGCAGTGACCGGCATGCTCGGAGTCTGGTTGGCGGCGGCCCCGGATGTGATGGGGTATGGCGGCCATGCCCGCCTCAGCAACCAGTTCGTCGGGGTGTGGATGGCCACCTTCGGGGCGATCGCGATCTCGGAGTGCCTGCGAGCGGTGCAATGGGCCAATCTCGCGCTGGGTGTCTGGCTCGTCGCTGCGCCGTTTATTCTGGAGTATCCGGACGAACGAGCCTGCGGCAGCATCGTCGTCGGGATTGCGGCAATATCGCTGGCCTTGGTTCGAGCGCCTCTAAGAGAACGCTTCGGCGGAGGCTGGACGTCATTGTGGAGACAGGCTGAACGGTGAACTCGATAAGACCAAGGAGGTATACCTATGGGCGCTCCGGCACCAGTAAGAGAACCGGGTCGTAAAAAATCGCCAAAGCAGGAACCGCCGGAGGATCCTCCTCCGCGGCAAGACCCACCTACCGATGAGCCCCCACAAAAGGACCCGATCGATGGGAACCCACCGATGAAAGTGAGGTGACGTCATGGTCACGTTGCTCGTCGCCACTGTGCTGATAGGAATGATCATCACTGCATTGTATGCGTTCGGAGTGTTCAACACACCCTACACAGACGCCTTCAGGATTAGATTTTACCTGATCATACTTCTAGGGCTCGTGGCGGTCGTGCTGACGATCGGGCGGCATCCAATCGAGGGCTACGGCCACACGCCGGCCACGCCATAACCGAGGAGATTCAGCATGCCGAAAAAAAAGACTTTCGAAGAGACGCGCAAGACGAAACGAGAGGGAAAGGCTGCGACGACGCAAGCCGGTGCTTTCGTGAAAGAAGAGATTGAGCACATGAAAACCGGCAAACATCCGGTGAAGTCTCGTAAGCAGGCTGTGGCCATTGGGCTCTCGAAGGCGCGGAAGTCCGGAATCAAAGTTCCTCAACGCGCTTCGAATTCGAGGTCCACAAGGTCTCGCCGGAAGTCGAGGAGTTCAGCAAAGACGTGAGAAACCACATGTCGGCCGGGATGCGGGAGAAGGCAGTGTTCGTAGTAGCGAGGGAAATGGTCGGGCGTCAGGGAATGTATTCTCGGCCCGCTTCAGCTACGGCCGGCGAAGCGGAACGGAGAGCTTATCGCCTCTTGACCCTGGCGGGATTCACGATCGTCCTATTCACATCGGACGCCCTTGCCGTCTGCGCCGAAGCCATGAGGGAAGCAGCACATGCGATGCTGTCCGCTATAGCACCAGGCCGACCCCGCTCAGCAAACAGATCATGCCCCTCCTTGATGCGACGGCGGCATTGCACATTGATCTGGCCTGCTCATGGCTCGTCGGCGACCGGCTGGACAACATTGAAGTCGGCTGCTTGTTGGGGTGCAACACCATACTCTGTTTGAACGGGAGTGAGACTGACTGGGATATGACCGCCATGCGCTGGCCCCATTTCATTGTACGTGACATCTGGGAAACAGCCTGTCTGATCGTAAACGCAGGCGGTACATTCGTGGCATCGGTGTCCGATGAGGAATCCGACCAGGACGACTGACACGCCGTCCTAGTCGGCCGGGCTATCGCTGTACCGCTATGGCGTTGATACGATGTCGCGCTCCTCTGTTGTGACGCGCCTCCTCGCTCTCATGGTCCTTGTTCCGGTTGTTCCGGATTTGCTGATCCATGATCTCCCCGCAGGCGAAGCATCGCCAGGCGGGCGAGTCTTTCCTCATTAATCCGCCGCCCCAGTCCTGTAAGGCAATCGGGAACATCAAATTATTGCAACGATGACAGTGCATGGTGCGTCCTCCCGTTCGGTGGCATCAATGACACTTGTGATCGTAAGGAATAGCGCTCAGAGACATCACTAGGGGCAACCCTGGTTATTGACAATACTGGTCTTCATCGCCAGGGAACTACCTAGTAGTGCAATAGGCCATACGCCGGTAAATTCACACTCACGAACCATCCGCGAACGCTTCTCTCAACCACATGAGGTCTCACATGCGTACGTCACGAAGAAGGCGAATTGCCACAGCGGGGCTTCTGGGAGCGTCTGTTTTCGGCATCGCCATCGTGTCCGGGCTGGTATTTGTCGGGGCTCAAGGGCATGGCGAGGAGAAGCGGAACCAGCCACAATCCGCGATCGAAAAAGCAAAGGAAAAGGGGTTCGACGGTGTGGACTTTTCTTACGATCTGTTCGGGGCGCCATCCGGTCAATCGACGGCTCACATAGCGGAAGAAGTGATGAGGAAAGACATGGGCGATAAACCCAGGGTGATGGCCAATCACGCTGCGTTATTGCAGTCGCGCTATACGTTCGAATGTAAGACGCAAACAGGGGCCATCATGACAAAGGGGAAGCCGCAGCCAATCGGACCTACGGTACAGCTCAAGGAAGGCATGACCTGGGACAAGCTCTCGCACATAAGCCCGGAGGATATTCGCCGGCAGAAATTATTCCCATCCGGATTCATGCGTTTACCGCACGTCAAACATGAGGTCGGCGGCCAGGTGTTTCCTCAAAAGCAGGTGGAGCAATTTCCACGGCTTGAGCGTTTCGATGTAGACTTCGACCTCCCGGATTGTTTTCTTCCTGAATTTCCCCCGCCCATTTTCCTGACCACCCATCCAGAATTGGGCGACGTCTCGCAGGGAGAGGTGCTGAGCGCGGATAATTTTGATCGCCTTTTTCGCGGACTCATCACGCCCGTTCAGTTGGATGGTTTGAGAATGTTGGTGACCCAGTTCCCGCAGGAAGAATTCAACCTGACACCGGATCGGAAATCTCCCAAGCCGAGTCTGGGCGTGGCCTGCCTGGATTGCCATGTCAATTTTCACACCACCGGTCAATTTCATCTCAATCCGGACACCCGCCCTCAACGCGACCGGTTACGGCTGGATACGGTCAGTCTCAGGGGGATGTTCAATCAACAGGTTCACGGTTCAAAGCGAAGCTTGAGATCGATCGAGGACTTCACCGAATTCGAACAACGGACAGCCTATTTTAACGGCGATCCGATCCGCGCGATGAAGAAAGGAATGAACGTCATCGATCGTCTGCAGGTGGCACATATGGCGCAAATCCAGAACATGATCGATTTTCCTCCGGCGCCGAAACTGGATCCCATGACCGGGCGGTTGGATCGTGCACGGGCGAGTCAGCGAGAGATCGCAGGCGAGGACCTGTTCTTCGGGAAGGCGCACTGTGTCACCTGCCATCAGCCGCCGTCCTATACCGATCACATGCTCCACGATCTGTTTCTGGAACGATTCGGTGCCGAGGCCGATGGTCCGATCAAATCGTTCGCGTTACGGGGAATCAAGGATTCGCCGCCCTATCTCCACGATGGGCGATTGTTGACGTTGGAGGATACGGTTGAATTTTTTAACCTCGTGGCAGGCCTCCAACTCAATCGCGACGAAAAGTCTGCGCTGGTGGCGTTTATGCGCGCGCTGTAGTCCACGTCCGTCCGCAGCAGGCTGATAGTAGCCAAGGAGTCATATGGGAACTCATGCGCGTCTCAACCAACCTCGTGTCCTGGCCTTGATTCTTGCCGGCGGCAAGGGTGAACGATTGATGCCCTTGACGCAGGTACGCAGTAAACCCGCCGTGCCCTTCGGAGGCACGTACCGTCTCATCGATTTTGTCCTGAGTAATTTCTACAACTCCGGGATCACCGCCATGCATGTGATGGTCCAATACCGCTCGCAATCGTTGATCGAGCATCTCCGACGAGCCTGGCGCATCGGCGACGGTGACCGGCAGTTCGTCACGGTGGTGCCGCCGCAAATGAATTTGCATCGCGGCTGGTATGAAGGCACCGCGGATGCCGTGTACCAAAACCTCACCCTGATTCACGACTTCAATCCCGACATCGTCGCGGTGTTCGGAGCCGACCACATTTACCGTATGGACATCCGCCAGATGGTCCGTGCTCATCAGGAGCGGGAGGCCGAGGTGTCGGTCGCGACCCTGCCGGTTCCCCTGGCATCGGCGCAGGGGTTCGGTATCGTCGAGGTCGATCGGAACAGCAGGATCGTCGGATTTGAGGAGAAACCCTCTGATCCCAAAGGCCTCCCGGGACAACCGGATCGCGCCCTCTCGTCCATGGGCAACTATCTGTTCAATACGGACGTGTTGATCAGAGCCTTGGAGGAGAACGCGGAGAGAGAAGGATCGCATGACTTCGGGAAAGATATTCTTCCACGCCTCATCTGTCAGGAACGAGTGATGGCGTACAACTTTCAGGAGAACGAAATTCCCGGACTGGCGTACTACGAGGAGCCGGGGTATTGGCGGGATGTCGGGACCATTCCCGCCTATTGGCAAGCCAACATGGACCTGCTCGGGGACGCGCCGCTCAACGATTTGCGCAATCCGGAGTGGCCCATCCGGAGTGAGCCGTCATTCGGCCCTCCCGCCAGTGTAGTGAACTGCTATCTGGATCATGCGGTGGTCGGAGAGGGGAGCCGTTTGATCGAAGCGGACATTCGTCGCTGCATCATCGGTCGCCATGTGCGGATCGAAGCCGGTGCCCACATAGAAGATTCGGTCATTCTCGATCACGCCAGGATCGGCGCGAAGGCGCATCTGCGTCGAGTTGTGATCGACCGGAACAATGAAATTCCTGCCGGGGTCGAATTGGGGCATGGGGATCGTGAGGCCGGACCGAACGCTCCCTGGATGGCCTCCGATGTCATGGTGTTTCCCAAGCCGGACGTACGGACGGAGCTGTTCAAGCGCCGATTGTCGTCCCACTGAGAGCCGGCCGAGGTGCAACAGGTCATGCCGAGGATTCCTGTTTCGACCTATCGTCTCCAGTTCAACCACACCTTCACGTTCAAGGACGCCGCCGCCCTGGTGCCCTATCTGCACGCCTTGGGTATTACCGATTGTTATGCCTCTTCATTGCTCAAGGCGGCACCGGAAAGTATGCACGGATACGATCTGGTGGACCCCGGTACCTTGAATCCTGAGTTGGGAAGCGACGAGGATTTTGCCCTCTTCGCTGACGCGCTGAAACAACACGACATGGGGTTATTGGTCGATGTCGTCCCCAATCACATGGGCATCGGGACCCCGGACAACCGTTGGTGGTGGGATGTGCTCGAAAACGGTCCTGGCGCTCGCTACGCCGCGGCCTTCGACGTCGATTGGACTCCGTTGAAACGGGAACTCGAAGATAAGGTGCTGCTCCCCATTCTCGGCGAGCAGTATGGAACGGTGCTCGAGAACCAGGAGATCCGCCTGCAGTATGAGGAGGGAGGGTTCCTGGTGTCCTATTACCGGCAGCGGCTTCCTCTTGCTCCCACGTCCTGGGCGTCGATCCTGTCCTTCCGGCTCACCGAGCTTATCGAACTCCTGGGATCAGGGCATGCAGCCGTCCTCGAACTGCAAAGCATTCTGACCGCGCTGTCTCATTTGCCGCCGGGCCGGGAACGTGTTCCGGAAAAAGTCGCCGAGCGCTATCGGGAAACAGAAATTGTCAGGAGACGGTTGGCTGCGGTGATCATGGATTGCCGGGAAGTGCATGCGCATGTCCTGGCCAACGTGGCGGCCTATAACGGCACGAAAGGTCTGTCGGCAAGCTTCGACAAACTCGACGCTCTGCTGAACGAACAAAGTTACAGGCTCGCGTCCTGGCGTGTGGCGTCGGAGGAGATCAATTATCGGCGATTTTTCGACGTCAATGAATTGGCCGCCATCAGGACCGAAGAGGAATCTGTCTTCACTGAGTCTCACCGGCTGATCTTCCGTTTGCTTAAGCGAGGGATAGCGACCGGCCTGCGGATCGACCATGTCGATGGGTTGTACGATCCGGAGCATTATCTGCAGCAGCTGCAAGCCTGGGCGGCTGCAGAATTGCCTCGGGAGCGCGACAAAGACACGCCCTCGCTATTCGTCCTGGTCGAGAAGATCCTGGGTGAAGGCGAACAGCTTCCCCGCAGCTGGCCCGTCGCCGGTACCACCGGCTATGACTTTCTCAATCTGGTGAATGGATTGTTTGTCCGGGCGGACCAAGAACAGGCGATGGAGGCGTTGTATGCGCGCTTTACCGGAGAGCGGCGACCCTATCGTGACTTGGTGTACCAGTCCAAGAAACTGATCATGCGGGCCTCCATGTCCAGCGAACTCAATGTGCTCGGTCACCAATTGAATCGACTTTCCGAGCGGGACCGGCACTACCGGGACTTTACCCTCAACAGCCTGACCCATGCCGTCCGTGAAATCATTGCCTGTTTTCCGGTCTACCGCTCGTATCTGACGACCCACCGCGAGGCTCCGCTCGACCGCGATCAGGCCTATATCGTGCTGGCTGTCGCCAGGGCCAAACGGCGCAATCCAACGCTGAACGGTCAGATATTCGATTTCGTCCGCGACCTGCTCGTGGGAAAGCTGGACCCGTCCACAGGATTGACGAAGGAGGAGCAGATCCGGTTCGTCACGAAGTTTCAACAGACGACAGGTCCGGTGATGGCCAAGGGAGTCGAGGACACGGCCTTCTATGTCTACAACCGACTGATCTCGCTCAATGAGGTGGGGGGAGATCCGGCTCATTTCGGCTCCTCCGTGGAGGCGTTTCACGAGGCCATTCGCGAACGCCGTGCCGGCTGGCCCTACTCAATGTCGGCAACCTCAACCCATGACACGAAACGTGGCGAAGATGTGCGCGCTCGAATCAATGTGCTCCCGGAACTTCGAGAGCGTTGGAGCAAGGCCATCGCCCGCTGGGCCAGGCTCAATAGGCGCTACAGGTCGGAGGTCGAAGAGGCGCCTGCTCCCGATCGCAATGACGAATATCTCTTGTACCAGACATTGGTGGGGGCCTGGCCGCTGATGACGATGGATGAGGTCCGGTACGAAGAGTTTGTGACGCGCATTGAGCGGTACATGATCAAGGCTGCTCGAGAAGCGAAGACGCACACCAGTTGGATCAATCCCCACCCGGATTACGAAGCTGCGCTGTGCCGGTTCATTCGTGCCATCTTGTCATCGCGGGAAGCCAATCCGTTTCTGAACGACTTTCTGCCGTTTCAGGCGATGGTCGCTCGATATGGCATGTACAACGGCTTGTCGCAGTTGTTGGTGAAGGTGGCCGCACCCGGTGTTCCGGACTGTTACCAGGGCGCAGAATTATGGGAATTGAATCTTGTCGATCCGGACAACCGCCGTCCGGTGGAGTACGCGCTTCGCGCCAGGATGTTGAAGGAGTTCGATCGAGCCGCAACAAACGAGGCGGGCGATCGTATCGAGTTTCTCCGTTGTCTCGCGGAATCATGGCAAGACGGGCGACTGAAACTATTTATCCTGCAGGCGGCACTGCGCCACAGGCGAGCGTATCCGGATCTGTATCTGGATGGTGACTACGTTCCGCTAAACTGCGAGGGCCCTCACCAGTTCCACCTCTGCGCATTCGCGCGATTGCACCAGGATCAAGCGGTGGTAGCCGTCGCTCCGCGTTTCATGGCCGGATCGGCCGCGACGAGAGACGAGGGCAGACCTGATGACACCTGGCGGGACACGTGGTTGACGGTTCCGTCCTGGAAAGCCGGATCAGCCTATGAGCACCTGTTCACCGGAGAACGGTTCGAGACGGTCAACCGGGGCGAGCGCCAGGTACTGCCTGTCGGGCAAGTCCTGAAACATTGTCCTGTGGCCCTGCTGATTCGCTCAGACTGATTCTTCTCCCGCCGACAGAATTTCTAGGGGCCTTCCTAGCTGTTCCTCTCGACCTCGGGCGTTATGACTAAGAGTACGAGGTCAACGTGTCTGCCTCAGAGCATCGCATATCAACACAAGGAGGGTTTCTCATGGCGTTACATACAGGGCGACGATTGCTGGCGGCTTCTACGATAGAGGGCACACCCGTACAGAATCAGGCGGGAGAAGATCTGGGAGAGATCAATGAACTGATGATCGATCTCGAAAAGGGACGCATTGCTTATGCGGTGCTCTCGTTCGGCGGCTTTCTTGGGTTGGGCGACAAACTGTTCGCACTTCCCTGGGAGGCCCTGACGATGTCCGCGGGGGGAGATTTCTTCATTTTGAACGTGTCCAGGGAACGGCTGGAACAGGCCGAAGGGTTTGATAAGGATCGTTGGCCGGATATGGCGGATACCGCCTGGGGTGAGCGCCTCCACACCTATTATGGCTACAAGCCCTACTGGTGAGACGTTCATCTGAGTTTCTCAGGCAACGGTAGCACACCTGCAAGAAGGAGAATCTAATGATGCGACAAATAGCCATTTACGCCGGAACGATTGCTCTCTTACTCGCTACGAGTTCACCGGGATTCACGCAAGGATCCAGGGAAGGCGGGACATCCGATTCCACCATGGGGAAGGGTGCAGGAACGTCCACCCCGAGAGAAACGATCAATCCCGACAAGAAAACAGATCTGACCGGTGGAAAACAGGGAGTGCCTGAAGAATATGCGGATACACCGGTTCGACAGGGAAAACTCGAAGAGGAGAAAGGGAGCAAATACGCCAATGCTTCTGTGTACAATACACAGGGCGCCGAGATCGGCAAGATTCATCAAGTCTTGAAGGACACGAAGACCGGTGACATCGAATACGTCGTGTTCGTGCCCAACGAATCGAAGCGGCCGATTCCCATTCGCTGGAGTCAGTTTGTGACGAAGGGCGACAAACTTCAGTTGAATCTCAAGAAAGAAGACATTCAAAATCCGGTGTCCATGAACAGCAGCAAGGACATGTCGCCGGATATCAAGCACTATATGGATAAGATGGAACAGGTTCGCGAAGCGCCCTCCGCTCCCGGTAATCCCGGCATTCCAGGGCAGAAGGGGCCGGGTGCAACCGGGCCGATGGGTGAAGAAAGCGTGGGCGGTGGTGGCCCGAGTGGAACCAGTGGATTACCTCCCGGACAGGCCCCTGGATTCGAAGGCGGCCATCCGAGCAGCAAGCGCTAGTTCGACACCTTGTGTGAAGTGATACAGGGCAGGCTCTTGTGAGAGAGCCTGCCCTTTCCTTTTTGGGATAGAGTGGCATGATACACATGGTTCCGGGCAGCTGATATGCGGATATGCCAGCCCGGCAAGGAGGGAACGCGCGATGCAGCGTGTGGTGATCGTCGGGGGAGGGTTCGGGGGCTTGGCTGCTGCCAGAGCGCTCGAAGGGGCGGCGGCTCAAGTTGTACTCGTGGATCGCGTTAATCACCATCTCTTTCAGCCGCTGCTCTACCAGGTCGCGACTGCGGCGTTGTCACCGGCTGATATCGCCTGGCCGCTCCGGACGCTGTTTCGAGGACAGCAGAACATCCGGATTACGCTGGGGGAGGTCACCAAGATCGATCGAGCGGCGCGTTGCGTCCTGCTCTCCGAGACCGCGCCGATTCCCTATGACCGACTGATCCTGGCGCCTGGTGCGCGACATGCCTACTTTGGCCATGAAGATTGGGAGATGCATGCCCCGGGGCTGAAAACCATTCCCGATGCCTTGGAGCTTCGCGAGCGGATGTTGATGGCCTTTGAGCAGGCCCAACAGGCGGGTGACGCGCAGCGTGCGAGCGACTATCTCACCTTCGTCATTGTCGGAGGCGGGCCAACCGGAGTCGAGCTGGCCGGCGCGCTTATGGAGATCGGACGGAGGGCGATGGCGCCGGATTTTCCGGTGTTGCATCGGGCGGAGTTTCGGGTGATCTTAATCGAGGGTGGAGGCCGCATACTCGAGGCTTTCCCGCCTGATTTGTCCGGGAAGGCGCAGATGGCATTGGAGGCGCTCGGGGTCACCGTCATGGTGAACTGCCGGGTCCATGACGTAACCGGGCACGGGGTCTTGGCCGGCGCGCAATTCATTCGAACCGCCAATGTGCTCTGGGCAGCAGGGAACATCGCGTCGCCGATATTGCGATCGTTGGATGTGCCGTTGGATCAGACCGGGCGCGTCCGCGTCGAGCGAGATCTCAGTCTGCCGGGTGATCCGTGGACGTTTGTCATCGGCGATGCCGCGCATTGCGAGTCTCCCGAAGGGCGCGCTCTGCCGGGCGTGGCGCCGGTCGCGATGCAGGAAGGTTGCTATGTAGCCGGGTTGATTGCCCACGACATCCGGAAGGAGCATCGCCGGTTCTTTCGCTACAGGGATCGTGGCATGTTAGCCACCATCGGCAGAGCCAAGGCCGTGGCCCGATTCGGACCTGTGTCGTCTTCGGGCCTGGTCGCCTGGCTGGCCTGGTCTTTCATCCATATATTTTTTTTGATCGGCTTCCGGAACCGGTTTCGGGTGATGGTGGAATGGATCTGGTACTACATCACGTTCAAGCCCGGTGCACGATTGATCTATGGGAAGCCGCGGGGATTGCGCGAAGAGGGAGCCGGGGAGGCGAATGGGCTGCCCTGAGCCAGGAGTCCTATCGCTTCACTGCACGCAGGCCGATCACCAATTCATAATCCCGGTCCCAATGGTCCAATTCCTCGCGACGCAATTCCGAGGAGATCAGTCCTTGCAAGCTTGCTGTCGCGGCTAAGACATTGCCATAGGTGGTGACCGTCACATCGTCGGGCCGAAAAACTTCTTCGAACAGCCTTCGTGCCGACAAGGAGGTGAAGCGCCAGAACTCCCCCCAATTGTCCATGTCATAGCGGGAGATCTGGGTGATACCGGGAAACACCAGCAGGGCGACGCCCCCGGGGTTGAGAATGCGTGCCACAGTCCTGATCGCCGCCCGCACATCGAAGATAAATTGCAGGGTGAAGGTGAGAATAATGCAATCGAAACTGTCGGAGGGGATGTGATCCGCTTTGGTCAGATCCGCGCAGATCGTGGCGCCGGGAGTGTCGGGGTGAAGATGGAGGACCTCCGACACCGTGACCTTCTCCGCACCGAATTGCCGGGTATATCGATCGTCTCCGATTTCCAACACCCTGCCGCGAATATCCGCGCGACAGGCCGGTAGAAAGTGCTGCTCGGTATAATACCGATCGATCGGTTGTCCCGCCTGCCAACCGAAGTCCCGACGGATAGGATGCGGGCGGCGCAGAGAATTTGCCCACCGCCAGTCGAGTCCCAATCCTGACTGTTCACCGAGGAACGTGACTCGCACTTGCTGATAGAGGGAAGGGCCCAGGATCGTCCTGACGAGTCCCTTCAACGGCCATGCGAGGATCGACACGAAGGTTCCGCGTGCACTCATGGGCACACCTCGGCGACGTGGTGATTCAGTAAGAGGCGTCGAGTCCCGGAGTGAAGGGTTCAACATAGCATGCTCTCTTTCGTCATGGAAGATAGCCTACCTGGTCCTAGCTGGAGGATTTCCAGATGACGGTGGTGGCGGGGGACCCGGACGTGGAGGCTTCTCGGGGTCGATCGCCATCTTGGGGTCGACGACCGGTGGAGGCACGACGGCTTCGGGCGCCGGCGGAGGCAGATGCTCCGGTTGTTTGAGGATCCCAGGGTCAGTTTGGGATGGCGGCGCCGGGGGCGCCAGGCCAGGCTTGGGCAAAGGGGGAGCGGACTCAGCAGGCGGCAACGCGGGCCCGGGGTCGGCAGTGGCCACACCTGCAGCCGGCAGATAAAGGAGAAGCGCCGCGATAAGAAGCTGTGCCGATGTTTTTCTCATGGCTGATTCTCCCCATAATTCAAGCCGATCGCTGTGAGGCTAGTGGTCCGCTCATCCTGACAGCCCGGGACTCTCATGAACGCCGTTTGCGCCGACCGCTTGATGGGGTCTGGCGTGCCGCTGTTGGCTTCGACCCTGGCATCACCTTCGCCACTGTTTGTTCGACTGTGCCGATCACTCTGCCCAGAATCTTTCCGACGGCGCGGCCCACCTTTTTGGCCTGTCCGCGTGAGGTCGAAGCCTTTTTGGTCAGCGCAACGGTTTTCTTGGCCCTCTGCTTCTTGAGTTCTGTGGCCACGCCGGAGGCTCGTCGTGGCTTCCGTTCGATGACATGAGTGGAGGGCTCGATCTCGCGCTGTTTGGCGCGTCGCACCTTCGAACTGCTCTTTTTGCGGGCCTGCATTTTTTTCTCAACGATTCTCTTCATGTTCCCTCCCTATGATCTAGTGCCCATCCTTGACCCTGGGTGATATCTGCTCGATGATCCAGGTCGGACCGTCGGGGTACAAACTACCTTCAAAGCGGACAAACGCCGGCGCGTCCTTCTTAATCAGCCAAAAATGATATTCAGGAAGCGTTCTTCTGACTAAGGAGGCAAGCGCGCTCATAAACCATCCCAGCTTCGGTGTTAAGAGGTAATGCGCGGCCGTGGCCTTCACTTCCTTCCGGTTGGTGTTCCGCGTTTCTTCATGCTCGACCAGCTTCAAATCGAGTTCATAAATTTTCGGCTCCGGGTTGAAGACCACCATGTGGATGGAGGCACCGCTTCTGCCGCGCAGGTTCTTTAACGCTGTAATGGTCATGCCGTTATAGATATCCGCCGGCAGATCTATGCGACCGGAAATCGTCTGTTCGGTTTTCGCCTGCTCGTGCCGGCGCACCTGGTACTGCCCCGTCTCTCCGTTGAGCGAAATCGTCAGGGGTTCAGGGAACGCCGGTCCTCGCTGGTTCAATTGATAGCTCAACATGGCCAGATGCTTCTTTTGCGAAAAGGTGACCGTTTCGTCATAGAGGGATCCGTCGGTGAAGCGAAACGTGAGACGACTGGCCAACCGATCGGCCCCTGTCGTCAACTGGCTCAATTCCCCATCGGCGAGCTTCTTGCCATCCATGCTTTTCAGCGTGACGAATCCCTCGCTGACACCCTCGGGGTAGATGACTTCAATCGGTGCGGCAAGGAGCTCGTTCGTGGCAATGAGGCACATTCCGGCGCGGGCCAGTGTTAACAGAGCAAGCCTTCGGCCGAACGATGAGGAAGTCGACTGATCTTGCTGAGGTTGCCAAAGCCGCATTGCCACACGCCGAGCCTATCGAACCTCAGCAGATTGCGATACTGGAGATCTACCTAGTCTTAGTCCCACCGGCTGCGGGCGTGAAATGGCATGCCCTTCCGGCGATACATTCACTCTTAGCCGGCAGTCTTTGAGGATCGGTAAGCAATGGCCGGGTAAATACTCGCCGTTCCGGACAGCACATCCAGGGATTTTACTAGGACGAGTCATATCACCACTGTCTTATAAGGAGACACCATGAGTGATTGGCTGAGGCGGTGTTGTGAAAGAGCAGAGAGACGCGATATGGCCGTTATGCATCGAAGAGGAGTCCGTAAGGTGGCCCGAGTGCTCGCATGTGGCTTGGGCCTCGTTCTCTGTGGCCTTGGAGGGAATATTGCGCAGGGAGAGGACCCGACTCCCATTGCCGGGGAAGAGTTTCGGACGACTCTGTTCGGGGAAGAGATCTATGTGCCGCCCCGCGATCGGAGGAGTGTCACGGCGGCAAGTTTCGGGGTTCAGGCGATTCCGAACGGGCCGAGTCAAATGGAGATGCTGCCGTTCGGCGCCCTCTATGTGTGGCGTAATTGGGACGACGACAACCGACGGCTCCGCGGCACGTTCTCCGGAGTGGTCAATGACGTGGATTACACGATCGGCCTGCGGGAGTATCCCAACTGGTCGCTGATCTTCACCTGGGACAATTTCATTCTTCCCATGGGACGTTCGGAATATGTCCAGGGTCAGCGCCAACGGGGAACGGAATTGGAATGGAGTTATGCTTTTGCCGGGGCAGGGTTAGGGTATCGATTGCCCGTGCATCCGTTTCGACAGGACAGCGCCGTCAACATGTCCCTTACGTATGAAGCGGGCTATCGGTGGTTCAAAGGAACCGGCCATACCTCTGCCCAGTATGGTGTGCCCAAAGACACGTATGAGGGACGTATCCATTTTCGAATCCGCGCCGATGCGTTAAAGCGAAACTTGATGGAACTGCCCCACGAAGGGTTCACCATGGGGGGAGATCTGATTCACGGCCACCGGGCGAAGTGGGATCGATGGGGTGGGGCGCCGTTCGACACGCCCGATTTCACGAAAGAGCAGACGTACCTTCAAGCCAGCGCCTATGCATTGGTGGCCACCGGGCTTCCGTTCATTGAGAGCGAGAAGCACCGGCTCGTGACCAGTGTACATGGAGGTATCGGCAAGGATTTGGATCGGTTTTCAGCTTTTCGGTTGCCGGGAAGGCCGACGGGATATGAATGGGAAGCCATCTCGCTCCCCATGATCCACGGTGTCGCCTTCAACGAGCTGTTCCCGACACGTTATGCCGTCGCCAATCTGCAGTATCGATATGAAGCCTTGTTCTTCCTGTATCCATACCTTGAAGCCACATGGGGGCTGGTCGAGCGTCCGGTCTTCACGAGCAACGGCGCGGTCAAAAATATTACGGATTCCATGCCGGCCCTTGGGGGCGGGCTGGTCACCGGTGCCCCTTGGAAATCGCAAGTCGAGCTGAATTACACGTATAATTTCGGCATTTATCGCGATCCAGGAGGAGCGCCGCCGACCAAGGGCGGCCATGGAATCATTTTTTTCTGGTCGAAAGAGCTCTAACCGGAGAAAGCCCCTCGCTATCGTCGCGTGAGGGTGGTAGGATTTTCCATCCATTCCTGGCCACCTTCTCATCTCAGCCCGGAGCACACCCATGAAACCAAGAGTTCTCATCGCCGACGATCATACGCTCGTTGCTGAAGGTGTCGAAAAACTCCTGGAGCATGACTTCCAGTTATGCGGCCGGGTTGCGGACGGCCGGGCCCTCGTGCGAGCCGTCGAGAAAGAGAAGCCGGACATTGCGCTGGTAGACATCGCGCTTCCCCTGCTCAATGGGCTCGATGCCTGCCGCCAGATCAAGAAATCCACCCCGGAAGTCAAGCTGCTGGTGCTCACCATGCATGGCGAGCAGTATTTTGTCACGGAGGCGTTTCGCGCCGGCGTGTCCGGTTATGTGCTGAAGCAGTCTGTCGCGGAAGAGTTGGTGTTTGCGATCAAGGAAGTGCTGAAGGGGCGACTGTACGTCTCCCCGAGTGTGGCGGAAAATCTGGTCGAGCAGGCGCTGAATCCTGCTGAACCGGGCCCGGCACGTTCCGCAACGTCGAACGACAAGTTGAGTGCGCGCCAGAGGGAAGTGCTTCAATTGATCGCGGAAGGCCAATCCACCAAGGAGATTGCATCGACTCTGAACGTGTCGATCAAGACCGTCGAGTTTCACAAGACCCGCATCATGAAACAACTCGGCGTCCACAGCACTGCCGAACTCACCAAACATGCCATCACGATCGGCTTGATCGCGATGCCGCAGCAGCCGACTGTCCCCGGGCCTCACGTCTGAGGGTTCAGGGATGTTGGTCGTCCAGCTTGGTGAGGCCCTGTGACAGGGCGAACCTCGTCAATTCCGCGGTGGTGCGGATGCCCAGGCGCCTCGTGATATTGCCCTTGTGGAATTCCACCGCCTTGGTCGACACCTGCATCGTGGCCGCAATCTCCTTCGTGGAAAACCCCTTCGTGAGAAGTTGCAACACCTCCTGTTGGCGCGGCGTCAGTTTGGAGGAGAATCCTTCCGGCTTCACCCACGGCGTTTCAATGGCATCCTGCACCTCCAGGGAGAGCTGCGGGGAGATATAGCGCTGATTCTTGAGGGCGGCATTCAGCGCCGACAGGAGCTCGGTGGAAGCCGACTGTTTGAGCACATAGCCGGAGGCGCCCAGTTCGAATGCCTGCGAAATGTAAAACGGTTCGCTCATCATCGTGACAAAAATCAGTTTCGCCCGGGGTACTGCGGCACGCAGCTGTTTCGTGACATCCAGGCCGTTCATGGTCGGCATGGAGATATCGAGCATGATGATATCGGGAGCCAGCCCCGGCGCGATGTTCAGAAGCTCTTGACCGTTTTCGGCCGTGCCGACGACTTCGAATTCCGGCTCGAGAAGTTGGCGATAGGCCTCCAACACGATGCTGTGGTCATCGGCGATGACGAGACGTGCTTTTGACACAGGATTCCTACCTCCGTACCTGCTGCGTTCCGATAGGCGATTCAGGAACATACACTCCTGAACGGTCTCAGAATAGCAGGCTCTCTTCGTCTTTACACCTATAGCTGCCGGATAAGTCTTAACGACCCCCCACGGCTCCCCCGATATTCATTCTCTCATACCACGAGACCTCTGGTCGCGCTCCTAGGAAACTCCCCGGCATCGGTCCACGCCAGGGCATCACCTAGTGGGGGAGGAACCGGCTCGGTGATAGGGTGTCCTTCATCGTCGGACGACGTCAGGTGATGCATACGTGATGTAATGGAGGGACACATGAGGAAGATCGACCCGTATACAGCAAAATCCTACGATCTGTTCGGATTGTCAGGCATTTCAGATCACAGTCTCGCGGTTCATTTCGGGCTGTACGAAGGGTATGTCAAGGCGGCGAATTCGTTGCGAGCCCGCTTACATGAGATACTCAGCGACGGGACGGTGGATCAAGAAGAAATGCCGGCCTACTCCGAACTGACGAGGCGCCTGGGGTTTGAATATAACGGAATGATCCTGCACGAATATTACTTCGGCAATCTCAGACGAGGAGGAATGGATCGTCCGGCGGACGGGTCGCCGTTCGGCCAGGCAGTCGAGCGGACCTTCGGGAGTTATGATCGTTGGAAGACGGACTTTTGCAGTGTGGGCATGTTGCGAGGTGTGGGCTGGGCGATCTGCAATATCGATCCCTCCACCGGCCTTGTCTCCAACCATTGGGTCTCGCTGCATGAGCATGGAAATGTTGCCGGCTTCCTGCCGATCCTCGTCATGGATGTGTGGGAACATGCGTACTTGCTGGATTATCAACCGCAGGAGCGGAAGCAGTATATCGAGGCATTCTTCAGCAACATCTCTTGGAGCGCGGTAGAGGAGCGACTGCAGGCCGCCTGTTCGGCCCCGGTCGTCCCGCGATGAGGAGGTGACTATGAAACTGCTCGTCATCAGACCCGATCCAGATCCGCAACCGCCCGATCCGGCTCCTTTCCCCGGGCCGGACCCAGGCCCGTTTCCTCCGCAACCCTTTCCCCCTCCGATTCCGCCTCTGCCGACCAGGCCGCCCATTCCACAGCTCCTGGAACCGGAGTTCATGTGCCGGGACCCCGTCCCTGTGGTTTCGGAGATGGCCTAGAGACATCGCTAGTGGGCGGGAAGCACTGTGCGTGAGATGATACCACTTGTCACTGTGCTGAACGGCAGCATGCGCTCGAACAAACCGCCACGAGGAGGCACCGCATGGATTCCCATGAGAAGGTCATGACGATCCGTCGGTGGATCCATCCCGAGGAGCGGATCACGGTGGATTTTGAGGATGAGCGTGACTTGAATGCCGAAGTGATCGAGTGTGAAAGCCAAACCGTCACGCTCCTGCTCGAAACCGCATTCCCGCATTACAAACAGCACCTCACGCTTCCTTTAAGCATAGTCTCGATCGGTGAAGACAAAACGAAATACACCAGAAATCCGGATAAGCCGGTTGAGTATGGCAGACTTCGACTCACGGTGCATGAAGTTCGTCCGCAGGCGGTTTAGTGTGTGTGAGTGAAAGAGGGAGGTCTGGAATGAAACACGAAGGTCCTAGAACAATGGAGGAGGCCAGGGCGAGACGAGACCGGTCCAGTTTATACCTGGAGTCCACGCTGGATGAGCAGTTGGGGTTGCTCCCGGGCGAGGCTCGGAAGGTGAAGAGCGCGATGAGCTCCGCGGTTACGGTGGCCTCTCCTAAGACAAGTCTGAAGGAGGCGATGTCGATGATGACCTCGCTTAACGTGCCGGTCGTCGTGGTGTATGACGGCAGACGGCTGGTCGGAATGCTCACTGATCGAGACATCGGCTTGAACCGCCGAGTGCAGGAAGCCCCTCAAGATGCCCCCATTTCTGGATTCATGAGAACGTCTGTGCCCTGCTGTCTGGAAGATGATTTGCTGGCGGACGCGATTTCGGTCATGCACGGGTCGCAGTCGGACTGGTTACCGGTGATGAATCGCCACGAACAGCTGGTCGGAGTGCTTTCCGTCCACGCCTCCTAGTGTGAATCAAAAAAACGCTTCGGTTTCCAGGGCAGTTGAATTGCCTGTCCAGGGTTCCTCCTAGTACGTCTCCGGGGCCATCTGCCTCTACTCTACGCACAGGCAAATTGAGATCCATGAGAGAGGAGAACAGGTCATGCCGTTTGATACAACCGGAAAACAAGTCGGTCTGTTTCTCTCGCTGGCCGCTTGCGCATTGGTGGTCGGTACCCAGTCGAAGGGCCTGCTTCAACCGGCCACCGACCGTGGTCCGGGCGTCGAGCCGGCCGCCGGGCTGGGGTTAGAGTCCGCTTTGCCCCATCTGCGTGTAGATCTTGCGGCCCCATAACAACCCGATGGTTCGCGAACATCATTGTTAGCCCGTGAAAGGAGTCGTTATGAAACCGGCCAAGCCCCAGGTGTCGATCATCAAGGATGTGCAAACAATCAGAGAACGCGCGCGTCAACATATCGAAGAGGGAGCGATGACGTTCGACTACAAAGCCGATCGGGAAACCGTCATCAAATTATTGAATGAAGCGCTGGCCACCGAAATCGTCTGCGTGCTGCGGTATAGACGGCACTATTTCATGGCAGAGGGCATGAACGCGGAAAGCGTGAAGTCTGAATTTCTGGCCCACGCAGGCGAGGAGCAGGCGCATGCGGATCAGCTGGCCGAACGTATCGTCCAACTGGGCGGTGAACCGAACCTTTCACCGGAGGGCTTGGCCGACCGCAGCCATTCCGAATATATCGAGGGTGAGAATCTAGAAGACATGATCAAGGAGGATCTGGTGGCGGAGCGAATCGCGATCGAGAGTTATCGGGACATGATCGCCTTCGTCGGCAGCGATGATCCGACCACGCGCAGGTTGCTGGAAGAAATTCTGATGAAAGAAGAAGAGCATGCCGAAGATCTGGTCAGTCTCCTGAAATGACCCGGTTTCCCACGACGGTTGCCTCGGTTCACCCTGTGATTGAAACGGAGACATGATGAAGGTATGGCCGGGCCGACCCTATCCGCTGGGAGCCACGTGGGACGGGGAGGGGGTCAATTTCGCTCTCTTTTCGGAGAATGCCACGTCGGTGGAGTTGTGCCTGTTCGATGGGCCGGATGCTTCGAAAGAATCCCACCGGATTCGGCTGGAGGAACGGACCAATCAAACCTGGCACGCCTACCTGCCGGAGGGTCGCCCCGGCCTCCATTACGGTTATCGTGTGGATGGGCCCTATGAGCCCGGCGCCGGGCATCGATTCAACCCCTCTAAGCTGCTGATCGATCCCTATGCCAAATCCATCGCCGACACGATCCGATTGTCCGATCGCATGTTCGGATATCGCATCGGCGACCCGGAGGGAGATCTGGCGAGGGACGATCGCGACAATGCCGACGAGAGTCCGAAGTGTGTGGTGATCGATCAAGCATTCAGCTGGGGAGGCGACCATCTGCTCCGTACACCCTGGTCGAAGACGGTCATCTACGAAGTGCATGTCAAAGGATTTACCGCTCGTCATCCGGATGTGCCGGAGCATTTGCGCGGTACCTACGCCGGACTCTCGACCCCGCCCGTCATCGAATATTTGCAGGGGCTGGGTGTGACAGCCGTCGAGCTTCTCCCGGTACACCATGCGGTGCAGGACAAACATTTGACCGACCAGGGACTCACGAACTATTGGGGGTATAACACCATCGGGTTCTTCGCGCCGGACATGCGGTATGCCCTGTCTCCGGTTCGAGGCCGGCATGTGCGTGAATTTAAGACGATGGTCAAGACGTTACACAGCGCCGGTATCGAGGTGATTCTTGACGTGGTCTATAACCACACCGCTGAGGGCAACCATCTCGGGCCGACGCTGTCGTTTCGCGGAATCGACAATGCCGCCTATTACAGGCTGATGGGCGACGATCCGCGTTACTACATGGATTACACCGGCTGTGGAAACAGCCTGAATGTGCGTCATCCGAGAACGCTGCAGTTGATTATGGACAGTTTGCGGTATTGGGTGCTGGACATGCATGTAGACGGGTTCCGGTTCGATCTGGCCTCCACGCTTGCCCGTGAACTGCATGAGGTGGATCGCCTCAGCGCCTTCTTCGATATCATTCACCAGGACCCGGTGCTGTCGCAGGTGAAGCTGATTGCCGAACCCTGGGATCTCGGGGCGGGCGGATACCAGGTCGGTAATTTCCCTGTCGGCTGGGCTGAATGGAACGGAAAGTACCGTGATGCGATCCGCCGGTATTGGAAGGGAGACGGAGGGCAGGTTGCCGAGCTGGCATATCGGCTTTCCGGCAGCAGCGATCTCTACGAGATGAGCGGGCGACGCCCGTTTGCCAGCATCAACTTCATCACAGCGCATGACGGATTCAGCTTGCAGGATCTTGTGTCCTACAACGAAAAACATAATGAGGCCAACGGCGAGAATAACCAGGACGGCCATAACGACAATTTGAGCTGGAACTGCGGGGCGGAAGGACCGACTGAGGATCGGGACGTGCTGGAACTCCGTCGTCGCCAGAAACGCAACATGTTGGCCACTCTGCTCCTCTCGCAGGGGGTGCCGATGTTGTGCGGCGGTGATGAGATCGGCCGGACGCAGCTCGGGAACAATAATGCCTACTGTCAGGACAATGAAATCAGTTGGCACAACTGGGACCTCAGCCGGGAGAACCGGACCTTGCTGACGTTCGTCCGCCGGCTCATTGCCTTGCGGCAGGACCATCCGGTGTTTCGTCGCCGGCGTTTCTTTCAAGGGCGGCGGATCCACGGGTCCGACATCACAGACATTGTCTGGTTGCACTCGGACGGCAAAGAAATGGATGAGGCCGATTGGAATCAGGGGCACTTGAGAGCCATCGGCCTCGTCCTCGCCGGCGACGCCATCGAAGAAAAGGATGCACGAGGCAACGCCATCGTCGACGATACGGTTGTCTTACTCTTCAACGCCCATCATGAATCTATTCCATTTGTCCTGCCGGCATGCGATGAGCGCACCTCCTGGGTCCTGATGTTGGATACCTGCGATCCTACACCTCGTCGATCGAGCGCTGTATTCAAGGGCGGCGAGCCATACACCATCGAAGCCCGCTCCATGGCGATCCTTTGCCGGGAGTCTGTACACGGCGCGTGATCCTTCCGCACCCGGGCCGACTGCCCTTATTCACGAACAACGTCATGTCTATGTTTGTGCCGGCCGGCTGATCGGCCGAGCCGAGTGTGCTCGACCTCATCATCGTGCGAAGGAATAGATGAAGTACGTATATGCGGATGCGATCGTCCGGGGTAAGCCGCTGTAAAAACTAGGGGTATGTCCAGTCCTGGCCGGAAGCCCTGAGAGATATAACAAGCATGTACAGCATGGAGGCGCCGATGAAACATCTGAAATTCAAAGGAGTCAAGCAGACGGTCGTCGTCAGGACCGGTGAAGATGACGGCAGGAACACCGTCGTGCTTTACCGTGGCGGCAGGACCGGCTTGGCTTTCCGGACCCCGGATCATCGGGTGTTTCGAGAGGCCGCCCAGCAAAGGCGAGGCGGAGATGCGGCGATATCAGCGTCGCCTGCTTCCGCAGCGATGACATCACAACAAGGAGGATCACGATGAATACCGATCAATTCAAAGGAAAGTGGGTGCAGTTCAAAGGCGAAGTGAAAAAACAGTGGGGCACGCTCACTGACGACGACCTGATGCAGGTCGAAGGCGATTACGACAAATTTGTCGGGCGGGTCCAGGAACGCTACGGCGACAAGAAGGAAGAAGTGGTGAAATGGGCCGACGACTGGTACGCGCAACAGGGCAAGCCGCGCACCGAAGGACGCCAGGCTCAACCCCAGCGTTGACGGTGGGCCTGTCTTCATTGAATATCAGATCAATCATACATAACAAGCATAACAAGGAGCACTCGAGATGAAAAAAATTATTGCGATGGCGTTGATGTCCGGAGTCCTGGCGAGTCCCGCCTGGGCATTGTTCGAAACCAACAAGCAGTTGGCCTCCACTGCGACGGTCACGCTTGAAGACGCCGTCCGGCACGCGTTGAAGGCGGTGCCGGGTAAGGCTGTCGAAGCGGAGATCGGAAAGGAGGACGGCCGAACCGTCTACGAAGTGGAGATCGTCGACGCCAACAACAAGACGCAGAAGGTGTATGTCGATGCGCAGAGTGGTCAAACGAAAATCGATCACTAGATGGAGACGGGCGTGCCGGCCGCGCAGGCCGGCGCGCGCCACGCGATGTAGCGGAGGAGAGAGGCCATGAAACTCAGGATGAGGCTGCTTTCGATGACTCTGACAGGCATGGTCCTGACATCGGGTCTGAGCCAGGCCGGCGACCGATCCTTCGGCAGCACACATGGGGCTGACGAACACCCGGGCACTGTCACGGTGGCAGTCAACCAGGACCAGTTACAAGGAAAATGGAAACAGTTCAAGGGGGAATTGAAGCAGAAGTGGGGTGACTTTACCGACGACGATCTCCTGGCGATCGAAGGAAGCGTCGATAAACTGGAAGGTAAGATCCAGGAGCGATACGGCGACCGGCGCGAGGATGTCAAGCGCTGGGTCGATGAATGGTTCGACACCCACGGCACTCAACGAGAGCAAACGTCCTCATGATGCCCTACACGACACATTCAGAGAGGAGTGAACAATGAAAACAGTTTCCCCTTCGATACTTATGGTTGTATTGGGGTTGACACTCGCAGTCGGCAGCATGGCCGCCCCCACGGGTGCGCAGGCTGCGGACGATAAAGGGCTGTTTGAGCAAATCGATATCGGGCTGCTCTCCATCGGTGGTCGCGCCACCTATGTCGATCCTAAAGACGGGTCGAGCCGCTGGTTCGGAGGCGGGCAGGTGCGGCTCCACCCGTCCCGGTACTTCGCATTTGAAGGTTCGGTGGATTATCGCAGGAATGATATCGGCGACACACGGGTGCACAGCTATCCGGTGATGGTGTCGGCGTTGATCTATCCCCTGGGTACCACAAGGCTGGCTCCGTTTCTGTTGGGCGGTGGCGGCTGGCACTACACGACGGTGAAAGGACCGGGCGGGTTCGACGACACGCAGAACCGGTTCGGCGCGCATGCCGGTGGCGGTCTGCAATTCTTCTTCAATAAGCACGTCTCGATCGATAGCACCTATCGCTACATCTGGCTGGAAAAGATTGAGTCTCGAGACCAGAACATCGTGGACAAGAAGTTCCAGGACAATGGTCACATGGTCACGGTCGGCCTCAACTTCCATTTCTAGGGTGTGGCTATGGTTCGATCTGTGATTCTGGATAACAGGCGGAGACGGTCTGGATCGGGCATGACTCTGAGAGGAGTCCGAAGGGAATGATCCCTCCATGGAAGGTGGTGCTCCTCGCGTGTGTGACCTGCGCGTTCGTTGCGGCGGGGGCGGCGGCCGCCGGCTCCGATGAGTATATCGCGGGCTATGCGGCCGCTACCCTGGAGCACGAGTTTCACCTTTCTGGAGCGGTGATAGAAGTAGACAGTGGCGCCGTCACCGTACAGGTCAAACGATTGGGAGGAGAAGACCCTTCCAAGATCGTCAGAGCGTTAGAGCAGATACCCGGCGTGGTGAGGGCCGATGTTCAGGCGGGGAAAGAGCCGGTGCCGTCGTCGGGGGGCACCGCAGCGCGGGCGGTGACGCCGGAAGCAGAATCAAAGTTCCTGCCGCGGGGATTGCTCGTGGATCCCCTGCACGCGGACCTGAGGTGGCCACACTTCGGCGCGGCCTATCACAATCTTTCATCCGGGAAGGAATTTGCCAGCGCGTTCGGTGAATCGTTTGCCTTCTACCGGAACGCCGCTCCGTTCGACGGACAATGGGAATTGGGGATGCAGGCGGGGGTGTTCGGCGTCTTCGATACGGAGAAACGGTCCATCGATTTGATCAATGCCGACTATATGGTCGGGTTATTGGCCAGTTATCGCGCGGATAAACTCTCCGGGTTCTTCCGGGTTCGTCACCAGAGTTCGCATTTAGGCGATGAGTTTCTCCTCAACAATGCCCAGGTCGCCAGAATCAATCTGAGTTATGAAGAGATCGATCTCAAGGTGTCGTATGACCTGACGACATGGCTGAGAGTCTACGGTGGGGTCGGTACCATCGTCAGAAAGGATCCCAGCACCCTCGGCCGGGAAACGAGCCAGGGAGGAGTCGAGTTCAAGAGTCCCTGGTTGTTCTTCGGCGGCAAGGTGCGGCCGGTCGTCTATGCGGATTTTCAAGCCAACGCTCGCACGAATTGGAATGTCGCCCAATCGATCATGGGAGGGTTGCAGTTTGAGAATGCCCGGATCGGCGATAGAAAGCTCCAGGTCTTAGCCGAATACTTTTCCGGCCCCAGTCCGGACGGACAACTGTTCACACAAAAAGTCGAATGGATCGGAATGGGAGTCCATCTCTGGTTCTGATCCAAGCCTGCGATGAGCGGCCCGTTTTTCTGATGAGAGGACCGGCGGTAGAAACGTATCGAGCTGTGCCGCTCGCCTTCTCGGTGGGACCCGTGGTGCTTATGGGTGTTCGTTCGGTTCCGCAACTCCGTCATGAAAGACGGCCTCGGTCGTCTGGAAGGAGGTCATGATGCCAGATCCCGCCAGTGGACAGAAATCCTGTGCGCATCCCGGATGTTCCTGCCCTGCTGAGAAGGGGCGGGAGTTTTGTTCCGACGCCTGTCGCAGTTCGTCGGCTCCCAGCGGAGCCTGTGCCTGCGGGCACAAGGGCTGCGCCACGAAGCATCCATTGCATTCATAGAGGTTCCATGCGGTGCAAGCGTATCGTCCACCATTTCAGATGAGGTGCCATCATGTTGAGCTGGGCTGTGACATTTTTAGTCATCGGGCTGATCGCGGGGGTGTTGGGAGTGAGCGGTGTGGCGGGGACCGCGACCCATATCGCCTATGTGCTGTTTGTCGTATTTCTGATTCTGGCGGTGATCGGCATGGTGATGGGCAAGCGCCCTCCCGCCGTCTAAAGGCCGCTCCTACTTTCTCGTGCGAACTGTGCGCACGATTGCTTCATAGAGCTGGCCGGCGGCGCGTTCTTTTGTCACAAAGACCGCCGCCCCGGCTCTGGTCATGGCCTCTTCTACATGGTGTTCGTTCTGAACCGACAATCCGATCACGACGATGTCGGGTTGCGCTGAGACGATGCGGCGGGTCGCTTCAATCCCGTCGATCCTCGGCATATTCACATCCATCACCACGACATCCGGCTTGAGCGCCGCGGCGATACTGATCGCCGACTCGCCGTCACCCGCTTCGCCGATAACCTCCAGGTCCTCGTAGTTGTCCAGCACGCTCCGTAGGCCTTGTCGAACCATTTCGTGGTCATCGACGAGGAGGATGCGAAGCCGTTCGGAAGGAGGAACGGGCGCGGCGACACGTTGTTTCGCGCGGGAGGACGCTGACCCCGGCTCGGATTGGGAGTTGCCGTCAATCGGGGCTGTCAGCGTGACGGTCGTGCCCTTGCCTTCCGTGGAATCCAAATTAAGACGCCCGCCGATCGCCTCAACGCGCTCTTGCACATTGAACAGGCCGAACCGGCCGGGGAGAGCCCGATCGGTTTCCGTCATTGTCGACAGATTGAATCCGCATCCCTGGTCGGAGACGGTGATGGTGACGATGTCATGGGTGCGGCACGAGAGGGAAATGGCGGCCTCCGTAGTCCGTGCATGCTTGACGACATTGAACAGCAATTCCCGAACACTTTGGTAGAGAATGACCGCGCTTTCCTCGTCCATGGGGAGATGATCGCGGTCACAATGGACGATGACGGTCAGCCCATGGGTTTTCATTTGGCCGCCTAGCCATTTGAGCGCCGCAGGTAAGCCGAATTGATAGAGCACCTGGGGGCTCAGTTCCGCCACGAGAAAACGAGTATAGTTGAGTGATTGCGTGAGGACGTCATCCGCCTCGCTCAGGAGTTGCAGGGTCTTGGAATCTTGCACGTGCGGTTTCGCCTGGCCCAGTTTCATGCGCCCGACCACGAGCAATTGCGCCAGATAATCGTGAAGTTCCGTCGCCAGCCGCCGGCGTTCTTGTTGTTCGGTCGCACTGAGGTCGGAGGCGAGGGCACGAAGACGTTCCTGTGAACGCACCAACGCTTGTGTTCGTTCATCCACCCGCTTCTCCAACTCGCCCGTCCATTGCTGCAACTGCTCTTCGGCATGCTTTCGGTCGGTGATGTCGATGGCTGAGCCGAGGTACCCGCTGAATTCTCCGTTCTGCGTCAGGAGCGGCACCCCCCGGTCGAGAATCCACCCATAGGTCCCGTCTTGACGGCGGAGGCGGTATTCCATTTCAAACGGCTCGTGCCGCGAGAAGTGCGCTTTGTAGACTCGCAGGTACTCGGCCTGATCGTCCGGATGAATGCCGGATGTCCATCCGCTGCCGAGCTCGTCTTCCAGGGGACGGCCTGTGTACTCAAGCCACGATCGATTCAGCCAGGTGCAGCGGGTGTCGGTGCCCGCCATCCAAACGAGCACCGGAGTGGCATCCGCCAACATGCGGAAATGGGCTTCGCTCTCCCGCAGCCCGGCCTCGGCCCGTTTGCGTTCGGTGATGTCGCGGACGATGGCATGCCAGCGTCTGTCGGGCTGGAGTTTGGCACTGATCTCCACGGACAGTGTCGCTCCGTCCCTCCTGCGCAACTTCCATTCACCGGAATGACGGTGTCCTTCCAGCAACTCGGCCTTGATCTCCCGCAGGCGTTTGTAGTCATGCGGATCGAGCAGGTCGGTCACGCCCATGCCGAGCAGTTCTTCGCGAGAATATCCCAGCATGTGACAAGCCCGACTATTCACATCCAGGTAATGGCCCGACATATCCGCCATGACGATACCGTCGGAAGCCTGCTCAAAAAGATGTCGAAACCGTTCTTCGCTTTCCCTCAGGGCCTGCTCTGTCCGTTTCCGGTCTGTGATGTTGGTGATGAGGACATAGAAGCCTTCGACTGTTCCCCCGGCTGTCCGTTCCGGGACATAGGTCGCCAGGAGCGTCTGTTCGTCGGTCTCACCAAGACTGGTAGTTTCGAATGAGATCTGCTCGCCCTCCAGTACCCGCTCGATGAAACGTTGTACTTGCGGATAATCCTGTTGCAGGAGTTCTTTGACAGAGCTTCCGACGATCTGCTCACGAGACCGTCCAAAATGCCGTTCATATCCGGCGTTCACAAAACGGTATCGTTCATCGCGGTCCACATAGGCGATGAGGCCGGGCAACGCATCGGTGACGACCCGCAGTTGTTCTTCGCTCTGTCGAAGCGCGGTTTCCGATCGTTTCCGTTCGGTAATGTCGAACATGACGCCGGTGATTTGTCGCGGATGCCCGGTCGAGTCGGGGAGCACCTGCCCGGTCACCGCAATCCAACTCTCACCGGGAGGGCTCGTGCGAAGGATCCGGCACTCAAGGTCGTAGGCGGTCCTGTTTTCAACCGCCTCGGCAACGGTCTGCTGCACCCGTTGTCGATCATCGGGATGAATCAGTTGTTGAAAGGCCGCGAAGGTGCTGGCGAAGCTCATGGGAGGGAGGCCGAAAATGGCCTCAAGTTCAGGGGAGAACACCAGCGACTCGTCGTCGAGGTCCTGGTGAAATGTGCCCATGCGGCCGGCTCTCAACGCCAGGCGATGCCGGGCTTCACGCTGTTGGAGAATTTGCATGATGTGTTTCTTCTGGCCGTCGGTGTGGTTCAGGCTTCCTGCCAGAAGCCAGAGGAACGCCAGCATGATCAGCATCACAGCGGCCACAGCCAGTGCCACGCCGAAATTGAAGTCGTACTTCCCCGACCGCTGGGCTGCAATGCGAATCCATCCGGCGAGTATCGGCAGCATGACGGCGAAGGGCAGGAGACGTCGCAACATCACCCCCCCGAGCTTCTCGCTGGTGAGGGTGGCCATCAGGCCCCTCGCCGGTCGCGCGCAGAGAATTCCCAGGCCCAATGTCACCAACAGGAGGGCGCTATAGACGGAGGTGGATGAGAAGGTCCCCACTTTGTAAAGGCTCTGAACCCCGTACAAATACCCGACCAGCCCGATGCAGCCGATCGTTCCTCCTATGAGTGCGGCAGACTGATCGAAGAAGTATGTCGCGAACGGTTTGGTATCAAGCCACAACAGTGTCAGTCCCAGCATCAGAATGGCGACGGCTGTGGCAGGAGCCGTGCGCCCAGGATGTGCATCGCTGGAGATTTCCGGGAGGGCAATGCGCCAGAGGTCGATTCCCAGGTCGAGAGCAAGGAGGTGTTCCGACAGGATCAGGCTGGCAAGCAGGCAGGCGACGATCGCGGAGCCCTGTGCAACATACCGCCGTGCGGTCGTGACGGCGCCCTCTTCAGCTTGCAACCAGAGGGATAGGCCGCAGAAGAGGACCGCCAACATGGTCGTGGGTTTCAGTGTGCGGAAAGACGTATGCAGATGGTACAGGATCGAATGGTCGTAGGCCCAGCAGAGCAATGTGAGGGCTGGGAACGCGATAGCCAGTCCGGCGGCCGATAGGACCACACGCTGCAATGTGAGGAGCATCGAGGTCATGCGAGAACAACATACCTTCGGTTGATGCCGTCACATCGTGCGATGAAGGCCTTTCGCAGGCTCTTCATCGAAGGACATACCCAGTGCAGGCACGAGAGTCGGTCAGGTCGGAACAGCAAGGCAAGCGGCGGTACACACGGGTACAAACAGCATACCGCGTTGGAAGACGATTGAGAACTGGGGGATACCCTAGTCCTCCTCCGTCAGGGGCGAAATCTCATATAGCGATCGCAGGGCAATGGCGGAGGATAATTTCGTAGAGTTGGCTGGCTGCGGATTCTTTCGGGAGGAATGCCACCGCTCCGGCTTCAGTCATGGCGACATGCACCTGGGGGTCGTTCCTCACCGAGATGCCGATGACGGCGATAGAGGGATATTCGCGCGACACGATGCGGGTGGCTTCGATGCCGTCGATGAGCGGCAGGTTCACGTCCATAATCACGACATCCGGGCGAAGCGAACGGACCATCACGACGGCGTCCTGGCCGTCGGCTCCCTCGCCGACAACGATCAGGTTCGCATAGCCATCCAGTATGCTGCGCAGTCCTTGCCGGACCATGGCGTGGTCGTCGACAAGCACGATTCTGATCCGTCGGGCAGGGTCTTTGGACGCGGCGGCCGGCGTATGCGAAGGAACCGTGGTGGGTGGCGTGGAAGGCGAGGCGGTGGCGCTCCCGGAGAGCGGCAGGCGGAGGATCGCGACGGTGCCGGCGCCGGGCGCGGCGGAGAGTTCGCATTCTCCTCCCAGCGTTTCCATCCGTTCCCGGATGCTGAGCAGGCCGAATTTTCCCCGGCTGTCCTCGCCGTCGGTCAGTTCCGTCACGTCGAATCCGACGCCTTCATCCTCGACGCAGATCCACAGCTCCCGTTGCTCATCGACGTTGATCGTGATGACAGCGCGATCTGTCTTGGCATGTTTGACGATGTTAAACAGCAATTCGCGGACCGATTGAAACAAGAGAACGGCCTGGTCGTCGGGCAGGGTAAACGACGTCGGACCCGTTTTGACCGTGACTTCAAGCGCGTGTTGCTTCATCCGCTCTCCCAGCCAGACCAGCGATTTGGAGAGGCCGAATTGGTAGAGGATGTGAGGGCTCAATTCGGCCACGAGCGATCGGGTGTAGGTCAAGGCCTGATCCAGCATCCCGTCCACGTTCGTCAGCGCGGCGGATGCGGTTTCATCCTGAACCTTGGAGATGGCTTGCGAAAGCCTGAGCCGGCTGGCCACGACGAGCTGCGCAAGATAGTCGTGCAATTCAACGGCGAGCCGTCGGCGCTCGCGTTGTTCAGTCAACGTCAGTTCCGAGGCCAGTGCCCGCAGCCGTTCCTGAGACAGGACGAGTTCATGCGTGCGTTCCTTGATGCGACGTTCGAGCTCAGCCGCGGACTCCTGCAGTTGGCGTTCCGCGCGTTTCCGTTCCGTGAGGTCCATGAGCACGTCCACCCCGCCGACCAATTCTCCGGCCGCGTTGCGAAGGGGGGTGGGGTGGGGTGCGACCGGGACCCGGGTTCCGTCCGGGCGTTCAATGATCGTTTCAAGTCCGCGTATCGGGCGATTGAGCCTGAGGCACTGGGCGAGCGGACAGGCTGCAAGCGGCATGGGGCGACCGTCTGGCCAGTAGACCCGCCATGAGCCGCACCATCTGGTGGTGCCGAGCACGGGTCTGGATCCCCAGAGATCCACAGCCGCCTGATTGTAGCGCGTGATTCGTCCCTCGGCATCGGTCGTGTAGACCGCGACCGGAAGGGCTTCGACCAGATTTGCCAGGTCACGCTCACCCTGTTTTCGTTCCGAAATCTCCCGGGCGACTTTTGAGGCGCCGACAATTCGGCCTCCCCGATCCTTGATCGGCGACACCGAAAGCGAAACGTCGATCATCGTTCCATCTTTGCGCTGCCGCACCGTTTCGTAATGGTCGATCCGTTGCCCCAGGCGGAGGCGTTCCAGAATTCTGGGTTCTTCATCGAGTCGGTCTTGGGGGATCAGGCGATGCACCGGCTGTCCGATCATTTCCTGTGCTGTGTATCCGAAGAGGCGTTGCGCCCCCTGATTCCAACTCATGATGCAGCCATTGAGGTCTTTGGAGATGATGGCGTCATCGGACGACTCCACGATCGCAGCCAGACGCGACAGGAGGAGATCAATCTGAAGCGGAATCTCGGAAGCAGTGGGGTTGTCTCCGTCTGTCGAATGCATCTCAGTGTGCCTCATTGTGCGAGAACAGAGACCGACTCAAGCGGCGGACCTGATACTAGGATGTCGGGCCCGGGTGAACAACTAGGCAAACCGCTAGCGTCTTCCAGGTCTGGACCGCGGGAAAATCCTAGTGGTTTGCCCGACAGTATGCCGTAAGGTACCGGCAGGACACAGCGAGACTCCTTCAACATGATGGCAAAACGATTGGAGCAAGTATGAAGCAGACATTGGGTGGCGAGATCGATGGAATGCGATTGAATGACTCCCGGCAAGCATCCGCACAGACAACTGCCGGTTCACTCGGTTCCTCTCGCGCTGTTCAGCAAGGCCCCTTGATTGAGGTGTCCGAGTCCGATGGCACGTTCAATGTCTATGCAGACTTTCGAGCGATGCCGGAGATGGCCAGTGCCGAGGAGATTGCCGTTGAGTTCGCCCGGCAGGGCATCATTCTCAGCAGCGGGTCGCATCAACGATACGTGCCGATCCCGACGGATGCCCAAATCGAACATGCCAGGGTGACCATCGACGCAGGCATCGTACGAATGTCCGTCCCGACCGCGGATTTGGGGCATCGCTGGCGCTCCATCGTCATGTGGTGACCGGCGACTCACCGTGGCACTCCCTCGTCTGCCAGCGCCTGTCGGATCGCGGCGTAGAGTTCGTCGACGGCCGACTCTTTCGAGAGCAAGGTGGTGGCGCCGGCCTGCAGCATGGCCTTCCGTGCCTCGGCAGTGTTGTGGACAGAGAGTCCGATGACGGCCACGTCCGGATGCCGTGCCTTGATTTCGACCGTCGCGTCGATCCCGTTGGTCTCCGGCATATTGATATCCATGACGATCACCGCAGGCCGCAGCCGTTCCACGAACTCGATGGCTTCGCGGCCGGTTGAAGCTTCGCCCACCACCGCGACGTCGTCATAATGTTCCAGCACGCTCCGCAATCCCTGGCGGACCATGGCGTGGTTGTCTACCAGCAGAATGCCGATTTTCGACGTGGGATGATGAGAATGGGAAAGGTGCTCCACGTCTGTGGACCGGGTCCGCAGCGAGGGTGCCCGTGATTCCGCCGGGGTCAGGGTGTCGTCGTCCTCCGGTTTCTCCCGGCTGTTCCAATAGGGCGTCGTGAGTGTGGCGCGTGTCCCGCCGCCCAGGACGGATTCGATGACCAATTGCCCACCCATCGCGGCCATGCGCTCTTGAATGCTGAACAACCCGAAGCGGTTGGCGGTGGTTCCGGGTCGATTCTTCGGCGCAGTGACAAACCCGCAGCCGTCATCGGCGACCACCACCTCCAACTGGCCGTCGGCTCTCACCGTGAGCACGATGGTCGCCTCTGTAGCCTTGGCATGTTTGAGCACGTTAAAAAGCAGTTCGCGCACGGATTGAAACAGGAGCACCGCCTGGTCTTCCGGCAGCGGCAGAGGCGCTGCGTCCTGTCGTACGGTGACGGTGAGCCCGTGGCGATGCATCTGTGTGGCCAGCCAGGTCAGCGCCTGGAGCAGGCCGAATTCCTTGAGGGTGGGGGGCGTCAACTCTGCGACGAGCGACCGGGTGTAGTCCAGGGATTGAGTCAGGGCATGGTCGGCGTCTTTCAACAGTTCGGGGATCCGTTCCCCCGTGACCAGAGGAATGGTCTGCCGTAATTTCATCCGCACGACCACAAGCAGTTGGGCCAGGTAGTCGTGGAGCTCCGTGGCCAGTCGTTTGCGTTCCCGTTGCTCGGTCAGGTTCAACTCCGTCGCCAACGCACGAAGCTGCTCCTGCGATTGCAGCAACTCCGATGTTTTTTGGCTGACGGCCCGTTCAAGGTCCACGCTCCATCGTTGCAGGCGTTTTTCGGCTTCCTTGCTTTCGGTGACGTCGAAACTCGCCCCGATATAACCCAGGACGCCTCCGTCGGCAGAGAGATTCGGCATGCCGACAGAACGAATCCATCGATAGGTGCCGTCCCGTCGACGACAGCGCAAAGAGGCCTCGAAACGGGTTCGGCCCTCGACCGCCTGCCGGTAGACCGCGGCCGCCTGGTCGCGATCGTCCGGATGGACGTGGCGAGCCCAGTCGAATATGTCGATCTGGCCCAGGTGGTCGATGCCCAGGAAATCGAGGCAGGTCTGGTTGACGAATTCGCAGCCGGCTGGTCCGTTCATCCAGATGATCACCGGCGCGCTGTCGGCCAATGTCCTGAAGCGCATTTCGCTTTCGCGCAGCCGACGATCGGCCTCGTCGCGTTCCCGCAGGAGGCGGGCCTTTTCTTCAGCGAGCGTGATGAATGTGTCACGCTGCCGGGCCAGCTCCTCCCGCTGCCGGTACAGGTCCAGGAAAATCCCGGTCTTGCTGCGCAACACGTCCGGCTCAATGGGCTTGTAGAGAAAATCCACCGCGCCGGCCTGGTAGCCGCGAAAGCGGCGCAGGTTGTCTTGAGGCCCTGCCGTCAGAAAAATAATCGGCACATGCTGGGTGCGCCGGGAGCCACGCATGAGTTCCGCCAGTTCAAAGCCGTCCATGATCGGCATCTGGACATCGATGACAGCCAGGGCGATGTCGTGTTGGAGCAACAGCTCGAGCGCTTCCCTCCCGGACCTGGCGCGTAACATTTCGACGTCGTCACGGGACAGGACGGCGCTCAGGGCCACGAGGTTGGACTCATGGTCGTCGACTAAAAGGAATTTGGCCGGTGAATCGGTCAGCACTGGACGGTGCCTCCACAGGCGCACAACAGCTCCGCGAGTGTATGCAGGTTCATCGCTCGCGCCTTCGGACAGGCCGTCAAGGCGGATTCCGGCATCATGCGGGCTTCGGCAGAATCCGGGCTTTGCACCACGACGATCCCGCCGGCTTCGCGGACTGCGCGAGCCCCCTTGGCGCCGTCCTCGTTCGCGCCGCTGAGAATGATCGCCAGTAAGTCCTTGCCGTACGCGTCCGCAGCCGATTCGAAGAGCACATCGACCGACGGGCGGGAGAAGTTCACCGGTTCCTCATTGGACAGCGACAGGCGTCGATCCCGCTCCACGAGAAGATGATAGTCGGGCGGAGCGAAGTAGACGGTTCCGGGCACGATGGGCTCCTTATCCTCTGCTTCCTTGATCGCAATCCGGCACTTGGTCCGCAACAAGGCCGGAATACTGTTGGGCTTGTCGGCCGGCACGTGTACCGTCACCAGAATTGCCAGCGGAAAGTCTGCCGCCAGCGGGGGCAGGAGGCACGACAGCGCGGTGACCGCGCCGGCGGACGCGCCGATGACGATGGCGCGTGGTTCTCGCAGGCATCCATGCAGGGGGAGAGCCGTCACTCATCGCCTCGTTTCTGATAAATCCGCTCGCCGGGAAGTAACTCCGTGAACGCCTTGACGTGGGCGTTGAAACGGAGGCTCTCTCTGGCGCCGATACCGAGAAATCCTTTTCGGACGAGGGCCTCCTTGAACAGGCCGATCGCGCGGTCTTGCATCGGCCGGTCGAAATAAATCAGCACGTTCCGGCAGGACACCAGATGCACCTCGGCAAAGACCGAATCCGAGACCAGACTATGGTCGGAAAAGACCGTCCGCCGCCGGAGCGTTTTATCGAACCTGGCCGCCCCGTACGCGGCCGTGTAGTAGTCTGATAGCGAACCCCTCCCGCCGGCCAGACGGTGGTTCCTCGTAAAGAGAGCGATCCGCTGGAGATCGTAAACCCCGGCCTCTGCCTTGGCGAGCGCGCCGGCATTGATGTCGGTGGCATAAAACATGGTCTTACTCTCCAGCCCTTCCTCACGGAACAGAATGGCGAGGGAGTACAATTCTTCACCCGAACTGCAGCCGGCCACCCAGACCTTCAACGAGGGATAGGTCTTGAGGTGGGGAAGGATCTGTTCCCGTAGCGCGCGAAAATAGCCGGGATCGCGGAACATATCGCTGACCTGCACGGTCAGGTAGTCCAGCAACTGAGGAAGCACCGCATGATCGTGCAGCATCCTATCTTGTAGCCCGGAAAAGGTGGTGCACCCGATGCGTTCGCGTGCCAGCAGGAGCCGCCGTTTGATCGAGGCCTTGGAGTAGCCTCGAAAATCATAGTGATACCGTTGATACACGGCCTCAAGGAACAGCTGCAGTTCGATATTTTCTGTCTTCATCGCCGTGTCGGAGGTCATCGGGGCATCCATACGCGCACGAGCGACAGCAATTGATCGACATCGAGCGGTTTGGCCATGTAGTCGTTCGCCCCGGCGGCCAGCGCCTGCTCCTGGTCGTTTTTCATCGCCTTGGCCGTCAGGGCGATGATGGGAAGTGTGTCCCATTCGGGCCGTTCGCGGATGGCGCGCATGGCCGTGAGGCCGTCCATTTCAGGCATCATGATATCCATCAGCACCAGATCGATCAGCCGGTCGTCGTGTTGAAGCGATTCCTCCAGGATGCGCAGCGACTCGCGGCCGTTCCGCGCGATCTCGATCTTCGCCCCATGCGGTTCCAGGACCGCGCTCAAGGCAAAAATGTTCCGTACGTCGTCTTCGACGATGAGAATGCGCCGGCTTTCCAGCACGGCGTTCCGGCTGCGCGCCTTCTCCAACATCCGCTGTTGCTCCGGTGGAAGCGCCGTCACGACCTGGTGCAGAAACAGGGTCACTTCGTCCAACAACCGTTCCGGAGATTTCGCGCCCTTGATGATGATCGAACTCGAATATTTGCGCAGCCGCTGCTCCTCATCGGGAGAAAGCTCCCGGCCCGTATAGACGATCACCGGTGGAAACGCGAGGTGCTCCTCCCGGCTGAGGGTTTCGAGCAACGAAAAGCCCGACGCATCGGGCAGCGTGAGGTCGAGCACCATGCAATCGAAGGTTCGCTCGGCGAGATGGGCGAGACATTCCGCCGCGCTGTCCGCGCCGATCGTTTCGACTTCGTCCGAACCGAGCAGTAGACGCAGGCTCTCCCGCTGGGCGGGGTCGTCCTCCACGATCAGCACTCGCCGCGGTTTATCCGTCAGCCTGGTCTCGAATTGCCGGAAGGCCTCCACCAGCTGCTCCCGTTTCACCGGTTTGAGCATGTAGCCGACGGCGCCTAACGAGAGCGCGGTCCTCTCATAATCGTGACCCGAGACGACGTGAATCGGAATATGTCGCGTCCGGGGATCGGCTTTCAGGCGATCGATGACGGAGAGCCCGGAGTGGTCGGGAAGTCCGATATCGAGGATGATCGCGCTCGGCAGGTAGCGCGAGGCCAGCGCCAGGGCATCGGCCGCTGTCGTGGCGACCAGGACCTGAAAATTCAGTTCATGGGCCAGGTCCGCAAGAATCTTCGAAAAGGGTTCGTCATCCTCGACGATCAAAATCACCCGCCTGTTGGCGGCCAGCTGTTCCCGATCATCCTCGATGTGTGTCGTCGCCACCCGGCTCTCAGACGGGATTGCAGGGATGGGGGGAATGTCGCCGGGCCTCATCGGTTTGGGCGGCGATTGTGGATGGAGGGAACGGGCAGGCGTAGGAAATGGCGCGGACGATAAGCGTTGGGGGAGGAGCACGGTGAAGCTGCTGCCCTGGCCCGGGGTACTCGTCAGATGAATGTCTCCCCCCAGCAATCGAACGAATTCGCGCGAAATGGAGAGTCCGAGTCCGGTTCCCCCGTATTTTCGACTGGTGGTGCCGTCGGCCTGGCAGAAGGGTTCGAAAATCAACTCATGCTGGTCTTGCGGAATGCCGATGCCGCTGTCTTGAACCGTGAACGCCAGACGCCCGTCCGAGAGGCGGGATACTTCCAGCGACACTTCGCCGACCTCGGTGAATTTGATGGCGTTCGACAGGAGATTCTTCAACACCTGTTCGAGCCGTTGCGAGTCGGTTTCGAACGAGTCGGGCGTGCCCGGCCGCTGTTGCATGGTGAGCCGGAGCCCCCGTTGTTCCGCGAGTGGTTTGAATATCGATCTCAAGCTGTCGAGCAGCCGCGGGATCGGCACTGGTTGCGGGGTGAGGTCGATACGTCCGGCCTCCACCTTGGCCAGGTCCAGGACGTCGTCGATCAGCGCCAGCAGGTCGTGGCCGGAGGATTCGATCGTTGTGAGGGACTTGATCTGGTCGGCGGTGAGGTTGCCCTGTGGATTGTCGGCCAACAGTTTCGTCAGGATCAGCGTCGAGTTCAGGGGGGTCCGCATTTCGTGCGACATGTTGGCCAAAAACTCGGACTTATAGCGACTGGCCCGCTCTAACTGTCTGGTTTGCGATTCGAGAATCGCCGTCGATTGATTGAGATCTTCCTTCTGAATTTCAAGGATTTGAGCCTGCTCTTCCAATTGGGAGTTGGTCTGTTCCAGTTCCGCCTGTTGCTGTTCGAGGCGGCTGTGCGATTCCTTCAGCGCCCGGCTCTGTTCCTCGAGTTCTTCGTTGGCGACGCGGAGTTCCTCACTTTGCACTTGCAACTCTTCGGCTTGCCGCTGGGTCTCCTCCAGGAGATCCTGAAGGCGAGTCCGGTATCGGGCCGACCGGACGGCGACGGCGATCGATTCCGCCACGCGATCGACAAACTCCCGGTCGGATTCCGTCACGCGAGTAAAGAATCCGAGTTCCAAAACGCTGTTGACGCGTCCATCGACGGTCAACGGCGCGATCATCAGGTGGCGTGGGGCACTCCGTCCCAAAGCGGAGCCGATGGTGAAATACCCTTCCGGCAAGTCATGCACCACGACCGTGTGTTTGTGCTGTAGCGCCTGGCCCAGGAGTCCGTCGCCCGCTGCGAACCGTTCCGGCATGGCAGTGCCTTCCGGGACGCCATAGGTCGCCGTGCGGTGAAAGCCGCGCCCGTCGTCGATGAAAATGGCGCCGGCCTCAGCTCCCAGGTATTTTGCGAGGCAATGCAACAGGTTTTCGCCCAGGCTGTTCAGCGCCAACTCTCCCATCATCCGTTCGCTGAGGAGCGTCTGGCCTGCCCGTATCCATTCTTCTTTGCGCACGGCGATCCGGTTGCGGATGAAATGCGCGCCGAAGGCCGCCAGCGCCCAGGAGGTAATGATTCCAACCAGGCGATTGATGCGTGAAACGGAGGGGTCGATGCCAGGGGCGCTGAGCAAGAGGCCCGCTAGAGTGAGGATTGTCACCGCTCCTGCCACGGCCACCGGCGTGACAGGAAACCAGAAGAGATAGGCGAGCACGACCGGGATCAGGTAGAGCACCCACACGGTGATGCCGAGCGGCGTGTAAAAATCCAGCACGAAGACGGTTGCCAGAGAGAAGACGATTGCTCCGGACAGCAGGGGATTGGGGGATTGTTGGAATCGTCTCATGGGACCTGCAGCAGTTCCTTCCGGGCGACCTGGATGGTCTGGTACAAGTCTTCCACGGCGGCCTCTTTATTGAGAAAGGCCGCAGCCCCTGCTTCTCTCATCACGCGTCCCACATGGGCAGCGTTTTGGACGGAGAGCCCGATGACGATCGTCGCCGGAAGGACTTGCTTGATCCGCCTGGTGGCTTCGATTCCGTCCATTTGCGGCATGTTGACGTCCATGAGGACGACGTCGGGCTGTAGCTGTATCGTCAGGGTGACGGCCTCTTCACCATCGGCTGCCTCTCCCACGACCTGGATATTCCCATAGGCGGCCAGAAGTCCGCACAAGCCCTGTCGCACCATGGCATGGTCGTCGGCGATCAAGACGCGGATGGGGCGATCGACAGGTTCACGTTCGTCGGCGAGGCCTTCCCGCACAGTCGCCGCGTGTGCCGTCTTGTGAGACAGAGCGCCCGGTACGCTCGCGTCGGCTCCTGCCTGTGGTTTCGCGCGAGGCTGTCTCGGTGCAAGCGGTGCGGTCAATGTGGCTTCGGTGCCTTGACCGGGATGGGATTGCAATTCAAAACGGCCGCCAAGCGCGAGCATACGCTCCCGTATGCTGAAAAGTCCAAAGCCGGAGATGCCCGAGGATCTCGTCGCAGGAATGGAATCGGGAGGGGAGAAGCCTCGGCCCTGGTCTGCGACGGTGATATGCAGCCATCCCTCCTCTTCCCTGACCGTGATCCGGGCCTGTTTGGCAGAGGCATGCTTCACGATGTTCATGAGCAGTTCGCGTACGGATTGGAACAGCAACATGGCCTGGTCCTCAGGCAGGGCGAGATGATCTGTTCCGAGCTCCAGGGATACCTGCAGGTCCCGTTGCATCATTTGTTCCGCCAACCACTTTAGGGCCATCGGCAATCCGAATTCTTTCAGAATCGGCGGGCTGAGTTGGGCCACAAGGGTGCGGGTATAGGTCAGGGCCTGATCCATCACGTCCTGCAACTCGCTCAGGATCTTTCCCAGGGCCGTCGTCATGGGTTGCTGTTTGGCCTGGGCCAGACGGATTCGGCTCAGGGCCAGAAGTTGCGCCAGATAATCGTGCAGTTCAGTTGCCAGATGTTGCCGTTCCCGCTGTCCGGCGAGATTCAATTCGGTGGCGAGCGCCCGCAGCTGTTCCCGGGACTGAGACAGTTCGAGGGTGCGTTCCACGACCCGCTGCTCCAGGTCGGAGGCGGACCGCTGGAGGGCTTCCTCCACGTGCTTTCGTCGCGTAATGTCGTAATTGATCCCGACCATCCGGACGGCCTGTCCCTGGTCGTTCTTCACCGCCGTCCCGTGCCCGGAGAGCCAGCGGATCGAGCCGTCCTGCGCGATCACTCGAAATTCTTGAGAGAATGAACCCGTCAGCTCGGCTTGCGCGGCCGCTTCCCTCACGCGGGGCACATCGTCGGGGTGGATGGATTCGTAGAACTGCTCCGCATGGGTGAGGGGCTTGTCTTTCGGTCTATCGAACAACTCGTATTGTTTGGCGTCCCAATCGGTTGCTCCGGTCGAGAGGTCCGCGTCCCACGCACCCATCGAGCCGGCTGCCATGGCCAAACGAAGTCGTTCCTCATTGGACCGCAATAACTCGCCGGCCCGAGCCCGTTCGATCCCGACGGCCAGTGTCCTGGCTATCGTCTGGGCCAAGCCTATCTCCTGCTCGTCCATCACGTGGGGCCGGTCGAAATACATCATGAACTTGCCGAGTAACCGGCCGCCATACGTCAGCGGGATAAATCCCAGCGCGGAGACACCTTCGCTCTGAATAACGGATCGCAAAGACGTGTGGAGGTCGGATGCGGCGACATCGGGAATGAAGATGGCCGGGGGATCCTGCTGGTCGGGAATCCAGGGGGAATGGCCCTCGACTGCCTCTCGATAGGCTTGCGACAGGCCGCGCCAGGCTTCGAAGCGCATCACGCCCTCGTCGTCGAACAGAAGAATCGAGGCGCGGTCCGCATGCAGGGCCTCGATGATCGTGTCGATGGCTTTCTCGTAGAGGCCGGTCAAGGCCTCCGCCCGGTTCACGACATCGGCCAGGTCGTACAAGAGGGATTGTCGGTGGGTGAGGGCCAGGAGTTCCGCTTCCTGACGTTTGCGGTCGGTGATGTCGAGCCCCACGGCCAGGATATGGCGCAGTTCGCCGTCTTCCCGAACCCCGCCCACACTGACTCTGGTCCAGACCGCGGAGCCGTCCTTTCGCCGGTATCGCTTCTCAATCACGAAGTCCGGACCGCCGGCGGTCAACCGATGAAAGAGCACGAGGTTGGCCGGCAGGTCATCCGGATCGGTGACCTGCTGCATGTTCATCCCGAGCAGTTCAGCTGCACTGTATCCGAGCAACTCGCAGAAGCGTTGATTCACGAACAGGAATCGCCCGTTGAGATCGGTCTGCGCGACGGCAGCCGTCGCTTGGCTGACGATGGCCTCAAACCTTGCCTCGCTGTGTGCAATCTCCCTTTGCGCCTCACGTCGGACGCGCGCCATGTCGAGATGGGTGGCGACTCGCGCGAGTAATTCACGGGCGCCGAAAGGTTTGACGAGATAGTCGTCCGCGCCACGCCCCAGCCCTTCGATTCTGGACTCTTCGCCTGCGCGCGCGGAGAGCAAAATGACGGGAATGGTCTTGAGGGCGGGGTCGTCGCGCAGGGCTTGAAGCAGTCCGAAGCCGTCCAGTTGCGGCATCATGATATCGCTGAGAATCAAATCCGGCGGTTGCCGGCGGGCCTCGATCAGGGCGGACATGCCTTCCGGCATGGCAATGACGTGATACCGATCCGCCAAGAGACGGGCGATGTATTGCCGCATATCCGCATTGTCATCGACCACGAGAACCCTGGGTCGGGCCGTCTCCGCGCTCGTTGTGGAGAGAGGGGCTTCGGCAGGATCAGGCCTCCCGTCCGCCGGCTTCGTCGCGTGTTGCGGTTCGGGCAGCCAGTGGAGCGCTTCCTCCAGATAGGGCCCGACTCCCGTCGTGGGTGTGGTTGGTCGGCCGTGCGGGACGACCTTATCCGGCGGGAGATGGGCGTTTCCGAACGGCAGCGTAACGACAAAGGTGCTGCCTTGGTCCACCTGGCTGTTGACCCGGACGGTTCCTCCGTGAAGTTGGACCAACTCCTGAACCAGCGCCAAGCCGATACCGCTTCCTTCATAAGTCCGGCTGCGCATATCCTGCACGCGATAAAAACGTTCGAAGAGCCTCGGGAGGGCCTCCGGTGGAATGCCGACGCCGGTATCCTGGACGCGTAGTTCCACCCCGCCCGTCTGCGCATGCAGTGAGAGCGTGATGTCACCCTGGAAGGTGAATTTGAAGGCGTTGCTGAGCAGGTTCAGAACGATCTTCTCCCACATGTCACGATCGACATACACCGGATCAGGCAATGGCGGGCAGTCGATACGGAATACCAATCCTGCCTGTTCCACGGCCGATCTGAACTGGCTTGCGAGATCGGTGCTATAGGCTGCCAGATCGGTCGGTTCATAGCGCGCCTCAACGCGGCCTGCTTCCAGTCGCGAGAATTCCAACAGCGTGTTGACCAGTTTCAACAGCCGCAGACTGTTGCGATGCGCCACTTCGAGGCGGGGCGCATGGGGACGCTCACGCAGTTCCTCCTCCAGCGGCCCGAGCATGAGGGTGAGCGGTGTTCGAAATTCGTGACTGACATTGCTGAAGAACGCGGTCTTGGCGCGATCGAGTTCGGTCAGGGCTTCCGCCCGGCGTTTTTCGGAAGAGTAGGCCTCCGCATTAGTAAGGGCTCCTGCGATGTGAGACTCGACCATGGTGAAGAACGAGCGGTAGTCGTCGTCCAGCGGCCGGCGGGGGTTGATCCCTGCCACCAGTATGACGGCACGGCCATCCCAGCGTACCGTGCTGAGCGGCAGGAGGAGGGCTTGCCCGGTCGGTTCCGACCAGGACCCGCCGGGCAGTGGCCCGAAGCGGTCGCCTACGTCGTCGACGATAACCGGAACGCCTTCTTGGAGAGGGGCTGACAGCGGCCACCCGGAATCAGGCTCCTCCGGCGTGAGGCTCACGGTCTGTTGCCGAGCCGGATTTTCCGGAGGCAGTCCCGTGGAAGCGATTAAGTGTGCGTGCCGACGATCCCGGTCGATATGGTAGAGGAGCGCAAAGGGAACGTCGGTTTGATCGGTAGCGAGCGCTTCCATGGCCAGATTGCAGGCATCTTCCTGGCTATGGGCGAACCCTGACCGGGAGGCCAGTTCACGCAGGAGGCGCATGCGCCGGTCGTTTAAGACCCGATAGGTGGTTTCCTGGACGATATTCAGGATGCCCTCGACTGCGCCGTTTTGTCCGCGAATGGGGTTGAAGCTATAGTCGAAATAACATTCCTCGGTATAGCCGAACCGTTGCATGGGCAAGAGTTCGTCGCCTCGCCAGACGGCTTGACCGGTAGTCTGGACGCTATGGAGAAGGGGACTGATGGTGTCCCACAACTCAGGCCACACCTCGTGGGCCGCGCGACCGAGCGCCCAAGGGTGCTTATCGCCAAGGATAGGCCGCCAGGCGTCGTTATAGAGGAGCCAGCCTTCCGACCCCCAGTAGATGGCCATGGGATATTGCGCCGTCAGACAGACACCGAGGGTGGACACGAGTGCGGCGGGCCAATTCTCGATCGGCCCAAGCGGGGTCCGGCGCCAATCGAATGCCCGGATCCGGCCACCCATCTCACTGCCGGTCAACCAACTGAAGGTTTCGCTCGCATTCATCTGCCGGTCAATCGCATCGGGGGTGAATGATGACTCTGTGTGCCAGGTCATGGACGGACTCTAGGGGCCAAGACGCAACATGCACAATGCGCATGGGTAGTAGCACCTTGAGCCAGGTCGCCCCACTAGTGAAACCCCTAGTTCGACACCGGCGTGTATGACACCGTACCTTATTTTGCGGGGAAAGGGGGGGGAATCTCAGGCGCCGTGGTGTCCATCACCCGGACAGCCTGTTGGCGATCATCGAGTTTGAGGGTGACACGTTGACCCACGGACAAATTGAGAAAGAGTTCCGGTTTTGGGATTTGAAAAGCCACTTCCCGACCAAGATCGGTCTTGAGCAGTCCCTGTTTCGCGATCAAATCCACTTTTTCCAACACCCCGGACACGGTGTTCTGTGGATCTGTCGCCGGATCCGCCATGAGATAAGCATGCGGAGTATTTGCTGGATGGGGCGGCAGCACCGGTTTCGGATCGGGTGGAAGCGGAACGGGGTCGGACGGTTTCGGTGGAACGGTCGGCCCGGGACCGGGATGCGGAATCGGAGCCGGCGCCTCGTTCCATGAAGGACTCCACCCCGTCAGCAAGGCTCCACTTACCAGGCCGACTCCGATGATGGTGCGTAACATGATGACCTCCTTTCCCCGGTTACTGGCGACTGACGATCAAATGCGGGGCGGCTAGGCCGTACCACCGGAGGAACTCGGGACTGTTTCCATCACCATCTTATGGCATTCTACAGCGCAACGGCGGCAGGCTGTCGCGCATTCTCCACACAGGGCATGATGCGGCGCATGTTGCTCACAGACTCCCGCACAGACCTCACAAATTTCGGCGCACAACGCGCAAAGCTGGACAGCAAAGGCCGAAGTGCGGCCCATCCACTGGGCTGCAAGGAGGCAGATATCGGAACAATCCCGGCAGAGCCTGATGCATCGTGTCATCACATCTGCCTCTCCCCCTTCATGAGACATGCCGATCATATCGTCCCCGCAGGTGTTGCACATGCGAGCGCAATCCAAACAGGCTTGAATACATTCGAACCGGTGCTGCGCGATGGAATGGTTTGATGCCGCGATCGTCATAGGCCGTCCTCCAGTTCAGATTGACAAGTTCATTCTAACGTTCCACGATTCAAGAGGTACTAGGGAAACCTCTCGACACATCCCGATAGCCGCTCGAATGAAGCCGATCGAACAGCTAGGGGTATGACCAGCTGGGCATCCTGCGTGGTCTGAGTTAAAGTGACTGCGCGCATCGCCTGTGAGACCGACTGCGCGTGGAACGACTGTGACCGTGGATGCGGGAGGGTGTTGCATGGAGCGAGCCGAAGTTTTGAAGGCATGTCAGGCGCAGGAACAGACACCGCAGCCGTTTTTAGTGCGAGGCCGCACTTGTTGGCGTGTGGAACGAAGCGATCGATGCGGATTCTTGATCGATGGGGAAGCGTATTTCAAGACGTTTCGGGATGTGGCATTGCACGCCAAACATTCCATCATGATTGTCGGATGGGATCTCGATACGCAGATCGAATTAGTCAGGGGTCCGGCAGAGCCGTCCGAATTTCCGTCGAAACTCGGGGAGTTTGTGTCGGCGCTCCTACGGCGTAAGCGGAAGCTGAGAGTCCATGTGCTCAATTGGGACTTCGCCATGATCTACGCTCTGGAGCGTGAATGGATGCCGACGGCCCAGACGGGCTGGAGCGGCCACCGTCGGCTCTCCTATCAGGTGGATGGGCAGCATCCTATCGGCGCCTCGCATCACCAGAAGCTTGTGGTCATCGACGACACGATTGCTTTTGTCGGAGGGCTGGATTTGACGAAATCCCGATGGGATACCCCTGCGCATGCTTGCCAGGATCCCCTTCGGGTCGACGCGGACGGGCAACCCTATGCGCCGTTTCACGATGTTCAGATGATGGTGTCGGGTGAGGCGGCCGCTGCCTTGGGTGAGTTGGCTCGTGACCGATGGTTTAACGCGACGGGACGGCGACTTCCCCTTGCCATTCAACGACCAGTGGAGGAGCTCTGGCCGGTCGCCCTCGTGCCGGACGTGGAACCGTGCGGCGTCGGTATCATGCGCACCCAGCCTGCCTATGCGGGGCAACCTGAGGTCCGGGAGATCGAACTGGCCTATCTGGAAGGAATCAAGCGCGCTCGCCGCTCTATTTATATCGAGTCGCAGTATTTTACGTCCAATGCGATCAGTCGGGCCCTGGCGGCCCGGCTCATGGAGCAGGATGGTCCGGAAGTCGTGTTGGTTCTTCGTCACAGTTGCGACGGATGGTTGGAACGCCAGACGATGGATGCGCTCCGTTCCCGTATCCTGCATGAGCTGGAACTTGCCGACCATTATGGACGTCTGCGCATCTACGCGCCTACCGTGCCGGGCACGCAGGGCAGGGACATGGTGGCGGTGCACAGCAAGTTGCTCATCGTTGACGAAGATTTTGTTTGCCTGGGGTCGGCCAATGTGTCGAATCGTTCGATGGGATTCGATACGGAGTGTAATCTCGCGATCGAATCCGGCGGGACCTCCCGGCTCCAGGCGGTGATTGCGAGATTGCGCAATGGATTGATCGGGGAACATCTCGGCGTCGAGCCTGAGCTGGTGGCTGAGCATGTCCAGCGGCTGGATTCCCTGGGGCCTGCGATCGATCACCTGCGGGGCGGCGATCGAAGCCTGGAAGATGGATGCTTCGACAAGAGCCCCGCCGAAGCCATTTCAATCCCGGAACAACTCCTGATCGACCCCGAACGTCCCATGGCCGCGGATGAGGTGTTGGGGGCCGTGGTTCAACATCGGGAGCGGGCACATGTGGGGCGCCGGGTGTTCCTTGGATATACGGTGCTGCTCCTGCTGGGCCTCTTGGCGGCTGCGTGGCGTTGGAGCCCTCTGAGTGAGTGGATGAATGTGAACGACCTGGTCGATGCCGTGCGGGCCCTCGGCCAGGGACCTACCGGTTCGCTCGTCATGCTGGGCGGTTTCCTGGTGGGTGGTTTTCTCGCGGTTCCTATCACGGTGTTGATTGTGGTGACGATTCTGGCGTTCGGCCCGCTGGTCGGTGCGCCATCCGCCCTGGCCGGCGCGCTCCTAAGCGCGGTGACCATTTTTGGCCTGGGTCGGGCCTTGGGTAGATATCGAGTGCAGCGTTTTGCCGGCCGTCGAGTGGCGCATTTGAGCCGCCGGATTGCCCAAAGAGGATTCTGGGCGATTCTGATCGTCAGGCTCCTGCCTATCGCGCCCTTTTCCATGGTCAATCTGGTTGCCGGGGCGACCTCGCTGTCGCTCCGCGATTTTCTGCTGGGGACGGCGCTCGGCATGAGCCCCGGAATTGTGCTGATGTCGGCGTTCGTCGACCGTTTGGCGGAAGCCCTGCGCAATCCGAGTCCCGTCGCCTTTGGCGTGCTGGGCCTGCTCATGGCTGCGGCATGGAGTGTCGCCTGGTACGTGTCGCGGCGGTTACAGGTCAGGGACACCCCACCGGATGTCGGCAACGTTCAGCAGGTGGCGCCGGCCGCCTGAGGCCGTGTGAATAGGAGCACGATGCGTCTGCGGGTAGCCTCCTACAATATCCATCGCGCTATCGGACGGGACGGGCGATATGAGCCCGGTCGCATCCTGCGTGTCGCGCAAGAACTCAACGCGGACATCATTGCGTTGCAGGAAGTTGATTTTCCAAGGCAGGACCACGCTCCTATTGCGCCGTGGCTGGCGCAGAAAACCGGGATGATAGCCATCGGCGGACCTGTGTGGTCACGGGAAGGTGTGGGGTATGGCAACGCGCTGCTGAGCCGGTACCCGGTGGATCGGGTACGGCGATGGGATCTCTCAGTGGGTCGGCACGAACCGAGGGGCGCGCTGGATGTCGAGCTCACAATCTGCGGCCGAACGGTTCACGTGCTCAATACCCACCTGGGACTGTGGCCTCGCGAACGGCCGCAACAAGCGGATCGATTGTTGGAACTCCTGGCACTCAGCCGGCGTGATCTCACTATTTTGATGGGAGACCTGAATGAGTGGCACGGATGGGGAAAATCCTTGCGCGGGTTGCGTCGGGTGTTCGGTTCCCCGGCTGCTCCGGTCACCTTTCCCGCTCGATGGCCGGTGTTGGCGCTGGACCGGATCTGGATCTTTCCCGCTCAGGCGCTACTCACAGTGGAAGCGCACGATACTCCCCGGAGCCGACTGGCCTCGGACCATCTGCCGGTCAAGGCCGATATTTACCTTCCTTGAGACGTGAACCGTGAGGCGTAAAATGTGGGGCGCAAAACGTGACACGTCGCCACTTTTCCCGGGCTGTTCCCGCGCAGGTGGCGTCATAATCCGTCGGAGGAAGTGCTCCTGGATACGTTTTACGTCTGCCCGTTCACGTTTCACAGCGAACGGCTTGCCGCAACCTCCGGCGTGACCGCATGGCCACCGCTCAGTTTCGAAAAACGAACCGAGCAGGAAGGGCAGTAGGTATGGGTCAACCGGTAGTCCCCGCTGGTCAGATGATGGGTGTGGAGATAGGCGTCCAACGTTCCCCATCCCGGTTCTCTCTCATCACGTCGTGAATCGTCTCGCACATTGTTGCAACCGCAGCAAATGGGAATGAACCGTGGCGTTGTCATGGCTACACCTCCAGGGTTGAGGGTGTTGAACGGATTCTTTAGCAGCATACGTGACGCCCCTAGCCGGTCCACTAGGAGTAGCCCTAGTCCGTACACAAGGGTCGTCACTCGCGTCGATAACTAGGGCTTCCACGAGCTAGCCCCGTTCGATATGCATGATAGGTTTCCGTAGCAGTATGGAATGTCTCATTGGAAAGGAGCTGAACATGGCACGAGCGGCAGGATTTGTTTCGACGGTTTTCGAAATGCTGAAAGAGGATCACGACAAGGTCAAGAAGCTGTTTGAGGATTTCGAATCGGCGGAGGGACGGGAGCGGGGCGAGATTGCAAAAACGGCGATCCAGGAGCTGGAAATTCATGCCGACCTGGAAGAACGTTTGATTTATCCGGCAATTCGAGCGGAGGTGGATGCAGCGGACATGATGAACGAGGCGATTGAGGAACACCACCTCGTCCATGTGCTCATCGCCGAATTGAAGAAACTCAAACCTGGCGACGAGAAATTTCAGGCCAAGTTCAGCGTTTTAAGTGAACTGGTGAAGCACCATATCGAGGAAGAAGAAGGTGAAATGTTTCCGAAAGCCGAAGAGTGCGACATCGATTGGGAATCGTTAGAGGCCAGTGTCATGAAGCGCAAGGAGACGTTGCTGGCCAAAGCATCCGGTCGAAAAACCGGCACCCGCCCATCCAGGAAAACAATTCGGTAGATGCCGGCGAAGGCCGACCAGGGGAGGACTGTGCCATGCCCAAAGATCGTTCCAAGCGGGAGAATGAGAAAACCGCTGCCCTTGACAGCGCGCGGGAGAAGTCCGGCGATCACTTTCTGACCACCGATCAAGGCCTGCGCATCAACGATGATCAGAACAGCCTCAAGGCGGGGGCTCGCGGCCCGACATTGCTGGAAGATTTCATCCTACGGGAAAAAATCACGCATTTCGACCATGAGCGTATTCCCGAGAGGGTGGTGCATGCCAGGGGCGCCGCCGCGCACGGCTATTTCCAAGTGTATAAGTCGCTCGCATCGCTGACGAGGGCAAAATTTTTACAGGACCCGCAGGTCAAGACCCCGGTCTTTGTGCGTTTTTCGACCGTCGCCGGGTCCCGAGGTTCCAGTGATCTGGCGCGGGATGCGCGCGGCTTCGCCGTGAAGTTTTACACGGAGGAAGGGAATTACGACCTGGTGGGCAACAACATCCCGGTCTTCTTCATCCAGGATGCGGTGAAATTCCCGGATCTGGTCCATGCCGTGAAACCGGAACCTCATCATGAGATGCCGCAGGCGGCCTCGGCGCATGACACGTTCTGGGACTTTATCTCCCTGATGCCGGAATCCATGCACATGATCATGTGGGTCATGTCGGATCGGGCCATCCCCCGGAGTTTCCGCATGATGGAAGGCTTCGGGGTGCATACCTTTCGCTTCGTGAATGCCAAGGGCGTCGGACGGTTCGTGAAATTTCACTGGAAGCCGCTCCTCGGTGTACATTCACTCTTGTGGGACGAGGCGCAGAAAATTTCCGGCTTGGATCCCGATTTTCACCGGCGTGATTTGTGGGAGGCGATCGAGGCGGGGCAGTACCCGGAATGGGAGCTCGGGGTGCAGATTGTGGAGGAGAAGGACGAACAGAAGTTCGACTTCGATCTTCTGGATCCGACGAAGCTCATTCCCGAGGAACTGGTGCCGGTGGTTCGAATCGGCAAGATGACGCTCGATCGGAATCCGGATAATTTTTTTGCCGAAACCGAACAGGTGGCGTTCCATCCCGGCCACCTCGTTCCCGGCATCGATTTCACGAACGATCCGCTGTTACAAGGTCGACTCTTCTCATATACGGACACTCAACTCATTCGACTGGGCGGACCGAACTTCCATGAGATTCCCATCAATCGACCGCTGGCGCCGTTGCATAACAATCAACGCGACGGCCATATGCGGCAGACGATCAATTCCGGGCCGGTGAGTTACCAACCGAATACATTGGGGGGTGGTTGTCCCATGCAGGCCAAGGCGGATATGGGCGGGTTCCTGAGTTATGCCGAACGGCTGCCCGGCAGCAAAGTGCGAGAACGGAGCAAGAGCTTTTTCGACCATTTCAGTCAGGCTGCGCTGTTTTGGCGAAGTCAGTCTGAACCGGAGCAAGAGCATTTGGTGCAGGCGTTGCAGTTTGAACTAGGCAAGGTCGAGAACCTCCCGATTCGGGAACGAATGGTCGGCATGCTGTCCCAGATCGACAAGGGCCTGGCTGGGCGGGTCGCGGAGGGCTTGGGTATGCCGGTGAAGAGGATCGAGGGGCTCCTCAATTTGAGTATCCCCGCCGACGGTGATCCGAAGGACTTTCAACCCAAGCGCGCTGTGACTTCGCTGGACAAGTCTGCGGCGCTGAGCATGGTGTTGGCTCCAAAGGAAGGCATTCAAACCAGAAAGGTGGCGATTCTGGTTGCCGATGGAGTCGATGGCGAGGCGGTCAAGGGAATGCAGATGGCCTTGGTCGCCGCCGGAGGGCAGGGCAAGATTGTGGCGACCCGTTCGGGAAGCCTCAAGGCTGCGAACGGAAGTGAGCTGAAGATCGATTTCAGCCTGTTGACGACGGGATCGGTGTTATTCGATGCGGTCTACATTCCAGGCGGTGAACAAAGCGTCAGCGCATTGTTGCGAACCCCCAAAGCGAGAATGTTCGTTCAGGACGCCTACCTGCATTGCAAGGCGATTGCCGCGACGGGGAAGGGGGTTGCCTTTTTTGAAGCGGCGGTCGGGGCAGCCTACCCGGAGGCGGAACATGGAAGCAAAACCAGACAGACGCCCAAAGACTGGTCGCAGGATTCAGGAATCGTTCTGGCGCCGGACTCTTCGCCCAAGCAGATCGCAGCCCGCTTCATAAAGGCTATCGAGATGCATCGCCATTGGGCCAGAGAAATTAGACTCGCCAGTCCCTCATGACGTGAAATGTGATCTAAACGTGAGACTGGTTGTACTGAGGGGAGCCGCCGTCCACACCGTGATGGTGTGGGCGGCGGCTTGCTATTCACGCATTACTGAACGGTGATCGAGCCATGGGTGTTAGCCATACTGGTCTTGGTTTCGTCCGCCGGTCGTACGGAATACTTCACGGTGCCGATCCGGCTAAAACAGAGACCAGCGGTCTCATTGCTCGATAAGGTCGTGGAGTTGTCTACGCCCATTCCCATCGCCTTGGAAAATCCGTTCCGGCAGGAGACGTTGTGTTCCAGCGGTTCATCGATCGTCACGGTGACGGAGTCTTGTCTCTGATTGATCCATCGAACCTCGTCGCCCGCCCGTACCGTTAAGGCATCGGGGACGATCGTTTCCTTGATGACGATGTTCTTGACCATACCGGTCTTCGTGCCTGCCTCCATTTCTGAGCGGGTTTTCGACGCGGTCGGTGAGTTGGAGCAGGCAGCCAGTGAAACAAGCGCCAGTGCGAGCAGCGAATGCAGTGCGGTCTTCATCGATTTCCTCCTTGGTAAGATGAACATGGTGTTGCAGGAATGCCGTCCTTGCAGGATTTTGCAGCTCATCGCATTCGATACTCACAGTACCGAGGCCTGGTACGCGACCGTACTCGGGAGACCCCCAGTATGCGTGCGAGGCCTGACTGGTTATTGATGGAAAAGAACAGATGCAAGCGAGAGCTGCTTATGTACCGCCTTCAGGGGGTCGGCCAACGATGAAAAGGACGCATATGTGGGGGACGGTACGAACTGCGGCGCTCTGCCTGCTGTCGATGGTTGTTCTGCTGAGCGGTTGCGCGCTTACCTTTGGGTATCGGCATGTCGATTGGATGATCAGCTGGCAATTGGATCACTACTTGGATCTCACGGCAGGCCAGCGCCGGGATGTCACGGCCCGCTTAAAACCACTCCTCGCACGGCACAGGACCGAGGCGATCCCACAGTACGAACAATTCTTGAAAGAGTTGCAGCAACGGGTGAGCCGAGGGCTTACCCGTGAAGACCTGGAGTGGATGTACGCGTCCTACGACCGGTTTCGAGAGGATTTGTTCGAGCGAGCTGTGCCGGACGGCAGCGCATTATTAATGACCGTCAGCGAGCGGCAGGTTCGAAATCTGGAGGACGTGTTTCGTAAAGAGGAACACAAGTTCGTGCGCACGCTGCAAGGATCAACTTCAAAACGTCTCGAAGAGCGCACAAGGAAAATGCTGGCCATGGCCGAAGATTGGCTGGGCCCTTTGAGTGCCGATCAGGTGGCGCGACTCAGCCCATTCACGAAAGCCCTTCCCGACACCCAACCTGTGAGCTGGCATTATCGCCGGCAGCGCCAGCAGGAACTCTTGACGTTGCTTCGGCGTCCTGCATCGCTTGAAGACATGAGTCGGGAATTACGAATGATATTCGTCCAGGCGGACCAGACCGCGCCGGCCGGCTATCGTGAGCTGGTCGGCGAGTTACGGGCATCCCTGACAGTTCTGCTGTTGGAAACCGACCGCCTGCTGACCGCACAACAGAGGCGTAAGGCGGTAACGTCTATCCAACGTCTCATCGACGACCTGCACGGCCTGTCCCCCGGTTCGTGATCAGAACCCGACGACACCGAACAGCCACAGCACCAGAATCAAACTTATCGGCACTCCCAGAAGCCATAAAAGGATCGGCATGGTATCGTCTCCTCTTGCGATAATGGGTTAAAAAGGAAGGAAGCGGGGCTGTTCTCGTGTCGCCGATTTCCTTCCGTATCGTGGACATTAGCCAGGGATACATGTCCGCGGCTGTTTTTACCATGCCGCAGGACCGGGAACTTCGCTACTAGGCGATCCCCTGGCGGTGCGGGCGACAGTGTGCCAGGTCAAGAAGTATGTTCATCCCCGCCTGCTGGAACCGTGTACCGTTCTTCGATCGCGCTGCGGATCAGTTGCCGGCTCTCTTCTGCGGGCATATGAGCCTGCTGTTCCACGTCGTGTACGCGCTGCGCAAGCGCCTCATCCTTGATAACCTGCTTGATCCACGTCGAATAATCGTGAGAACGGAGGTGATGTATCCATGTCGCCTGGTCGACGCCCTCCCCGAGCTGCATAAAGAGCAGTAAATTGTGAGCCCGGAGATTGAGCTGTCCGGCCGGCCCTCGAAAGTAAAAACTTTGCTCCGGAGGCAATTCGCCTTCCGCGTATTTCCGTCGATGCCGGCGGCGTTCGATCGTGCTTGGTGCGATCTCAAGCACGAAAGGCGTCTCCCCGGAGGCGCGATTCCACATAATCGCTCGACCCGGTTGAAGCCGGGCGGCGGTTGCGGCCGGAGCCGGCTGTTGGATCGCAGCACAATATTGCTTCAACGTCTCGTCCGGCGATTTGCCCAGGGCGAACACAATATCCACGGTCTTGAGGATCGAATGTTCGATGTGGTCGGGATGAACGGTGACGTAAATCATGCCGGCTAAATCCTTCATCAGCCCCGGTGCCGTGGGGTTCCCATCGACGGGCAACAGATGATGCGTTTCATCGACCAGCATCCAATGGGGGCGACCCGATTTCGACCGGAGTTCCTGAAGTTTGGGCAACAGGGTGAGAAAAAATGAGGGCCGGTCCTGTAGAGGAAGTCCCACAAGGTTCACGACCACATGGTTGTTCGGATTGGCCAATGCCGTGAGAATTTCGGCGTGACTGGGACCATCCTGTGCAGTTCCGAGGACAATCGCCTGTGGAAAATTCTCGTAGTCCCCCTCCGGATCGATCACACACAATTGATAACCTCGTTCGCCAAGGCGCTCGAGTAGTCCCGTCGCCAGCGTAGACTTTCCGCTGCCGGACGTGCCGGCAAGCAAGAGGTTTTGTCGCGCCGGATGAAAGGTGATGTCGCCTCCGTTCTCCTGTGTGCCGAGCGCAATCCGATGTCGCGCTACCGATCGATCCGCTACCGCCAGATCGTTCTCGACCAGCTCATTGATCAACTCGATGACGCCGTGGCCATGATCGCCGACGGTGGTGCGATCTGCTGTTTCCTTCAACATCGGAACGGCATTCTCCACGGCCACGGCATATTCGGAGTATGTCAGCATGGCATGATCGTTTTCTCCGTCTCCGATCGCAGCAATGTTATGAGGGGACAATTCCAACTGCTTGAGCGCTGCGGTCAGCCCGGTGGCCTTATTGATGCCATCGGATAGCACCATCACTGCGCCCTTGTTGAAGATAATGCGCAGTTCGAGACCGAGATCACGAATGATGTCCAGGATGACCGTCTCATACGGTACCCGGGTCGCAACGATCGAATTCCCGAGGGTGAGATGCTCTACCTTGCGACGTTGGACTTCCTCCAGGAATGCCGATGGAGGAGGAGGGGCAAGCAGCGTGATTTCTTTGGTGGCCGGCCGGTAGAGGACGGCGCCATTTTCCGCCACGACACGTTCGCACAGAGATATCTGGGGAAAAATCTCTAAGATTTCCGGCAAGACCCGTCCGGTGACCAGAATGAGTTTTCGACCCGAGGCCACCAGGCGTTCAATGGCTTGGATGGTGTCCGTGTCGACAGTGCCTGCACTCGCCAATGTTCCATCATAGTCGGCGGCTAGCGCTAAGTAACGCATTCAGTTTCTTCTCCTCTGCCCACGAAGGATTCATCTGTTTGGCATGAGCCACACCCTAACCTGCGCCGACCCATTGTAAAGCTGGGAAGTGTCCTAGGGACGTTCCACGCCTGACCTGCTCCCATCCACGCCATAAGAATGTCGAAGGTGCGGGATATGATTTGTCGGTGCGAAACAGACTCTCGGCCACTACGCTGTCCTAGGTGTCTTCCTGCTTGAGCGGGGTGAGGTCGCTCGTCGCAGGACCATTGAGAACTTTTCCGAATTTGTCGAACCTTGAGCCGTGACAGGGACAGTCCCACGTATTTTCTGCATGGTTCCAGGCCACGATGCAGCCCAGATGCGGGCACACGGCCGAACATGTGTGAAGATCTCCCCGGGCATCGCGGTAGATCGCCATCTTTGTCAGCCCATCTCTCAGCACCGCTCCCTGTCCACGTGGAATCTGTGCCTCGGTTTCAACATCCCCTCCGGTTACCCAGTCGGTATATTGAGCTGCGACGTTCAGTGATTCGCGGATAAACTCGCCTGCGGCGTGCACCGGCCGGCGCGAAGGATCATACAGCGAGGACCAAGGCGACTCGCGTTTCATAATGAGATCGGTGATGAGCAGTCCGGCAATTGTGCCATGGGTCATGCCCATACCGGAGTCTCCGGTTGCGATGTAAAGATTGTCTGGGTCGCCCGGGTTCCGGCCGATGAAGGCTAGGCCATCCACCGACTCCATGACTTGTCCGGACCACCGAAATACGACGGCGTTCATCATGGGAAAATGCTCGCGCGCCCATGCCTCCAGGCGAGCATAGCGGGCTTCTCCGTCGTCGGCCTGTCCGGCCTTGTGGTCCTCGCCGCCCACGATGAGGACGGAATGCTCCCCCTCTCGAGCCGATACCTGCCGATGAATTCGCACATAATGATACGGGTCGAGCGTATCCCAAAATAATGCCGGTTCGATCGATCCGCTGGGTATGGTTGCTCCGATCACATAACTGATGTAGGCCGCTTGTTTGGTATGAATGGTCAGCAGATTGTTGATGGGTGTATTGGTGGCGATGACGACGGCATCTGCAGTCACCACGCTCCCTTGGCTCGTTTCCAGTTTGATCGGCGTATCGCTGTCGACGCTGGTAACATGGGCATTGCTGAAGACTCGCCCCCCGCCGGCTCGAATGGCCTTGAGCAGACCCGACACGTACTTCAACGGGTGAAATTGGGCCTGTCTGGGAAACCGCAGGCAGGGACCGGTCTCAAACATATTCCCCGGCAACCGGTCCAGTCGCTCGACACCCTCGACGCCGGCCCGTCTCGCGGCCTGCCATTCTTCCTCGATAAGGTGTCGGGCATCATCAGAAGGAGCGAAGAGATAACCGTCCAGCCTCGTAAAGTCGCACTCGATCCGTTCTTCGAATCGAACCTTGTCGATCCAATCAATAGCGGCCGTGTGGCTATGGGCCGCCAGTTGCGCGCCGGTCTTGCCATGGAGTCGTTCTATTTCCACGTAACGATCGTCGAGGGCGTTCGACAGGTGCGCCGTCGTCCGTTGAGTCATGCCTCCGCCAGGCTGTCCGGCGTCCAACAGGATGATGGATTTGCCCTCCTTCATCAGGCAGTAGGTCGTCGTGAGCCCGGCGATTCCAGCCCCTACAATGCACACGTCGGCGTGAGCTCCTGAGACTATCGGGGGCATGGCCGGGACGTCCTGTGACATCCAGATTGAAGCACTTTGTCCAGACTTGTCGTTCATTGTGATCTCCTAACGTAGAGGCCCATTGACGGGGTGGGTGGCGTATACATGTGACACTAGAGGAGAGAGCGGAAAATCCAGCTAGGCAGGGGCCTAGTTTTCGAGTGCCCGCTCTCGACGCAGGCGCGGCGGCTAGCCCGGATTATTCACGAATGCCGTCGCGAGGCGTTCGAGACGGGAGCCCGCCGGGGTTGCTCGCACGTAAGGCCGACGCAGGCGTACTGGCAGTCCGTCGAGGAGGCCGAACGAGAACAGCCTCGCCGGGCGAGAGGATCGGACGCCGGAGCAGGGATTCATGAATAGTCCGGGCTAGGGGTTATCCGAGTTGGCGACAGGAACCCGCATGGTATTTTGAGATCCCTGAAATCAGTGAGGGAATGATCGAGCAACGACCATGAGGATTTGTCCTTACGACTGTAGCCGCTGCATTGATCCATCCTGCCGGCGAGACGGCTGCCGACAGGTTAACGAAACGATGCCTGTGGTCTGTGAGGGCTGTGGCCAACCAGTGACCTGTGTCAATTGTCTGCACCTCTGCATGATCTGCGTCCTGACCTCAGAGCGGGGGTTTTCCCTGGTACCTCAAAAAAGGTGACGTCATGCCGCGATCGCTCTGGAAAGGATCCATCAGTTTTGGGCTCGTCAATATTCCTGTTGTGCTCTATTCGGCCGAAAACCGGAACAGTTTCGATCTGACGCTCCTCGACCGTCGCGACATGAAACCGGTCGGATTCAAGCGCTACAACAAGGAGACGGGCAAGGAAGTGGCGTGGGACCACATCGTCAAAGGGTATGAATATGACAAAAGCCGTTACGTCGTTCTGACGGACGAAGATTTTCGACGCGCGAATGTCGAGGCCACGCAGACCATCGATATCCTGAGCTTCGTGCGCGCGGAAGATATTTCGCCCACGTCCTTTGAGACGCCGTATTACCTGGCGCCTGATAAACGGGGAGAAAAGAGTTATGCGCTCCTGCGCGAAACGTTGACCAAGACAGGGAAGGTTGCCATTGCCACGGTTGTGATCAGGACGAGGCAATATATCGCCGCGCTGATTCCCTGGAGTGAGATGATGGTGTTGAACACGCTGCGCTATGCCAACGAACTTCGGCCGATCAAGGATCTCGAGATTCCGGCGAAGAGCTTAAAGGCGACAGGCGTGACGCCACGAGAGATAGAGATGGCGACCAAACTGGTGGAGGAAATGTCGGATAGCTGGAAGCCGGTTCAATACAAGGACACCTATCACGACGATCTCATGCGATTGATCAATAAGCGGATCAAGGCCGGAAAAACTGAAGTGGTGACAGCGCCGGACAAAGGCGAAGCCGGGGAAAAGCCTGGCCGTGCCAAAGTCGTGGATTTGATGGCACTCCTCAAGCGAAGCGTGCAACAGTCCGGACAACCAAAGCGGCATTTGCCGAAACGTGAGCGACAGGCCGGTCGCAAAACGGCATGAATCGACCAATGAAATCAGCCTGCGGCCTCAGAGCGATCCATCCGGAAATTGTTCACGCCTATTTGGACGGCACGTTACTGAAAAGCCTTGGCCCGAATATCCACAACGGAGTGCCTGGCTCGTCCCAGCAGCTCCCGAGGGAGGCGGCAGCGGTATTGCGATTTTTGCGCAACCGCATCCTGCTCTCAGTCGGGGCTGCCAAAGGAATCGCATCATGAGCGGGTCGGCTACCGTCGTGCCGGAGCAACCACATGGCAATCAAGCCCCGTCGGCCGGCCGTAAACGGCTTGGGGCTCAGGTCATCCAGGATGGCGTGCAATTCCGCTGTTGGGCACCCAAGCCTGCGCAGCTGGATGTCGTTCTCGAGCCCCATGGAACCGTTCATCCCCTCACAAGGGGAGCCGATGGATACTGGACCGGTGTCATCCCGGAGGCCAAGGCCGGCATGAGCTACCGCTATCGCTTGGATGGAAACAGCCTCTATCCGGATCCCTGTTCTCGATATCAACCGGATGGACCCCATGGGCCTTCGCTGATCGTCGACCCGGACACATTCGTTTGGAGGGATCGCGGGTGGCCAGGCCTGACGATGCATGGGCAGGTGATCTATGAGCTGCATATCGGCGCGTTTACCCCGGAAGGGACATTCGATGCAGCCGTCACGCGTCTCGATACCCTGAAGGATCTCGGCATCACCGTTATCGAGATCATGCCGGTGGCGGAGTTTCCCGGTCGATGGAATTGGGGCTATGACGGGGTCGGCCTCTATGCGCCTGCGCATGTGTACGGTGAGCCCGATGCCCTGAAACGGTTTGTGGACGAGGCGCATCTGCGAGGCCTGGGTGTGATTCTCGACGTTGTGTACAACCATTTGGGACCGGATGGAAACTATCTGCCTGCCTTCAGCGACGAATACCTCACCGATCGATATCCCAACGAATGGGGACAAGCGATCAATTTCGACGGACCCGGCTCCAAAGAGGTGCGGGAGTTTTTTATCCAGAATGCTTGTTACTGGATCGAAGAGTTTCATCTCGATGGCCTCAGGCTGGATGCCGTCCACGCATTTCATGATGAGGGGCCTCTGCACGTGATCGCAGAATTGTCTCAGGCAGCCAGGAAGGCGGCAGGAGCACGATCGATCATCCTGGTCGCCGAATGTGAGGCGCAGTGGGTCTGTACGATTCAACCGACGGACGGACAGGGATGGGGGCTCGATGCGGTCTGGAGTGAAGATTTTCACCACAGCGCGCGTGTAGCCGCCACGGGCCGAAGCGAAGGCTATTACACCGACTATCGGGGCGGGCCGCAGGAGCTGATTTCCTGTGTAAAGCGGGCGTTTCTTTACCAGGGACAACGCTATCAATGGCAAGATGGCCCGCGTGGAACGGCCGTTCGTGACGAGCCGGCGGAGCAGTTTGTATTTTTTCTTCAGAACCATGACCAGGTGGCCAATCAGTTGCGGGGAGACCGATTGCACCAGAAGACCGGTCCCGGTCTGCATCGCGCCTTGACGGCGCTCCTCCTGCTGGCTCCCGAAACACCGATGTTATTCATGGGGCAGGAGTTCGGGGCATCCGCTCCCTTTTTGTTCTTCGCCGACTTTCCACCTGGCGAATTGGCCCGGCAGATCCACCAAGGGAGAAAGCAGTTCCTCGCTCAGTTTCCGAGTTATGCCTCCGCGGGGGCTCAGGCGGCCGTCGCTGATCCTCGCGACCCTGCCGTGTTCCAGCGTTCCAAAATCGATTGGTCGGAGCGCGAGCGGCATGCCGGGTCCGTCCGATTGCATCGAGATCTGCTTCGCCTCCGGCGGGAAGATCCGGTCATCGCGCAACAGGCTCGTGACCGGCTGGATGGCGCCGTGATCGGACCGGCAGCGTTCGTCCTGCGGTATGCCGGTAAACAAGGCGATGATCGGCTGCTGCTCATCAATCTGGGGGCGGATTGCGACTATCGTCCCGCTCCTGAACCATTGCTTGCCCCGCCCGATGGGCGAACCTGGCACCTGCTCTGGTCGAGCGATGCGCCGGAATACGGAGGACCCGGAGTCATCGAGCCCTTGACCGAAACCGGATGGGTCATTCCTGGTGAATCGGCAGCGTTGTATTCCGCCAAGGTTAAGAACGGGAGGTCAGTCTTGGAGGAGCGAGGTCCGATAGGAACGGTATAACCATGGTGCAAGTCGATAATATGACTCTCTCTGTGCCGCTGGAGCAGCTTCAGGACAGCGATGCCTTGCTCTCCAGAGAATGGCTGGTGACGAATGGTCTCGGCGGCTATGCCTCCGGGACATTGCTCGGCGCCCCGACTCGCCGTTACCACGGGATGTTCGTGCCCGATCTTCCCTCGCCTTGGGGGCGGACAGTCATGATTCCCCGCCTGGACGAAGAAGTCGTGGTGGAGGGAGAGTCCGTGCTCCTCAGCGGCATCGAGTTTGAAGATGGGCGCTTGGAGAGCGACCTGACAAAGGTGATCAGTGCGTTCACCCGTGAGTGGCAAACTCCTGTCTGGCGCTGCTCATTCAAGGGCAGGCAGCTGGAAAAGCGCGTCATCATGCCGTACGGTCACAACTCGGTCTATGTGGAATACCGGTTGCTGGAGGGTGATTCGGTCCGGTTGCATCTCCGCCCGTTCGTGACCTTTCGCATGCTGGATGCGCCGCTCCATGACGCGAGGAAGCCTCCCTTTCCGCTCACGGTGCTCGACGGGCGTTACGAAATGTCTCTGTGCGAAAATGCCCCGTCGCTCAAAATGTGCCTGCGGCCTCACGCTGGAGTCTTTGTGGCCGACCCGCTGTTGAGTCCAGGTGTGTCCTATCGAGTGGACCGCGATCGCGGGGCTGAACATGTCGAAAGCCTCGCAAGTCCCGGCTACTTCAGCGCGGACCTGATGCCGGGTCTGCCCATCGCGTTTGTGTCCAGCACGGAGCCGTGGGAACACCTCGAGTTCACTCCCGAAGCGATTTTTGACGCGGAAGCGCAACGGCTCAATAAGTTGGTGGCACAGCTGCCGGATGCAAGTCAGCATGATATTGAACGATGGCTGACGCTTGCGGCAGACCAGTTTATCGTCCTCCCGGGTTCGCGCATGGAAGAGCAAGCGCTTGCACGAGCGTCAGGCGATGAAGCGCGAACGGTGATCGCCGGCTATCATTGGTTCACCGACTGGGGACGCGACACGATGATCAGTTTAGACGGACTCACGCTCTGTACCGGCCGATACCGAGAAGCGCGGTCGATTCTTCGCACCTTCGCCAACTATATGCAGGACGGACTCCTGCCCAATTTGTTCCCTGAGGGACAGCGGAAGGCGCTCTACCATACGGTGGATGCGACGCTCTGGTATTTTCACGCGCTGGACCGGTATCACCGGGTGACCGGCGACAGCGAGACTCTGCTGGCCCTGCGGACCGTTTTGAAATCCGTCATCGAACATCATCACAACGGCACCCATTTCGGTATCGGCGTGGATCGGCACGATGGGCTCTTGCGGGCGGGCGCGGAGGGATATCAGCTCACCTGGATGGATGCGAAGGTGGACGGGTGGGTCGTGACCCCTCGGCGCGGCAAGCCGGTCGAAATTCAAGCTCTTTGGTATAACGCGCTCCGGTGCATGGTGGAGTGGGGGGAGATGGCCGGGGAGGAGACGAGCGAGTGGGCGCTGATGGCGACCAGGGCGCGGCAATCGTTCAATGAGAGGTTCTGGCGCCAGGAGGGTGGCTATTTGCTCGATGTCATCGACGGCGAGCAGGGCGATGATCCCAGTTTTCGCCCGAATCAGATTCTCGCGATTGCCCTACAGCACCCGATCCTCGACGAATCGCGATGGCGCTCGGTAGTGGATGCCGTCGAACACAAGTTGCTGACGCCGGTCGGGCTGCGCAGTCTCTCGCGCGACCATCGCGACTACAAGCCGATCTACTTCGGAGACCTTCGCGCCAGAGATGCCGCCTATCATCAGGGAACGGTCTGGGCGTGGCTGATCGGACCCTTTATCGACGCCTGGTTGAAGGTCTACAAGGATGCGCCGAAGTCACGAGAGATGTTGGAAGGTTTTCACTCCCATTTGCTGGAGAACGGCATCGGCACGGTGAGCGAGATTTTCGATGCGGAACCTCCCTACCATCCACGCGGGTGCATCGCCCAAGCCTGGAGCGTCGCAGAGCTTTTGCGGGTCTGCAGAAAAACGAAACAGGCCCTGGAGCCTCAATGAACACCTGGATCTCCCGTGGGCCGGGCCGACACCTGCCCCATGTGCGCATCGGCACATCGGGATGGCACTATCAACATCGGCGCGGACCCTACTATCGCCCGCGAGGCAACGGAATGACCTCACTCTTTTCATCTTGCCATCCAGGCGTTTCTCATGCGATGAGCCCTTCGTCGTCGTTCGTTCATGCTTGGACCCGATTTGAAGAGAGCCTCCGTTTCTCCGGCCCGTCCCGTTTCGCACCTCATGCACCTCTGAAGTCGGATAGGAAAAACGCCGCGGCTAGGATAAACGCCAGCTACCACTTGCTGTTCCGTACCGGTACAGTCGGCTTCTGCGCCTGTCTCGATTGAGCTCAAGCCCGATAAATCCAGAGAGACCACGATCTATGACGCGGTTAGGCAATATAGTGGCGGTGAGCTTTTTGTGGTTTGCGGCGGGCATGCTACACCCTCATTCGGCTTTCGCAGAATGGTATGTGGCGGGCCAGTTCGGCGCGAACCTGGCCGACCGGCTCAGCGACATTCGCGGGACCGGCGATCTAAGCGGATTTCGTGCGCCGGATTTCGATCTTCAGAATTCGTTTCTCTACGGGGGAAAAGTGGGGACGTTTCCCGGTAACGGCTGGTTCGGAGTGGAACTCGACGCCTTCCATAGCACGCCGCACATCAAGAATCTGGATGATGTGCCCGGAATTCATATGCGGGTCACGAATGTGGGGGTGAATTTGCTGGTGCGTTACCCAGGGGTGACGTTTCAGCCCTATGCTGGGATCGGCGCCGGCGCGGCGATTGCGCGCATCGGAGATTCGGCGACGACGCGTGGGAATACCGACGTGTCTTCGGCGGTGAACGTGCTGCTGGGAATGAGAGCCTTCATCACCCCTTACGTGGCGGTGTATACCGAGTACAAATATAATCAGTCCACCTTCGAGTTCAACCAGGCATTCGGACCGGCGGGTGGGTTTAACGGAGATTATGATGCGCACATCCTGGTCACCGGCCTGTCCTACCATTTCTAGAAACCGACCGGTCTGGCCGCATCTTCTGGCCGGCGTGGCGGCTATGCTGTTATCGCTCGCGACCGGCTGTGCCCAAAGCGCTCACCAATCAGGCCGAGATCTGCTCGATCGAATCTTGCCGGACCACGTGCAGCAACAAGTCGACCCGTCAGTCTCGTTCGCCGCATTGAAAGCCAATCCATCCGCCTATCAAGGCAATACCATCATGGTCAGCGGCATCGTGCTCAAGAGCAGGCGAGTGAAGGATCGCACCGAGATTGAGGTACTGCAAATTCCTACCGGCTCCGGCGCGGTGCCGACCAACGATCGCACGAGGTCCCAGGGCCGATTTCTGGCGGTCAAGAGCGGAGAGTTTTTGGATCCTGCGGTCGTCGATGCCGGCACACCGGTGACGATCGTCGGTGAGGTGGGACCTGCCGTGACGCGAGCGATGGATGAAGGGGAGTACACCTATCCGGTGCTTGAGATCAAACATCTGGTGGATTGGGATGAAGTCAATCCACAAATACGGTCCGCACCCTACGCCTATCCCTATGGGCGCTCCATGTATGCCTACCCCTATTCCTACTGGGGGCCATACGGAGGATTGGGAGGTTGGTATGGCGGTTATCCTGGGTACGGATATGGGTATCCCTACTATGGACCGTTCTACGGGATCGGCAGCGGTTCATCCGCCCCCAGCGGGCCACCACCCGCATCTGCGCCGCCACAGTTCAAGAAATGAGCTGGAGGGGCCGTCATCAGGCGGAGGAATCCCATGGGGCTTCAGCAATATTGGAAGAAGCGAAACTTCCAGAGGACGCCGGAGCCTCGGGGTAAGAACGTCCCGCCTGACGGTCGACTGCGGTTCGTCATCCAAAAGCATGCCGCTTCCCGTCTCCACTATGATTTTCGTCTCGAACTGAATGGCACACTGAAAAGTTGGGCGGTTCCGAAAGGGCCGAGTCTGGATCCGGCGCAAAAGCGCCTGGCTGTGCATGTGGAGGATCATCCGCTGGAGTATGCCGGGTTCGAGGGGGTCATTCCCGAGAAACAGTATGGTGGCGGCACGGTGCTGCTTTGGGACCGGGGCTACTGGGAGCCGATCGGTGACCCCGGTTCCAGTTATCGCCGTGGACGCCTCACGTTCAGCCTGCACGGGGAAAAGTTGCATGGCATCTGGAATCTGGTGCGCATGGGTGGTCGAAAGGAAGGGGGTAAGGAAAATTGGCTCCTCATCAAAGAGGATGATGAAGAGGCGCAGCGCGGGAAAGGGGGCGACATTACGCAGACCCTGGGGGAGAGTGTGGCGAGCGGAAGAAATCTGGAGCAGATTGCCGCCGGAGGACATGCCGTGTGGCAGTCGAAGCGACCATCGGGGAAAAGGAGTCCCGCCGGGTCCGTGCATCGTCCTATCAAAAGAGCTCCTGCTCCGGGAGCTCGAAAAGCCTCGCTAGCGCGATGGATGGCTCCGCAGCTGGCGACGCTGGTCTCGACTTCTCCTGAAGGGCCGGAATGGGTGCACGAACTCAAGTATGACGGCTATCGAATGCTCTGTCGGGTGAAAGACGGCACAGCAACCTTGTTGACCAGAAACGGCCATGACTGGACCGCAAAGCTGCCCCATGTCGCTGCAGCGGCGGTAGACCTCCGGGTCAACAGCGCCTGGCTTGACGGTGAAGTAGTCGCGTTGCTTCCGGATGGGCGGGTCAGCTTTCAATGGTTACAAAATGCCTTCGAGGCGCATACCGACAGTCACCTGGTCTATGTCGTCTTCGATCTGCTCTATCTCGATGGGTACGATCTGCGGCCGATCCCCCTGATTGAGCGCAAACGTCTCCTGTCAGCTCTCCTTCAAGATAACTCACAGTCCACGCTGATTCGATATAGCGCCCACATCGCCGGGCAGGGCGAGGTGGCCTTTGCCGAGGCCTGTCGAAGCGGTATGGAGGGACTGATTGCCAAACGCGCCGACGCCTCCTATCTCGCAGGGCGAAATCGCAATTGGGTGAAGGTCAAATGTGGCCGGCGGCAGGAATTCGTCATCGGCGGATTCACCGATCCCTCCGGATCGCGGACCGTGTTCGGTGCGTTGCTGCTGGGTGTGTTCGATGAGAATGGTCGATTGCGATATGCCGGACGAACCGGGACGGGCTTTTCAAACCGTTCCCTTGCGGAACTGCACGCTCGCTTGAAACGATTACAACGAACGAAATCACCTTTCGTGAATCCACCGGGCGGGAGTCAGGCTGCGGGAGTGCATTGGGTGAAGCCGACGCTGGTCGCCGAAGTCGCATTTGCCGAGTGGACCAATGAAGGTCAATTGCGGCACGCCTCCTTCCAAGGCTTGCGTGAGGACAAAGACGCTGGTTCCGTCGTTGCCGAGCGCACATCGGAGAACGCTTCGAGTGAGAAGCCCGGACAACCGAACGATCGCACGAAGAGAACTGGGCGAAAGAACCGCGCCGCTCAAGGGGATTCAAAAAGGGCTTCATCTGCTCAAGCGACCGTGGTCGGGGGAGTAACCCTGAGTCATCCGGACCGCGTGCTGTTTCCGGAGCAAGCCGTCACCAAGCTGGCGCTCGCCAGGTACTATGAGGCCGTCCGCGATTGGATCCTTCCGCACGTGAAGGACCGTCCGTTGACGCTCGTGCGTTGTCCTGAAGGGTATCAAAAAGATTGTTTTTATCAGAAACATGCGAATGATCAGATGCCTGATGTGATCGGAAGAGTGGAGGTTCCTGCAGATCAAGGGAGTGCCTGCTATACGATCGCCCACTCGCTCGAGGCGTTGCTGGGACTGGTTCAGATCGGTGTGCTGGAGATTCATACCTGGGGGGCGAAGCGGGATAAACTGGATCGTCCCGACCGGATGATCCTCGACCTGGATCCTGGTCCCGCTGTGGACTGGTCGTCCGTCATCGAAGGAGCCCAACTACTTCGTACGTTGTTGCGCGAATTGAATCTGACCTCCTTCGTCAAAACCACGGGCGGGAAAGGTCTGCATGTCGTCGTGCCGTTGCAGCGCGTGCACACCTGGGATGAGGTCAAGACGTTCTCAAAATCTCTCGCGGAACATCTCGAACGCCTGATTCCCGAACGGTTCGTGGCCACCATGTCGAAGGCCAAGCGCCAGGGAAAGATCTATGTCGATTACCTGCGCAATGCGCAGGGCGCGACGGCCGTGGCCGCTTATTCCACGCGCGCCAGGCCGGGCGCGCCGGTGTCAGTGCCGCTGGCATGGGACGAACTCTCGATCGACCTGCGGTCCGACAGTTTCACGCTCGTCAATCTGCCGGATCGACTCCGCCGACTGTCCAAAGACCCGTGGGCAGAGTACGGTGCGACGAAACAACGACTCACGAAAACAATGCGGCTTAGACTCACCTAGTGCATGAGGATCGTGGCCAGGGTGCTTTCAACCGGGACCTGGGGGGAGTGCTAGTGGAGTGATTCAGGGCAGACTGATATTGGTGAGCATGACAAACGGTGGGAGCGCCCGCCGATCCCGTCAATGATCACAATGAAAGGAGAGCCGTATGAACTCCACCAGCATGACCATCCCACTCATCAATAGAAGCAGGCAGACCGCCGAATCTGTCCGAGGTTCATCGTCCTGCTGCGAACGGTGCGGAGGCTTGATGATCGGCGAGCGTTGTATGGACATCGGCGAGAGTCTCGGCGGCTACTGGTTCTGGGCCATGCGTTGCATTCAATGCGGCGACATCGTCGACGAGGTGATCCTGCGAAACCGACACCTGCCGCAGGAAAGGCCGCAGGAAGTGGTACGAGCGGCGTGAGGATAAAAACGGAGCGAGCGGGACGGTAACAGCGAATCAGGCGGGGAACGCCATCGTGCTGAACAATGCGTTCTCTGCCTGGCGTGAGTCGAGCCGGGTATGCTGGACGACGATGCGCACATTCGACTCAATGACGCTGGCATAATCCGTATCCGTTGGAATGGGTGCGGGGTCTTTCAGATCGTTGAATCGAACGTGTCTGGTGCGTCGGGCAGGAACCGCGACCAGATAGGGACCAACCGGTTCCCGGTCCGCGTAGAAGATCGTGATCCGGACGTCGGCGTGCTGGTCGGACGTGTTGAGAATGCAGACCGTTTCATGACTCGTCATCTGCGGCGCCGGCCCATGACTCCCGGCGGGCAGGTATCCTTCTGCAATTGCCCATCGTCTGCGACCGATTGCTTCCATCTCGATCCTCCTTGCTAGCCCGCTCCGTCGCCGTGGGTATTGTTAGACCACTTCCCTGATTTTCCCGGTCACCAGGGTCTTGATAATCTCCCAGCGGTCGTCCTGCCCACGGGCTAACGCCTTGGCAAACTGCCAGGCCTGGTCGGTGGTGATTTTTCCCGGTAGCGGCGCTTCCAGTGGGTCGATCACCGCTTCCACGACGACCGGGCCCGGTGTCGAAAACGCCTGTCGCAGCACGTCCTGAACCTGGCGGGGATCTTCGACCGTGAAGCCGGTTGCGCCACAAGCCCTCGCAAAGCCGGCAAAGTCGATCGGCTGCAGGTCGACCCCGTATTGCGGGTTTCCCTCAAACGCCAGCTGTTCCCATTTGATCATGCCCAGTACATTGTTCTTCAGGACGATAATTTTGACCGGCAGCGCGTATTTCACCAGCGTCGCCAGTTCGCCCATCAACATGGTGAATCCCCCGTCGCCCGCGATGCAGACGATTTGTCTCCCGGGGTGTGCGATGCCGGCTCCCAAACTGTAAGGCAGTCCGTTGCCCATCGTGGCCAGTGTCCCGGAGGCCGAAAACTCCATTTGGTCTTTCATCTTGATGTGTCGCGCGACCCAGGTGGTGACGGTGCCGGTATCACAACAGACGATGGCGTCGTCGGCAAGGAACTCGTTGACGGCGCGAACCACGACCTGAGGCTTCAATGGCATGTCCATGCGGCTGCCTCGCTCCTCCATCAACGTGTTCCATTGCGCCATCCGCCCCTGAGCGTCCGTCAAGAATGTGCGGTCGGATCTGTGCGTCACGAGTGGAAGCAGTGCGCGGAGGACATCCCAGCAATGTCCGACCAATCCCACCTCCACCGGATATCGAAGGCCGATGCGGCTCGCATCGAGGTCGATTTGAACGGCCCTGGCTTGACCGGGTTTCGGATAAAACTCCAGATAAGGGAAACTGCTGCCGGCGATGATCAGGGTGTCGCACGTTTCGAGGACTTCCTGTGAGGGCGCGGTGCCGAGCAGGCCGATTCCTCCGGTGGTCAAGGGATGATCGTCCGGCACGACGGCTTTCCCCAGCAGCGGCTTCACAATCGGTGCCCCGAGTAGCTCTGCGAGTTCGAGAATTTCAGATTTCGCACCCAGGCTGCCGCGTCCTGCCAGGATGGCGGGCTTCGACCCGGCATTGATGACGGCGGCGGCCCGCTCAATCAGCGATTGCGAGGGGAGCGGCAAGGGATCGCTGTAACGATCTCCGCTGTGTCCCGGGATGTTGGCCTTGGAGCCCTCCTCTTGTGCGCTCCAATCCTGAATATCTTTCGGAATAGTGATGTGCGCCACGGTGCGACGGGAGATGGCGGTCTTGATGGCCTCATCGACGACGTTGCGGACATGCGTTGGCCCCATGACCCGTTCGCTATACAGGGCGACATCGCTGAACAGTTTGTCCAGGCTCACGTCCTGTTGATAGTGCGTCCCGATCAAGTCGTGGAAGGTGTGCCCGGTAATCGCCAACACCGGTTGACCGTCGCTCTTCGCGTCATACAATCCATTCAGCAAGTGAATGCCGCCCGGACCCGACGTGGCCAGACAGACGCCTAATCGGCGTGTGAACTTGGCATATCCGCAGGCAGCCAGGGCGGCCGACTCTTCATGGCGCACCTGGACGAGTCTGATGCGATCGTGCCGGGTGCGGAGGGCTTCATAGATGCCGTTGATCCCGTCACCGGGCAGGCTGAAGACCGTGTCGACTCCCCAGGCGATCAAACGGTCGATTAACAGGTCCGCGACGGTGCTGCTCATCATCTCGCCCTCCTCTGTTCGTCGAGCGGCCCGGATAAAATGGCCGTGCGGGCCAGCCGCGGAAGAACCAGTTCCTGCGCCAGGATCTTCAAGCAGGCCGCTATGGGAATGGCGAGCAGCAGTCCGTAGAAGCCGCCCAAGGCCCCGCCGATGAAGACCACGATCAAGACCGTGACGGCATTCATGTCCATCGACTGACTTTGTACCCAGGGGGTGAGGAGCCAGCTCTCGATGAACTGCACCAGGAGGTAGGCGAGAGAAGGCCAGATGACGATCGTCATCAGATCGAATCCGCCCGCATTGGACGAGAGGACGTCCAGGTATTTCAGGGCAATGGCAAGCGGCCAGCCGATCAGTGAGGCATAGGGAATGATCGTCAAGATGCCCGTGATCAAACCGAGAAGAAACCAATAGCGTATACCGGTGAAGGCCCAGGCGAGTGAGTACAGGACTGCCGACCCGAGGGCGATCGCCAGGCGGCCGCGAAAGAATCCGCTGACCGCATCATCCATGCGTCGCACGATGTGACGCACTCGTGATCGATAGGTCGTCGGGATGTATCGTTTGATTTGATCAAGCGTGCCGTCGAAGTGCCAGGCAAAGAAAAAGAAATAAATCGGGATCAGGATGAATGCCAGGACGACGTCGGTTGTGGTGCCGATAACGGTCCCCAGCACACCAAAGGCCTGGCCGGTTCCGGAGAAGACCGGTCTCAGGATTGAAAGTGGATCGTCCTTGAGGCTCGTGGCAAGCCCCGAGAGGTGCTCAGAGAAGTCACCCAGGCGGACATGGTAGCGCTGGGCAATGCTTTGGATATACGACGGGACCCGTTCGGCAAACGACTGCACCTGCTCCGCCAGGAGCGGGCCCAGCCATGTGATCAGTCCGAGGATCACCACGGCTGAAACGAAAAGAATGCAGGAAATCGTGACGGGGCGGGGAATGTGCCAGCGGTCTTTCGCTCGCCTGATCAGCGGGTTGAAGAGGTATGCCAACAACAGGGCGATGATGACCGGCGTAAACACGCCGCGCAGATAGTAGCCGAACCAGAGGCAGAACAGAATCCCACCCAACCACATCATGTCTTTGATCGGTGTGATCTGCCACAAATGCCGATCCGCAGGAGCAGGGGAGACCTGTTCTCCCGGTGGCAAAGGCACCTCTTGTTTTATCAGCGGGTCAGGATAGACGGGCGTCATAGAACATCGTGTCCATAATGTGTGAGCCGTTCAATTCAATTCGCAGGGGCCGGGACAGTTTGTGGCGCCTTTTCCTGCCGGATGCGGAGCGATGAGGCGGCCTGTTGAATCTGGGCATTGATTTCTCCTCCGAGCAGGATCACCACCCCGGTGAGATAGAGCCATAACATTAAGACGATCACCCCTGCGATGGAGCCATAGGCGGCATTGTAGTTTCCGAAATGCTCGACGTAGGCCTTAAACGCCAGGGACACCAGGAGCCAGAGCGACCCCGCGCAGACAGATCCTGGCGTGACCCAACGCCAGTCCTGCTTCACGTCTGGGCAGACGTAGTAAATAATTGCGAGGGCCAGGAGCATCAGCGTGACGGCGACCGGCCATTGCGCAATGTTCCAGGTGATGAGGAAGAGCCATCCGAGCCCGACGATATCGGCGATCCATTCGCCGATGCGGGCGCCATAGAGAATCAGCGTGATGGAAACGATAATGAACCCCGCGAGGCCGATCGTGAGCAACGAGGCAACCAGCCTCACCTTCCAATACGGCCTGGTTTCCTTGGCTCCATAGACCACGTTGAGCGCCTCCATGATCGCCGTCACGCCGCTGGAGGAGGCCCAGAGGGCGCCTAACAGTCCAAGGGACAGGATGTCGCCACTGCTGCCCTGCATCACGTTTTCCAGATATTTCTCCAACAGGGAGAGGGCATCGGCAGGGAGGACGGTCCGGAGATATTGCATCAACTCGGGCATGGTCTGTTTCAGAGGAAATAGACCTATCAATGCCGTGAGAAACAAGAGTGCCGGAAAGAGGGCCAGCAGAAAGTAGTACGCCAACTGCGCGGCGCGTCCGAGAATGTCATCGTGCAGACTTTCCCGCCACAAACGGCGGACCAATGCCTTCCACCCTAGACCGCCCAGTTTCCAGGGATTCGAGCCGGGCGAGGAACCGGTGAGCGAGGTAGGCACGGATCTATCTCCATTTCCATTGAGGGCCTGCCGCCGTCGTCCAGCGGGACTGCGCATACATTTTATGCTGCTCCGTGAGCAGGTCATGGGAGGAGTGATGAGTGTCCAGTTCTTCCCAGTAGGGAGCCTAAGATCAGGTCGCCTGAGTAGGCTGTTGGGCATCGTTGCTCCGGCGATTCCCGCCGTCGGCTCCCTTGTTCGATGAGGGCTGCGTCCGTAAGGGGTGCTCGTCCTTCGGCGTGAGGGCTGAGAGACTCACACCCAACGTGCGAGCGATTTCAGGCATGGCCTTGCGAGCCAATTCAAACAGCAGCGTGCGCCCGACCTGTAGCACCATGTGCTTGGCTTCTTCTGTATCAGGGCCGAATTCGCGCGACAGAGAACTCCAAAGGTTTGAGCCATTGCCTCCGGTTCCTCTGAACGAGGATTGCGATTCGTGAGGATAGTAGTCATACACGCCTTCCGACTGCCTGGACTCGGCGTTTCGTTGAGCCGGAGCCGGCATGACCCGGGGGCCGCGCACACCCGGTGGGTAGTGTGGATACACTCCACGGCGTTGATGTCTGTTCCCCTGTTCAATCAAACCGATGGCATACCCTGCGCAAAGAGCACCGCCTAACATCAGCCAGGGATGCCGGTCGATTCGATGGACCGGATCCACAACCGCTTTGGTTTTGTTCACGAACGCACCGATGTTGTCGGTGGCTCGATTCAACATGTCTGAACACGTCATCGTCACGTCCTCCACTCGGTGTGTGATCTGTTGCTCCAGCGCATCCCACTTTTCAGCGATGGCGATTCTCGTCTGTGCAATGTCTTTCAAGTCCTGGTCGATAGCACTCGTTCTTTGATCCATCGGATATCTTCCTTCAGTGAGTGAAAGGTGCGAAATGGCCAGAGGCGGAGACCCGCGCCTATCCTAGCCACCCTATAGAGCAGCCCGCCGGTTCCAAGTGCCGAGATGAACCCCACAATGCCGAAACAGGCCCAGAGCGGAAGGTTTGTGTAGGTCACGAGTAGATGGACCACCATCAGTAGCAGAAAGAGGATCGCTATCATTCCCAGAAGAAGACCGATTCCGCTTTGTATCATGATCGAGCTGAGCTTGTGCCGTTCGTGCTCCATTTCGTGACGTGCCAGTTCCATCTCCTGTCGCAGGAGGCAGCGGAAGTCGGACATGAGTCCCGATACGAGCGCGCCGATTGAAATTGGATGTGGATTGTCCATGTCCGAAGCCCTTCCTTCACTATTCAGGCCGCGTGCGAGCGAGCAGGTACCCGCACCCAAGTCCAACGAGGAGGGTTTGGAGCGGGTAACGCCGCATGAGGATTTCGAGATCTTCGACGATGCCGCTCACCCCCTGTTGTTGGAGCATGCGGGAGGTTTGTTTCACGCCTCGAGAGACGGCATCCGCTGCGGCACCGGCTGCACCATCTTGTGGAAGCCGTTCACGCAGTCGGTCGGCCGTGGATTCCAGCGCCTCACCAGCGCGTTTGGTCGTTCGATCGGCGGCAGCCATCGTGTCGCTCACGGCGTCATGAACGGTTGCCTTCATCTGTTCGGCGGTGTGTTCGAGAGTGCTCTTCTCCTGGTCCATCGGGACTCTCCTTCATCCTCAATTACGGTTGTGGCTCGGTGTCATCGGCATGCTCAAGGTAACGGTCTGCGTTCCGCGCATGAACTGGGCAAAGCCCTAGTCGCGCCGGTGGAGGCATGACTCCATCCCCGACATGTGCCCTCAGAGGGTGGGGGAAGTCGCACGAACCTGTTTGGGTTTGACGACCGGCGGTCGGTGCATCTGCAGCCGGACGTCGGGACGCACCTGTTTCGTCGATAGTCGGAGCGGGACGCTACGGCCTTGCCGGGCGGAACGATGCAGGGCTTCGATAATTTGCACATCGAGCAGGCCCTCAAGCCCATTCGGTTCCGGTTGGCGATTGTCTTGTACGCAGGAGGCAAAGTAGATGAGTTGGGGGGCGAACTGATCCCCCGGTCTGAACGTGCGGACGCGTGTCTTCCCGTTTACGGTGATGGAAGCTTTCAAGCTTCCCAGGTATTCGTAGGCCGGCTCCACACGCACCCGGCCTTTTGTGCCGACGATTTCATACATGGCGGCATCGGTCGCGCCGAAGCTGCAGGTCAATGTCGCCAGGCGATCGTGAGGAAAGCGAAGGATTGCGCCGGCCGATTCTTCGACCTTTTGGAATCGGCGGTCATGGCCGCGACCGACCAAGGCAGTGACTTCCGTCGGTTCATCGCGGAAGAGGTATCGTGCCGCGTTGATGCAATAGATGCCGATATCATACAGCGGCCCCCCGCCCAACCTCTGGCTTAAACGGATGTCGCCGGGGCGAACCTGTTGGGTGAAGACTGAATGAAAGAGCCTCGGCTCACCTAAGCGCCCGGACTGCAGCAGGGCAATGGTCTGAAGATTACAGGCCTCGAAATGCAGACGATACGCGACCATCAGTTTGACGCGATACCGCTCGGCGGCCCGGACCATCTTCCGGCAATCGGCGGCCGTCACGGCAAGGGGCTTTTCACACAGGATATGTATGCCGGCACGAGCTGCCCGCACGGCGTATTCGCGATGGAGACTGTTCGGCAGGGCAATGTACACGGCATCAATCTCGCCGCTTCGCAAACACTGTTCGTAGTCTTTGTAGGCATAGGTGTGGGCGATCCCGTATTGTCGGCCGAGGAGGCGACGCTTCAGGGGGTCGTCCGATACCAGCGCGGTCAGCCGTGCCGAGGATTTTGCATGCGCGAAGGCGGGAAGCACGGCAACCTGGGAAATATGTCCAAGACCGACGACCGCAAAACGCAGTGGTGAAAGACTCATTCGGTGCCACTCCATTTCTCCCTCCCGGGGAAGGGGATGTCCTCATCCGTCGTTCGACCCGTCATCCTGTGTAGCATTCCGGATGTGCTGCTACCGATGGGCGTGGTGCTATCCCTTGTTCAATAGAGGAAAGAGATCGCGCTCCTCCGCGATGAAATGGGCACGGACGGTCTGCATCATGTCTTCAAAGAATGCATCCAACGATTCGTCGTCATCGTTTTCAGCCTGTTGTAACTCGTCTATCATTGCCTTGATCTCCTCATGTTCCACGAGGAGTTGTTCCACGAGGATACGGCCTTCGTTGCCGTGATGCCGAACGTCCTCAGTCAACCGCTCTTCCATGTGGAAATGGTCTGACAATCGTTGCAGGATCTGCTCGACGTACGATTGTCGGGAGTCTGCCGGTGTGGCACGGTACAGCTGGAAAAGGGCCAGAATATGACGATGGTCGTCGCGTACCAGCTTGACTGCGCCGTCGGTGTTCGAAATCGTCGGTGTATTCGCCATGGGGCTGCCTCCCAATGAGTGACGCGTGGTCGTTCGTGAGTCTCAACGCCGCCGTATCAGTCAATCGTTCGCGTGCGCACTGGGCAGGACCCTAATCATCGACGCCACGGTGAGCGGCGACATTCGGAGTGCGGAGAGGAAGCGTCGTTGGACGCCTCCTCTCCCTGTGGTGCGAGTCAGCGGCTTTCCCGCGGGAGCAACGCCCTGGTCCTTTGTCCCTCCAGTGTGACCTGGCCGGTGGCGTTGGCGGTCCCTTCCAGCAAAATGATGACCGTCAGGCCCTGCGGCGAAGAGCGGACCTGGTCGGGCATCTGCCGTGTCACAAGGATATCCATCGTGACGCCTCCCGACCGGTGTGTTCCAGTCAGTGTTTGCTTCAATCGATCGACTTGCGCAGAGATGTCGACCGCCATAGCCTGCCGGAGTTTCTGATTGAGTTCCCGATCCACCAGTTGCCAATAGCCGATACGAATGGAGTCGATGGCGGATTTCGACTCATTGGCCATTTGGAGGTCCGGCACGGAGAGGCTCCGTCCCCCGTCATCCAGGCGTGGCGTTCCCCAATAGTAGATCGTACCTTTGAGATCGCCGCTGAGTTCGACCGTCACCAGGACGCGCCCACTGGCGTCCGCGGCGGAGACCTGTTCAATGACGGCCCTGTCTGAGGCCGTGGAATCGAGCACCACCGTCTGGTGGAACAGCTTGCTCTGCAGTTGGTGCGAGAGCTGCTGATAAGAAAATGGGACTCGGGCCAGCATCGTGTAGGGCTTATTAACAGCCGACAGAGGGCCAGAATTGACGAGGGCGACCGTGGGAGCAGCCTCCGCACAGGTCGGCTCATAGGTGATGAAGGGCATTTGTTTTGCCGAGCCCAGAATCACCGTCTCCTGTGTCGTACCCTTCTGTTGTCCGAGAATCATTTCTCTCGGATTGCCGTAGAGGCAGGCATGGGTGTTCAGTGTCGCCATCGAGAGGGACAGGGGACCGTCGAGATCATCCCAGAGCCGTTGCAATGGAATCGCAAACGCGTCGGCATGGACGGCGTCCGTCAGGGCGATCTTGATTTCAGGCAGTCCGAGCAAGTCGGGAGCCTGATCGGTCACCGGGACGTTGAACATGTTGCAGCGCGCGTCGCTCTCCGGTTTGGTTCTCACCGCGAGATGAGTGGGGTCGAAGCCGAACGAGACCGATTCGCTTTCTTGCAGCAGGGCGAGTTTGCCCGTGACGTCCAGTGTGGCAAAAACAGGATCCAGGCGACAGGCCCGTGAACTGCTGCGCGATTCGATCTCTCCTTTATATTCGGCATGAATCGCGACGAGGCCGTCCTGGATATGTACCTGTGTATTGCTGCTCCTGACAAAGGTCCAACGGAATTCTTGACCGAGCGGATGCCCCGCCTCCGTGATGCGTTCCGGAATGGCATCTCGAATGGCCGTCTGAATCGGCGTCAGATCGGTCTTAACCTGGAAGGGCATCTGCGAGAGCGGAGCCCGTGACTCCTCCTTCGCCATCGCTGCGAAGGAAGGAACCGCGCTGGTGATCGGAGGGGGAACCGGTTTGGATGTTGACTGCGGGATGGAATGGCTGCAGGCATTACCGAGCAGCAGGACTGCGCAGAGCGCCGGTAGAACAGGTTGTGTATATCGACCCATATTGAACCTCCTTAATCCATGCGTGACCGCAGCCACCCAAGAAGCGGATGTGGCCAGGCCTGCGTGCGAGGCGTACAGAGGGCTGGCACTCACGGTGTGTCACGCGTTATCTGTGCACTCCCGCTCTTTCGACCACCGATGACACCACGAACTGACGAGATCCTGCCTGGACCCTCACGAGGCTCCCGTCGATTGTGAGATTGCATGCAGCCTCAGAGGTGAGAGGTAGAGACCTGCCTGACGTCTCCGCGAATCCCCACATCCTGTGCGCGCCAGTGGCTTGCTTCTTCTCACTGTGGTTGCGGTTGAATTTGCAGGTTGTTGTTCACGGTCCTCACGCCGGTCACTCCACGTGTCAGTTCCGCTACCCGCATTTTCTGTTCGGTGGATGTGACGACACCGTTCAGAGTGACCACCCCGCGTTCCGTATCCACGTCGATACGGGAAAAATTCGACAAGCGATCGGAGGACAGTTTGGATTGCACCGAAGCCGTGATGGTGGCGTCATCGATGGTTTGTCCCGCGGTCTTGCCGGTCGTGGACTGGCAGCCGACCAGCGAGAGCATCGTCACAGCAAAAACGAAACGTGTCAGATGTGCGATCATTATCGGTACTCCTTTTCAGAATTTCGTCCAGGTGTATATCCGTATGCGCTCAGACCATGTCGTACGAATACTACGCGCGCCGGGAGGCCGCCTCGCCCACGGTTTTCTCGGCGGTCTGGACGGTCTCATCCACGAATTCCCGGGCAGCCCGTCCGGCGTTTCGCAGCGTTTGCTTTCCACCCTCGACATATTCCTGCCCGCGATCCACGGCGTGATCCCAAGCGGCCCGACCCTGTTCGGTAGCCTCGTCCAGTTCATCCTTGGCCTTGGATGCATAGTCGCGCAGGGTGGAGCGAAGCTCCGTGCCGGACTGGGGCGCCAAAAGTAGTGCGATCCCCGCACCGATGAATGCGCCTGCCATAAATGCCGACCAGTTGGAAGACTCTTCTGTATGCATCTGCTGACCTCCTTAGGATTGACGATGATGTTGGATTGCCTGATCTCAAGCTAAGCAGGGGAGCAGCGGTCAAGCGGTTCGTCGCCCGATCCCTCTGCTTGACTACACAGTAACAGGATGCCGCGAACCTCCCACTAGGCATGGCCCTAGTTGAGCGATGCGCAGCGCTTGAACGCGTGAAATTGCATTGACTATGCGTGACGGCGAGTTATGCGGGCATGGGTGGCATCGCGTGATGAGGGAGTGGAAATAGGCAATTGAGCTGAGCTGTTCGGTAACGGTATGTCTGAAACTCAGGCGCGGAAAATTCGTGGCAATACTGAGCAGGGGACGAGGGAAAATGAAACGGTGTGGATTCGACGGTTTGGCCTATTAAAGCGCGCGATCAGAATTTTCAACCGGCATGTCTGAGAAACAGACTATCATGCATGGTAGGGGTGTTGCACCGAGCGCCCCTGAACCAGGGACTCCGCGAGGGTTCGATACAAAGTGTTCCAGCCCGGACTATTCATGAATACCTGCTCCGGCGTCCGATCCTCTCGCCCAGCGAGGCTGTTCTCGTTCGGCCTTCTCGACGGACTGCAAGTACGCCTGCGTCGGCCTCACGTGCTAGCAGCCTCGGCGGACTTCCGTCTCGAACGCCTTGCGACGGCATTCATGAATAATCCGGGCTAGAATATCACGCACGGAGGTCGGCAAAGTGCGCGATGGAGAGCTGCTGAAACACAACGGAAGTGATCAAGCGCAGCGAATGAGATGGTGGGTGGTTTGAACGTGGGGCGGGATTGTGGTGCGCCCGACAGGACTTGAACCTGTAGCCTTCTGATCCGTAGTCAGATGCTCTATCCATTGAGCTACGGGCGCGTATTCTATTTATTGAGCCCGTTCGAAGAGCGGTCCCTTCGGAGCGGGCTCAAAGGAGCAGCGCCCGTTATACAGGCTTGAGGGAAGAACGGTCAAGTCTGTCGAGCATACATATTTTTTAGAAGAGACTCCTGCTGATTTCTCCGGAGGGGGAACTTTCGTTGCCGCTTGAGTCGTAGGCGGCTACGGAAAACCAATAGGTCGATCCCAGCGGCAATGTCAGGCGTGTCGAGGTGACGTTGCCGACATCGAACGACTGAGAACGAACGCCGGATCTTGTGCCGACGTAGACCCGATAGCCTCTGAGGTCCGCCTCACTGTTCGCGGTCCAGGTGACCGTCACCGTGCCGGTTGCCGTACCAGAAGGCGGTGGCGGCGTCGTGCTTCCGGTCGGCGAAGGCGGAGGCGGCGGGGGAGTCGTGCCACTCGCGAGTACGGAGAGCGACACCGGGATGCGCAAGGTTTGTGACCCGTTGGGGCCGCTTTCGACGATATAGACGACACCTGAATAGGTCCCAATGTTCATGGCAGAGGTATTGACCGTCACCGTGATGGGGTCAATTTCGGTTGTGATGGTCTGCGTGCTGCCATAGGGCGGATTGAGGGCCGTCCAGGATTGGTTCGCACTGATGCTATACGTGCTTTGTTGGGTGCTCGATTTCTGCAAATTAAAGATTCCGGACACGGTGTTTCCCTTCGCTGTGCTGAGCGAGAGTGCAGACGGGAAGGCCTGGAGCATGGGCGTCAATGAGCCGGTCGGCGGCGGCGGAGGGGGCGGCGTCGTCGAGGGCGGCGGTGGTGGCGTGGTCGCTGGCGGGGGAGGCGGCGGTGTCGTGCCGGTTGCAGTCACGGTGGTGGTCACCGGGATCCGCCAGGTCGTAGACACGCCGGGTCCGGCCTGTCCGATATAAATCGTGCCCGAATAGGTTCCGGCCGCAAGTCCCATGGCGGCAGTATTCACCGTGACTGTGAGGACGTCCGTTTCTGTGCTGATGGTTTGGGTACTGCCGTAGGGGGGATTCAGCCAGATCCAGGATTGGTTGGCGCTGATGAAGTAGGTGTGTTGCGCCGTATCCGATTTTTTCAGGCTGAGGGTGCCGCTGACCGTTCCTCCCTTGGCGACGGTCAAGGACAGTGCGCCCGGTGTAAATTGGATGTTCTGCGCGAGTGCCGATCCTCCCGTGCCGAAGTCGCAGAACCACAGAGTCAGCATCAAGGCCGTAAGCAATCCCTTCGCGCGTCGTCCGACGAGCCGGGGTGGATGCTGGTTCACTGTGGTGTCGTGCAACCTCATAGTCAGTACTCCCTTAGGTGATATTCCCGAAAAGAAAAAAGGAAACGGTCGTTGGTGAGCAACAGTCGTGCCACAACAAATCGCTTCGGCGTTCTTCTGAATTATTTGTCGGGAATCGCTCAGCGGAGTTCGGTGAGAATCCCGTCAGGATTACTATCAGTGCCGACCCTAACGGAAGAAGACGGAATAGGCAAGTAAAAATTTCACTTGCTTCCCGTAGGACTCGTAGGAAGACATCTGGTAGAAAAAAGTGGATGAGGGCGATGACCACTGTAGGGTGTCGGCACCTGTCTGTACAAAACCGACAGCCTTGCCGTTCACGATGTAGAGAGATTCCCTAGGTATGCACCAGAGACGTTTGCGGGTGGCCATACGGTCCTATGGGCATGAGGTGTGAGAAAGTTGTTGACCATGTTCGGTAGGTAGGGTATCTGTGGGCGCGCCGTTTCCGAGGGGTTACGTAGTCCGTTGATATCGATGCGGAGCCGGTGGCAGAGGGGGCCACGACATGTTCTCGCTACGACGTCTCATGTGTGCGGTGTGCGCGTGCCTGGCCGGTTTCGGCGCGCTTCCTGCTGCGGCGGAGGTTGCTCCTGCCCAGTCCTCCTCTATCGCCCGTGTCGACATCGGCCTGTCCGAATGGTTCAGCCAGGGTGAGACGGTCTGGAGCCACAACGCCTCAGGCCTGGATGCCAACCTTGGAAATCCAAGTTCCAAACTCAAGTATAAGGATACCGGCACCAATGTGACCGAAATCAGCGGTCGAGTGCAGTTGAAGAACAAAATCTTTTTCCGCGGCGCCTTCGGGTACGGCTCGATCGGCGGAGGCCGGCTGACAGATGACGACTTTCTCAGCGCACAAGGGGCTGCGGCTCAGGGCGCGACCGTCAGCGGAGAACATCGGTTCTCGCGCACCTTCAGTGACATCGGGGGAGACAATCTCTGGTATCTGAACGGGGATATCGGTGCGACGACGTTCACCTTTCCCGAAAACAAAGGCACCCTCGGGATGTTTGTGGGGTTGCAGTACTGGCGGGAGCGGCATGTGGCAAACGGGGTCACACAAGCCGAATGCACCACGGCATCCTCTCCGAACCAGGATTTTCGTTGTTCGCCTGCCGGTACGGTCGGGTTCCGTAACCAGACGGTGATTACCAACACGTCTACCTGGGTATCAGGCCGGTTCGGCGGTGAGGTCGAATATCGGGTCGATAAGCGCATCAGCATTGAGGCCAAAATAGCGATGCTCTTGTCCTATTTGAACAATGAAGATGTGCATCACCTCAGAACCGATCTCGCACAGGATCCGAGCTTCAGAATGACGGGCCTGGGCCTGGGTACCAATTCGGATATCAATCTGCGAATTAGGATCTGGGACCGGCTCTACCTGACCGGCGGGTATCGCGTGTTCTGGAACCGCGTGCTCGTCGGTGATCAGTGGAAGCTGTACGGCTCCGACGGCTCGTCGGCTACCGCCTCCCTGAACCAGTTTCAAACTCTCCGGCACGGCCCCACCATCGGGCTGACCTATTCGTTCTAGCCCGCATTATTCATGAGCGCTCCTGCTGCAATCGCGGATTCGCAGCTGCGACAGGCCTATCGGCGGGCGGGCTCGCCGCTCGGTCGGTCGACATCCTGCTCAAGGATGCCTCCCTTCCTCACGGCTCCGCGCGCCCGTCTCGCGTCGCGACTCCGCAATCTCGCGACGAACCGTCATGAATAATGCGGGCTAGCCGTTGTCCGGTGTATCCCTCGTTTTGCGCTGGACCACCTACACGTCAGTCGGCATTGTGTGCGTACGCGTCGTTCGTCTCTCGATGCAGAACGGGAGCAAATAGCGTATTGCTTATGGCGTATAGTTGGGAACGACAGCAACCCGCGGCGTTCTGCCTTCATCCATGAGCCATACGCTCTTCTTTCCCGCCATCAGCTCGGATGGCTGCCGAGATACGTTTCACGAACGACGTTTCACGGCGCGGTGCTCAGCGCGAGCGAGATGGGCCGGTTTCGTCTTCGTATTCCGCGATGAGCCGTTTGGCTTCGGGATGAAGGAGGTGCGGCTGACCATAGGGGATTCCGGCGGTCCGGAAGAGGGGCGTCAGTTTCTCGTTCGGGTGCATGTAACCGGCCCGGAGCGGGACAGATCGCTTGGTATGGCGAATGAGCGCACAGGGGTTCGGACGGATGGCCGTCAGCCAATCCGCAATATCCTGCGGATTCCCGATCGAGGCGGACAACAAGAGCAGGCGGGCCTGCGACGGACAGAAGATCAAGGTCTCCTCCCACACCACTCCGCGTTCCGGATCGGCGAGGTATTGGGATTCATCCATGATCACCAGCCCCAACGTATCCAGGCGTACGTCGATTTCGCCTCCCGCCGCATCGTAGAGCAGATTGCGCAAAATTTCGGTGGTCATGATGAGTAGGGGCGCCTGGGCATGTTCGCGGCGGTCACCGGTGAGGATCCCGACCTGCCCCGGGCCGAATAGGCGCGAAAATTCCGTAAACTTCGTATTGGAGAGCGCTTTCAGCGGAGACGTGTAAATCACGGTGCGATTCTCCTGCATCGCCCGCTTCGTGGCCTCGATGGCGACATAGGTTTTTCCGCTGCCGGTCGGCACGCTGACCACCACGTCGGTTTCAGCCAGCTTCGCCAGCGCATCCACCTGCCAGGCATCCGGTACAAACGGCTGTGCCGGCGGAACTCCGATTCCCGACAACCATTCATGAAGCGAGACCGGCGGCTCATGGTGGCCGTGTTCCTCGGCCCTATGCGGGCGTGGCGTCGTGGGCGATGCAGCCGGTCTCGGATGGACCTTCGATTTGGGGGCTTCCTCAACCGGTGCAGCCTGACGCCTGTGCGTTTGTTCCTCGATCAGGGCAGCCAGGTCGGACTCCAGGCCGGGTCGATTTTCAGCGGAGGCCTGGAGCAACAGATCGATCAGCTTGCGTTTGCCGGAACGAAAATGCCGGCTGATCCGTCCACGTGCCAATCGGTGCAGCAGAGAAACCGGTTGCTGCAGCAGTAGCTGTTCGAGTTCGTGCGTCGTCATAGAGGCCTCGTGATGCGTGAAACGTGAAACGTGAAACGTGTGAATACGAGGCCCGTCGGAAATCCTCTTGCGAACGACACGCTCACGGTAGTTCCTCCAGGACGCCACGGCGCATGCCTGCGATGGCCCGATCGGCGGATTCGGCCAGCGAGGGGTGGGTCGCTTTGAGGGTCTTCAATTGAGAGAGAAACTCGATCGTGCGCGCGAACAGCCGGAACATGTCGCCCTCGGCCATCGTGGTCAGGCGGGCCAGGCCGATCCAGGTCAGCGTCTGGTCTGCGACCCAGCGTTCGGTCAAGGCGGCGACATCGGCACGAAGCATCGGCGGCGCCTCGTGCGGCACAAGACTTTCTGCCAGCTTCCGGACCTGGAACAGGAGCGTGACGAGCCCCGCGCTGCCGCGTGGAAATGAGCCGGGACGATCGTCGTCATGCGCGATACTGGCCATGACGGCCGCGAGCAGCGGCGGATCGATGGCGCCGAAGGCCTCGGCCCGGATCAGTTCCGTAATCAGGAGGGAATGGTCGATGCGAATCAAGCGCGCCCACTCGCCGTCGGCGGTGAGCTGTGCCGTGGCGTTGAGATAGCCGAAGCGCTCGAGGACATCGATGCGCTCTTGAAACCGGTGCCACAAGCTGGTCTGGAGCGCTTGAATCGATTTCATGTGCCGCTGGATTTCCTGGCGGACCCGTGAGGCCCTGGGGAAATCGCGTTGACAGGCCTGACGCGAGGGACAGGTGGGGCAGGCGAAATCGCCAAGGGTTTGGATGATCGAACTGTCGAGCGGAATCTCTTCGTGCTGATGAGTCAGAATCGGCAGAATCGGGAGACGCGGCGGCAGATCCAGCAGGTGGTGTGTCAGCTGCTCCAGTGTCTGCGGAGTACACCAGGGATAGGCGGAGGTTTCCTCGCAGTCGAACGTGCGATCGAACACCTGCGTCACGATCGAGGCGGGGCATTCATTGAGGGAACCGCCGTCCCGCAGCAACGTCACCATCGGCGCATGCTGGCCCTTGCTTCGATACTGGCGCAGGATGATGCCGCGTCCCCGGATCAGCCCCACGACGCGTCCCGGCGTGAGAAAATGCAGGCGCGCGGCGACATCGGGCGATTCCTGCCTGGCCGACAGGCCGCGCGGTTTCTTCCGTTTCCTGGCCTGATCGAATACCTGCCACTGCGTGATCCAATCCGAGCAGACGCGCGGACCGAAGGGTTCCATCTCGACGCGCAGTCCATCGAGTTTGGTTTCGAGCACGGCCGTGCGCTGATTCAACTGAAACTGGGCGAAGCTTTTCGCAAGAATGGATTGGATCTGTTCGCGCGGGTGCGCTTTGAGCAGGTTCAGCACCATCGGGTAGCTGATGACGAATTGGCTGTGAATCGCTTCCGGTTGTCCCGTGAGCCCTTTGGTCAGGACGGTGAGATCGATATAGGGCGACGGGGTGATGACGGCGAATCCGACCAGGTCTTTGCCGCGGCGGCCGGCCCGGCCGGCCAGTTGCTGGATTTCGCTGGCGGTCAAGTCGGTAAAATCGCGCGCTTTCCGGATGCTGGATTGTGTCACGACCACCGTGCGGGCGGGAAAGTCGACGCCGGCGGCGAGGGTGGTGGTGGCGAAGACGGCGTCCAGAGACCCGGTGCGCATGAGTTCTTCGACGGCGATCTTCCAGGAGGGGAGATGACCCGCGTGATGCGCCGCCACACCGATGCGTTGAACCGTGTCGATCAACGGGTGTTCTGCGATGCTGGGATATTGTTCGGTGACCTGGGCCAGGACGCGGGCGATCTGTTCCTGCTGCGTCTTGGGCAGGGTGACCTGACTGCGCTCGAACGACTGCATCGCTTCGTCGCAGGCCCGTCTCGATGTGAGAAAGATAATCGCAGGAGTGAGATTTCTTTGGCGGAGCGTCGCGACCAGATCAACCGGATGAATCGACGGCGGCATGCAGTTTCATTCCCTTTGAGATGACCACCAATCCGGAATCGGTGACTTTGAAACGTTGACGGTCCGCGACCGGGTCGAAGCCGATCACGGTTTTGGGCGGGATGATCACGTCTTTGTCGATGATCGCCCGCCTGATGCGGGCCTGTTCGCCGATGACGACGTTTTCCATCACGACCGATTCCCGCACATCTGCATGGTCGTGGACCCGGACGTTCGGCGAAAGCACAGAGTTCTGCACGCGGCCGCCGGAAATGATGCAGCCGCCGCAGACGATGGAGTCCAGCGCCACGCCCATGCGGCCTCCCTGAAAATCCTGGGCGAAGACGAACTTGGCGGGCGGGAATTGTCCCTGGTAGGTGCGGATCGGCCATTGCTGATCGTACAGATTGAACAGCGGATCGACGGCCACGAGATCCATGTTGGCTTCCCAGTAGGCATCGAGCGTCCCGATGTCGCGCCAGTACTTCACGGCTTTTTTGTTTTCGTCCTGGAACTTGAACGCATAGACGCGCTGCTCTTTGATCATGCGCGGAATGATGTTCTTGCCGAAGTCGTGCTTGGTGCCCTCTTTGGCGTCCCGGATCAGTTGCTCGCGTACGACGTCCGTGCGAAACAGGTAGATCCCCATCGAGACGAACGCCTGGGTCGGGTCGCCGGGGATGTGCATCGGCTTCTCCGGCTTTTCGTCGAAGCTCAGGATCCGCCGGTCTTTATCCACCGCAATGACGCCGAACCGGTTGGCATCCGCCAGCGGCGTTTCAATCGCGCCGACCACCGCATCCGCCTGCTTTTCGATCAGCAGGTTGTACATGTCGGCATAGTTCATCTTGTAGATGTGGTCACCGGCCAGCACGAGTAGGAACTCGGGGTGGTCGTTATCGAGCAGGAAGAGGTTTTGATACACGGCATCCGCGGTGCCGCGATACCATTCTTCGCTGATACGCTGCTGAGGAGGAACAGACACGATGTATTCGCCCAGCTCGGGATTGAGAATGTTCCACCCCGTGCGGATATGACGGTCGAGAGAATGCGATTTGTATTGGATCAGGACGGCCATCTGCCGCAGGCCGGAGTTCAGGCAGTTGCTCAGCGTGAAATCGATGATGCGATATTTCCCGCCGAACGGCACCGCCGGTTTTGCACGTTGTTCGGTAAGCGGATTCAGGCGTTCGCCCTTGCCGCCCGCCAGCACCATGGTGAAGATCTTAGCCATAGACGGGCCGATTGTAGCAGGACGACGGATGAATAGAAAGGATGCAGAATGATTGACTTCAACTCGATCTCGGACGATACTACGACTCAACGTGCGGCTCCGACATCCGGTCGGGCTCAATGCGAAGGAGCGGACATGAAGAAACAGAATGCCCGTCAGGCGGTCGTCAAGCGCGATATCGAAGCCGCGAATCCGATGATGGAAATGGTGTGGCGGCTGGAGCGGCTGGAGCGGCAGGTGCAGCGCCTCTCCGAGCTCGTGCGGAACCATGCCGAAGATAACGACCGGCTTGTGCGCATTGTGGCGGAGGATCGCGACGTCATTCGCCGTGAACTCTTGCGGAAACATGAGCATCGGGTGCGGGTGCGCAAACACCTGCGCGATGTCAGTTCCAAAGTCGATTTGGAGCATTGAGCCGTGGCTGTCGGCGCGGCGGTTTGAATTCAGCCTTCGATGGCCACGTCGTCCACTCCTCCGTTCACCGCTTCTGAACAGTCTCTTTCCTCAACACTTCCAACGATCGATATACGCGGGATCGTGCGCCGCCACGGTGCGGTCACGGCCGTGGATCGGGTGAGTTTCCAGGTCCGCCGGGGCGAGTTTTTTTCCATTCTTGGTCCGAGCGGCGCGGGGAAAACTTCGGTCTTGCGCATGCTGGCGGGCTTCGACGATCCGGACGAAGGCGATCTGTTGATCGACGGGCAGTCGATGCTCGGCGTGCCGCCGAATCGCCGGCCGGTGAATCTAGTCTTTCAATCCTACGCGCTGTTTCCCCACCTGACGGTCTTCGAGAATGTGGCCTTCGGCCTGAAGATGCGGCGGGTGTCCGCAGCACTCATTGCTGAGCAGGTACGCCAGGCCTTGGCGATGGTGAAGCTGCTCGGCAAAGAAGGACGGATGCCGAATCAATTATCGGGTGGCGAACAACAGCGTGTGGCCCTGGCCCGTGCGCTGGTGAACAAGCCGGCTGTGGTGCTGCTCGATGAACCGTTAGCCGCGTTGGATCAACAACTGCGGCAGGCCATGCAGGTTGAGCTGAAATCCATTCAGGAGCAGGCCGGGCTGACCTGTGTCTGTGTGACGCATCATCAGGAAGAGGCGATGATGATGTCGGACCGCATTGCCGTCATGCATCAGGGGCGCATGTGGCAGGTCGGAAGCCCGCGCGAGGTGTATGAGCGACCCTGTAATCTGTTTGTGTCCCGATTTCTTGGCGTGTCGAATGAGCTAACGGGTACGATCGGGGCCTCGGTCGGGGAGGATCGCGTGTTTCGGCCGGACGATGCCGAACAGGCGCCGCTCACGGTGCGAACCGCTTCCACGGAACAGGCCGGCCGTTCAGCCACGCTCTCGCTCCGGCCGGAGCGCATCCGCATGGCGCAGGAACGGCCGTCGACATCCGACCCGGTGCTCTCCGGCCGGATTGAGAAAGTCCTGTTTGCCGGGAGCGAGATGAAGTATTTGGTTCGAGTCGCTCCCGGTCGCTTCTGGGAAACGAGAATGACCTCGGGCACATCGCTCCCGGCGTTCGCGGCGGGAGACCCGGTGTTTCTTCACTGGTCCCTGGCTGATGCGCGGTTGTTCTTCGAGTGACCATGCCCTCTCACGACCTGTCTTCACCTCCTGCGCCTGGTCAATCCACCTGCCGTTCCTGTTGGCTGGCCGCTCCCGGTCTGTTGTGGATGGGCCTGTTTTTTCTCGTGCCGCTGGCCTTGGTGTTTGCGATCAGCTTCGCTTCACGCGGAACCTATGGCGGCATTGTGTGGGAGTTCACGGCGGCGAACTATCTGGACCTGTGGCATCCGCTGTACGGCAAGATCCTCGGGCAGTCGCTCTGGTACGCGAGTCTCACCACGGCGATCTGTTTCGTGCTCGGATTTCCGCTCGCCTACTTGATCGCCAGAAGTCCGGCCCGGTGGCAGCCGGTGTTGTTGCTTCTGGTGATGTTACCGTTCTGGACGAACTTTCTCGTGCGAACCTACGCCTGGATGATTGTGCTGCGCCAGGACGGCCTTGTGAACGGCCTGTTGCGGGCTCTCGGAATAGTGGACGCCCCGCTTGAATTGCTCTACACGCCGACGGCCGTCGTGATCGGACTGGTCTACGGGTACCTTCCCTTTATGGTACTGCCTCTCTATGTCGCCGTGGAACGGCTGGATCCGCGCCTGGTGGAGGCGGCCTGGGATCTGTACGCCTCGCGCTGGGCGATATTCACGAGGGTGGTGGTTCCTCTCACGATGCCGGGCATCGTCGGCGGCTGTGTCCTGGTCTTCATCCCGTCGATCGGCTCGTTTATCACGCCGGATCTGCTAGGCGGGGCGAGAAGCATGATGATCGGCAATCTCATTCAACACGAGTATCTGGTCGTGCGGGACTGGCCGTTGGGATCGGCGGTGTCCTTTGTGCTGATGGCGATCGTCATGGCCGCGGTGGCGCTGTATTACCGCCATGCCGCCCGGACTGCCGGGCCGTTGGAGGGACGATGAGGCGAGGATCGACCGGCCTGAGCCTCGTGAGCGGTCTGGCGATGCTGTTTCTCTACGGCCCCATTCTTGTGCTCGTGCTCTATTCGTTCAATGCCGCCCACCTGTCGATGGCCTGGCGGGGGACGACCCTCAAGTGGTATGCCGCCCTCTGGCAAGACGAGGCGCTGCTGGCTGCGACCGCGAACAGCCTGCTCATTGCCGTGATCTCGACCATCGGCGCGACTTTGCTGGGCGGGCTGATGGCACTCGGCATGGAGCGTATGCCGCTTCGCCGGCAGCAGATCATCGAGGGCGGGCTGGTGCTGCCGCTCGTCATTCCTGAGGTGATGATGGGCGTGGCGCTGATGCTGCTTTTCGTGATGCTCAAGATGCCGCTCGGTCTCACTACGGTCATTCTGGGACACATCGTGTTCAATATTCCGCTGGTGACCATTATGATCCGCACGCGGTTGCGCAAACTGGATCCGGCGTTGCGCGAGGCGGCGGCCGATCTGGGTGCCGACTCCTGGCAGGTCTTCCGGCATGTCACGTTGCCGCTCTTGCGTCCGGCGATCTGGGGCGCGGTGCTGGTGGCCTTTACGGTCTCGCTCGATGATTTTCTGGTGACGTTCTTCACGGCCGGTCCCGGTGCGACGACGCTGCCGTTGAAGGTGTATTCGATGATCAAGTCCGGCGTCACGCCGGAGATCAATGCGCTTTCCGCGCTGCTGCTGCTCATTTCCATGGCCTGTGTCGCCCTCTCCCTTCATCTTCAACGCCGGGAGGTCTGAGTGGGGACTCCTCTCCGACGAATGAGCCCCTGGGGGCTGTGTCTGCTTTGGCTGGCAGGGGTGTTGTCTTCCTGCGGCCAAGGTGCAGGGAGTGATCCTGCCGAGTCTCGACCGGTCCTGCATTACTTCACCTGGTCCGACTATGTAGGGCCTGAGCTTATTCAGGAATTCGAACGGCGCGAGGGAGTGAAGGTGGTGATCGATACCTTCAGCAGCAACGAAGAGTTGTTGGCCAAACTCCAGAGCGGGGCCACGGGGTATGACGTGGCGGTGCCGTCTGATTTCATGGTGGCCATCATGATCCAGCAAGGGCTGCTGAGTGAATTGGACCAGCAGGCGCTGCCCAACGCGTCGTTCTTGGAACCGCATTTACAAGCGCTGCCCTTCGATCCGGAGCGGCGGTACTCGATCCCGTATCTGTGGGGCAGCGTGGGGATCGGGTACGATTCTGCGGTGATCCCGACGCCGCCGGACAGTTGGGCGATCCTATGGGACCCTCGGTACAAAGGCCGCATCAGCATGTTGAACGACCAGCGGGAAGTGTTCGGTGCGGTGTTGCGTTCGATGGGGCAATCGATGAACAGCACGGATCCGCAGGTGATCGAGGCGGCAAAGGAGCGGTTGCTGCGGCAGAAACCTTTGGTGAAGACCTATACGAGCGACCATTACGATCAGTTGTTGGCTTCAGGGGAGGTGGTCCTGGCGCATGCCTGGGGTGGACCCGTGGCGCGGGCCATGGCCGAGCGGCCGTCCATTCGCTATGTCGTTCCGAAGGAAGGGGCAACCTTGTGGGCCGACTGTCTGGTGGTGCTCCGGACGGCGCCTCAGAAACAGTTAGCCATGCGGTTTATCAACTATTTAATGGAGCCTCAGGTCGCGGCGCGCACGTCGGAGCGGCTGCGTTTTGCCTCCGCTTCCCGGCCGGCCCGTGAATTGGTGAATGCCTCGACGAGGGACAATCCCGCGGTGTATCCGCCGCTCGATCAACTCGATCGATTGGAGTGGATGAAGGATGTCGGCAGGGGCATCCGTCTCTATGACCGGGCCTGGACGGAACTGAAAATGCAATGAGCGAGTGCCGCGGGTCTTGTTTCAAAAACACTGAAGAATCAGTATAATGCGCGCGCTGTCCTCGATGGTTCGATACTCCTGCACAATGCGTGACGACATGCTCCACTACAGAGATTGCAGGCGGGTAGGCCCGTGCCTATCGGCCCTGGTCTGTCGTGCCTGGCTGGCGATCGGCCTGCTGGGATTCTTCGTGATCGGCGGCGCGATTGCGCAGGCGGCTGAATCAACTCCACCCCCGACGGTTCCGTTTTCTCCGCCGGTGGTCCGCCTGAACTTGTCCGAGGCGATGGCCCTGTTTCTGAGGCAGAACCTGGATTTGCTGATCGCCAAGTACGGGATCGAGTCCAGCAAGGGGCAGCAGATTACGGCACGGCTCTTTCCGAATCCGGTGGCGCAGCTGGGAAATGTGGCCTCGTTTACGCAGGGCAATACGCTGTCCAAAACCGGCGCGCTCACCATGCAGGTGCAGCAATTGTTTGAATTGGCCGGCAAGCGCGGATACCGCATCGAAAGTGCCGGCTTCGGGGTGCAGTCGGCGGAAGCGGATTTTGAAGATGCCGTCCGGCAGTTGGGATTCACGATCAAGGACGCCTACTATCGAGTGCTGGTGGCGCAGCGCCGGTTGTCTCTGGCCGAAGAAAACCGGGACCGGTTTGCGCGTATTTTAGACGTCAACACGATCCGTTTTAAAAAAGGGTATATCGCCGAAGTCGATCTGATTCGTATTCGTCTGCAGGTGGTCGATTTTCAAGCGCAGGTGATCGAGGCGATTCAGGAGGGTGAGTCCGCCAGAGCCGATCTCCGGCAACTGCTGCGTCTCTCTCCTGCGTCGAGGCTGGAGTTGACGACCGAAATGGACTACCGGCGGGTGGATCCCGACATGGGACGGCTCAGGTCGGTGGCCCTGGATGTCCGTCCCGATATCAAGAGCCGGCGGGCGGCCTTGTTGCAACGAGAGGCGGATCTCAAACTGGCCAAGGCCTTTCGGGTTCCCGATGTGACGATCGGCGCCGGCTATGCGGTGCAAGGCTCGCGTGGTCCCGATAACCAGCAGATGGGGATCCTGAATCTCGGTGTGCCCCTGCCGTTGTTCAATCGTAACCAGGGCGGGATCGTCCAGGCCGAAGTCGGCGTACAGTCGGCCCAGGCGGAATTGGATCGCACGGTCAACCAGGTGGAAAACCAGGTGGATGTGGCCTACCAGAATCTGCTCCAGAGTCGCCGGCTGGTGGAAGCCTATCTGGCGGGAGTGCTGGAAGATGCCCGCTCCACCTTCACCATCGTCGAGCGCGCCTATGAACGGGGAGGAGCCACCATCCTGGATCTTCTCGATGCCGCGCGGACGTCCCGTACGATTCAGCAGAATTTCATCGAGGCCCTCTTTTCCTATCAGCGGAACCTGTTCCAACTGGAGAGTTCGGTCGGGCAGGAGATTACGTCATGATCATTGGCGTGAGGTCGGTCGCAGGGGTAGCCGTAGCGCTGTCGTTGTGGGCCTGCAGTCAAACGCAAGAACCAGCCGCTTCGAAGCCTCCCGTGACCCCGGAACATGTTGCCGTCCAGCCTCCGCCGCAGTCCATCGGACAGATTGAGACGGCCGTGGTGGATTTTAAACCGATCCAGCCCGAGCTGGTCCTGGTCGGAAAGGTGGCCTACGGGGAAGACCGGTATTCGAAAATTTCCTCTCCATTGCAAGGACGGGTGGTGGAGGTGCGGGCCAAGTTGGGCGATCGCGTGGAGGCAGGGGCGACCTTGCTGGTGATCGACAGTTCCGACATTACCGCCGCCTATTCGGAGTTTGTGAAAGAAGCCTCGGAGATGGAATATTCCACGCGGGCGCAGGAACTTGCGAAGGAACTGTATGCCACCAAGGCCTTGGCCTTGAAAGATCTCAAGCAGGCTGAAAACGATCTGATCAAGGCGCGCGCGGAATTTCGGCGGGCAAAAGAGCGCTTGTTGTCGTTGCGCATTCCTGCTCAAGAGCTGGAGAAACCGCTTGCCCAACAGCGTATTACCTCGCGCTTCGAGATGAAGAGTCCCTTGACCGGCACCGTCGTCGAACGGGCCGTGACTCCGGGACAGTCTGTCGGAAGCGACGCCGGCCAGGTGTTGTTCACGGTGGCCGATCTGGATCGGTTGCAGGTCGTGGCCGATGTCTACGAACGGGACCTCGCCTTGGTGAAAGTCAGCCAGGTCGGACGCATCAACGTGGAAGCCTATCCGGGGACCGACTTCGCCTCCGTCGTGGCCTCCATCGGAGATGTCGTCGACCCGAACACCCGCACCATCAAAGTTCGAGCCTGGGTCGATAATCGTGAACAGCGCCTGAAACCGGAGATGTTCGCGCGGCTGAGGTTGGACGTCGGCGACGCTACGCCATTCCTCACGATTCCCAAGGAAGCGGTCGTCGAGATCGACGGCAAACATTTCGTCTACCTGATCGACGCCCCCAATCACTATGAGAAACGCGAAGTGGTGGTCTCCAACGTGTCCAGCGGGCAGGTCCGCATTCTGGAGGGACTGACATCCGGCCAGCGCATCGTCATCAAGGGCGCGGTGCTGGTGAAGGGACAGGAGGCGAAGTAATGATCGAGGTCATGATCATGTGCTCTCGCCTCTCCCAGAGGTATCCCGCCTCATGATCGTTCGTATCGTCGAGCTCTCCCTCGTTCAGCGGTTTCTGATCTGTGCGCTGGGATTCAGTCTCCTCTTCGGCGGGCTCTATGCCTTCCAGCAACTCGACATCGTCGCCTATCCGGATCCGTCGCCTCCGATGGTGGAGGTGATCACGCAATTTCCCGGCTGGTCCGCGGAAGAGATCGAGCGGCAAATCACCATTCCCATCGAGGTTGCCTTAAACGGGATGCCGGGTCTCACCGATATTCGCTCCTTATCGATTTTCGGGTTGAGCGACGTGAAGATCTATTTCGACTTCGGGACGCAATACTTCTTCGACCGGCAGGAAGTCATCAATCGCCTGGCCACGGTCAGTCTTCCTCAAAACGTGCAGCCGGCCTTGTCGCCCTGGTGGGCGATTGCAGAGATCTACCGCTATGAACTGGCCGGAGACGGGAAGACGAGTCTGACCGACCTCAAGACGATCCAGGATTGGCAGGTCCGGCGAGAGTTCCGGCGTGTGCCGGGGATCATCGATGTGACGGCCTTCGGAGGCACGACCCAGGAATATCACGTCGATATCGATCCCGGGAAGTTGATCAGTTATCAAGTCAGCCTCGCGCAGGTCATGGAGGCCTTGACCAACAGCAACGCCAACGTCGGCGGCAACTACCTCACCGTCGGCGCCCAGAACTACAACATTCGCGGCCTCGGGTTGATCAACGGTTTGGCGGATATCGAAAATGTGATGGTGGCCGAAAAGGAAGGCACCCCCATTTTCGTCAAGACGCTGGGAACCGTGTCGGTGGGTCATCGGGTGCGGTTGGGCAAGGTCGGCATCGACGACAACGACGACGTCGTGGAAGGGGTGATCCTCTTGCAGCGCGGATACAAGGCGCTGTCCGTGCTGGAGCGGGTCCGGGAAAAGGTCGAGGAACTGAACAAGTGGAAATTGCCGGAAGGGGTGAAGGTCAAGACCTTCTACGACCGGACGGCCCTGATCCATACCACGGTTGAAACGGTCACCGATATTTTGATCAGCGGCATGGTCCTGGTCTTCGTGATTCTGTTCGTGTTTCTCGGTCATTTCCGTGCGTCGCTCATCGTGGCGTTGACCATTCCCATGTCGCTGCTGTTCACCTTCACGATGATGGTGATGATCGGACAGTCCGCCAACCTCATTTCGCTCGGCTCGATCGATTTCGGCATCATCGTCGATGCGACCCTGGTGATGGTGGAAAGTATCTTTTTCCATCTCGGCCACGATCGCCGTCTGGGCCTGACCGTGCCGCAGCAGATCGTGCGCGCGGCTCGCCAGGTTGGGCAGCCGATTTTCTTTTCGACGGCGATCATTGTGGTGGCGTTCATTCCCCTGTTCACGATGACCGGCGTGCCCGGGAAGATTTTTGCGCCGATGTCCATTACCTATGGTTTTGCCCTCTTCGGCGCGCTGCTCATGGCCTTTACGCTGGCACCGGTGCTGTGCTCGCTGCTGCTGACGGGTGTGGTCAAGGAAGAAGATACGCGGTTTGTCGGCGCGATTCGCCGGACCTATCTGGCCGTGTTGCAATGGGCCTTGCGCCACAACGTGAAAGTCATCGGCGCGGCGCTGTTGCTGCTGGTCGGAGCATTCGGGGCGCTGCAATTCATCGGTGGAGAATTCATGCCGGCGTTGGAGGAGGGGAACCTCTGGGTCCGCGCGACCATGCCGGTCGATATTTCTTACGACGAGGCCGCCCGCTTGACCGGAGAAATCCGGCAGATGTTCCGGCAGTCGCCCGAGGTCGTCACGATCGTGTCTCAGCTCGGGAGACCCGACGACGGGACCGACCCCACGAGTTTCTTCAACGCGGAGTTCCTCGCAAATCTGAAGCCGCAGAAGGAGTGGCGGCCGGGACTCAGCAAGGACCAGTTGGTGGAAGAGATCGAGGCGCGGCTGAAGGTCATTCCCGGGATCGTCTTCAACTTCTCCCAGGTCATTCAAGACAATGTGGAAGAGGCCATGTCGGGTGTGAAGGGGGAGAATTCCATCAAGTTATTCGGCAACGACCTGAAGACCATGGAGGCGAAGGCCGTCGAAGTCGAAGCGGTGATGAAGGGGGTCCGAGGCGTTAAGGATTTGGGAATTTTCCGGTTAGTAGGACAGCCCAATCTGCTGATTCAGGTGGATCGGGAAGCCAGCGCCCGATATGGGTTGCGCGTGTCCGACGTCAACGCGGTGGTGCAGGCGGCGGTGGGCGGTCAGGGGGTGACGCAGGTCTACGAGGGCGAGCGCCTGTTCGATCTGGTGGTTCGGTTTCTTCCCGAGTTTCGACGGGATGCCGAGACCATCGGCAATATTCTGGTGAATACGCCGGACGGTGCGCGGATTCCCCTGAAACAGGTGGCGACGATCAGAACTCAGACCGGCGCATTCATCATTTATCGGGAAAACAACGAACGGTATATTCCGATCAAGTTCAGCGTCCGCGACCGCGACCTGGAGAGCACGGTGAAGGAGGCCCAGACCAAGATGGCTCAAGCGGTTTCGCTCCCGGAACGGTATCGGCTTGAATGGGCCGGTCAGTACGATCAACTCACGGCCGAACAAAAACGCCTGACGATGATCGTGCCGGTGAGTCTGGTGATCATCCTGTTTCTCCTCTACACGACCTTCAACTCTCTGACGAACGCGCTGCTGGTGTTGGTCACAGTGCCGTTTGCGTTGATCGGCGGTATTTTCTCGCTCGTCTTCACCGGAACCCACTTCAGCATCTCTGCAGCGGTGGGGGTGATTTCGACGCTGGGAGTAGCGATTCTCGGAGGAGTCCTGCTAATCTCACGCATTGAGGATTTTCGTCGGCATGGGCTCGATTTGCGAGAGGCCGTCTTGAAGGGGGCGGATGTGCAGATGCGTCCCATTCTCATGGCCACGCTCGCCGCGGCCATCGGGTTGCTTCCTGCAGCGTTGGCCACAGGGATCGGCTCGCAGGCACAACAACCGCTGGCCCGGGTGGTGGTGGGTGGTATGCTGACTGCGGCGGTGTTGATCCTGGTTGTGCTGCCGGTCTTGTATGAAGTCGTGCATCGTCGCACGGCGAGCACGCGCACGGTCGAAGCAGAGTAGGAACCGGTGGTTCCACATTAATGGTCATGCTGTAGGGGGTAGGTCACTATTATGATGGGAGCGAGGCAGCAGATGGTCGGTCGATTGTTGGTTCGGGGCCTGGTGTGCCTGGGCTTGGTGGGAATCACTGTGGATCAAGCCTGGTCCGACGCTACCGTGTGGCCGGTGCAGATGCCGTATGAGGCGCCGCCCAAGTCCGAGCCGGTCCCGGATGTCTCGGTGGCCCCCAATACCAAGGCCCTGACGCCTGAGGAACTGCAGCGGGCCGAGGCGCTGTTGCCGTTGTTGGAGGGAAAACAAGAATTCTGGGCGATGGGAGAATTCGTGCATCTGGGAGAGCCGGTCCTGCCGGTGGTGACCAAGGCGCTGGCCATGCCCGGCCCGCGGATACGGTACAATGCCATTGAGACCCTCTCCATGATCAAGTCTCCGGCTGCCGTGCCGGCTCTGCTGGATACGGCGAAGCTGGGGACCGAACTGCCTCGCATTCGTGAGCATGCGCTCCGGGTCGCAGTGCGGCTCGATCCGATGCAGGCCGCGCCCGCCATTGAAGCGATGGCGAAAGATGCCAATGCGTCGATTCGGAAGGCGGCGGCGGTTGAATCGCGGTATGTGCGTCGGAAAGAGGTGATTCAGCCCCTCATCGATCTGCTGGGGGACGACGAACGGTTCGTGGCCCTGTCCGCCGTGCAGTCGCTCTGGACCTTGACCCGGCATGAGACGGAGTTTCACGATTGGGATGCCTCCAACAAGCAGGATCGCCAGGCTTGGGCGCAGGAATGGATCGAATGGTGGAACCAGTCGAAAGAGACGTTTGAAATGCCGGAACCGAAGAGCCGGAAACGGGCCGGTTGACGACTGGATTTCGGCGGTTGCGGAGAGTCAAAAAGCCGTGGTAGGTAATAAAGAGACCGGTTGCGCGGCGTGAGTCGCTCGCGCGATGGTATTGATAGAAAAGGTGCAGGATGGCGATATTGGCAATCAGTAAACTCGGTAACCCGATTCTCCGGCAGAAGGCCCTGCCTCTGACCCCGGCGGAGATAAAAAAAGCCGCGTTCCAGCAACTTATCGACGACATGTTTGAAACCATGTACGACGAACCGGGGATCGGTTTAGCCGCTCCGCAGGTGGGACGATCACAGCAACTTGTCGTGATGGATTGCCCCGGTGAAGGCGGTTTTCCCAAGACGGTGCTCATCAATCCGACGATCCAGTTTTACGGGCCCGAGCAGGTCGAAGGCTGGGAAGGCTGCTTGAGCGTCGACGGGTTGCGAGGCAAAGTGACGCGTCCCTCGACCGTTCGAGTGACCGGGCTGGATCGGAATGGGAAGCCGTTCGATTTCGAAGCCAGCGGCTTGTACGCCGTCTGTATTCAACATGAGCTGGACCATCTCATCGGTAAGCTGTTCATCGACCGCATGACCGACTTTTCCACCCTCACCCAGATGGATGAATTTCAGAAGTATTGGCAGAAGGAACCGGCCAGTGTCATCTGATCCGTCCCGGATCGTCGAGTCGCCGTGAGCTCGCTTCTACGCGTTCTGTCTTACCTCAAGCCGTTCCGGATGCTGGCGGTGGTGACCTTCGTGTGCGCGGGGCTCGCCACGGCGCTGGAACTGGTTCCGCCGTATCTCGTCAAAATCGTCATCGACGATGTGATCCAGTCGAAGCGTCCTGAGATGTTGCCCTGGGTGTTGGGAGCGCTCCTCGGCTCCTATGTCCTGCGGAACCTGATGAGCTCGATGCGGGTCCGGTTCAATAATCTGCTCGAACAGAAGGCCGTGCACGCATTGCGCATGCAGGTGTTCGGGGCGCTGCAACGCTTGTCGTTGAGCTATTTCGAGAACCGCTCGACGGGCGAGATCATGACCCGCGTGACCAGCGATACCGAACATGTCGAACGGATTTTCGTCGACGGGCTCGAGGGATTGCTGACGGCCTCGCTGACCCTGGTCGGCATCACGATCATGATGTTTTTCCTGAACTGGAAGCTCGCGCTGCTTTCGCTGCTGCCCATTCCGATCCTGATCGTCTGTGCCGCCTGGTTTACCCGACGGGTGCACGGGTACTACGCCGAGATCCGCAAAAGTGTGGCGGACCTCAATGCCTATCTTCAGGATGCCCTGTCGGGCATCAAGGAGACCATCGGCTTCAATCAGCACGAGTATGAACGCGAACGGTTCGAGACATTGAGCCAGACATACAGTCAGAACAGCCTGCGGGCCATGTTCCTGTGGTCCTGGTACTGGCCGGGTATGGTGTTTGTGGGCAGCACCGGCACGGTGTTGATCCTGTGGTACGGCGCGGGGGAAGTGCTGGCCGGAGAACTGACGGTCGGTCAGTTGGTGATGTTCCTCTCCTACCTCGGGCTCTTTTATACGCCGATCAACGAAATCCACTCGTTGAATCACATGCTGCAGCATGCGTTGGCGGCCAGTGAGCGCGTGTTCGAGATCCTGGATACCAAAACGGAGGTTGAAGACCGGCCCGGCGCGGTGCGGCCCGTCGAGCGGCTGAGAGGCGCGGTGGAGTATCGGCATGTGGGGTTCGGCTACCGGAAGGACGGCACCGTCTTGTCCGATGTGAATCTCACGGTCAGGCCGGGCGAACGGATCGCCCTGGTCGGGCCGAGCGGAGCGGGCAAAACATCGCTCTTGAAGCTGTTGATGCGGTTTTACGACGTACGTAGCGGGGCGGTGCTGGTCGATGGGCATGATGTGCGAGAGCTGCCGCTAGACTTTTTGAGAGGGCAGATCGGCCTGGTGCAGCAGGAGCCCTTTCTCTTCAACGGCACCGTGCGCCAGAATATCGTCTATAGCGACCTCTCGGCCGGCCATGAGCGTGTGGAAGCGGCCGCCCGTGCGGCGCGTGCCCATGACTTTATCACCCGACTGCCGGACGGGTATGATAGCTGGATCGGGGAGCGCGGGGTGAAATTGTCGGTTGGCCAGAAGCAGCGGGTCTCGATCGCGCGCGTGCTGCTGAAAGATCCGCCCATCGTGATCTTCGACGAGGCTACCTCCAATATCGATACTGAAACCGAGGTGAAGATTCGTGAAGCCCTGAACGATCTCACCAAAGGGCGAACGACCTTCATCATTGCACACCGCCTGGCCACCCTGCATGACGTGGATCGCATCATCGTGGTGGAGCGCGGGACGATTGTCGAGGAAGGCGACCACGAGGCCCTGATGAAACGGGGCGGGGTGTATGCGGGGCTGTATGAGGCCCAGTTTAAAATTTAACAGGATGCTGAAAAAGTCCGCCAGCATCGTTCTCGCATCGTGAAAGAGCTCAACGTACCACAAGGGTACGCCTCGCTCATTTACGTCGCTGCGGCCTTGCTGGACGGCCATTTTGAGCATCCTTACGAATATGTATAAGAAATACGTGGTCAATATCCAAGAGTCGATTGAATATTGAGTGTTACGGTTGCGCAGACTTCATGAATGATGATCAAAGGGAGTAAGGGATATGGTGCTGATTTACGAGAGTGATCCGCTCGACAATGAGGACGCCCGGGGGCATTTTTATCATGTCTGTCGGGGCAGGATCGACCGGACGGAAATCCGGTTGCCGGAGGGAGAGTCGATTTATGAGTGCGCGGTGTGTGGTGTTGATCTAGAGCCTGAAGATTTCTGGATCGCGAGGCAAAAGGGATCGGTGTAGCGCAGGCTGCGCGCACCGGAGCATATATACGAAAGGGAGTGTGTTATGGCGGGGAGTACAGGCCGGAAAACAGTGTCCGTGTCACGCGGCCTCATGATGCTGTGTGACGTGTGTTATGAACAGGTCTTTGCTGAGAATCTGGTCGATCAGCGCAACTTCGTGTCCGATCACGAATCGTTGTTCGATACTATTTGTATGGGGTGTACGGATATTAATCGACCGTTAGTCGACGACATGTTGGGGAGTTCGGAGTAGCGTAGCGCTACCGCATGACTTCCGGGTCATAACAGACCGTCTCTACATGTGTGCCTGTCGGAACTTGGGCCACCGACAGGCACCAGCGACGACGGCTCAACTTTACTTGCAGACTTTTCCGTCGAAATGCAGGCAGGTCGATTCGCCGGACTTGACCTTCCAAGTTTTAAGCAGCGGCGGTTGCCCTTCGCGTGTTTCCACCACGATATCTACGAGCCCTGATTGCGGCAGCTTCTCGATGTGAGCTTTGGCCTCCTCCGGGACCTCCACCCAAAACACCGCGCCGAGCGTTGAGATCAGAATGCGGCTGTTATCGACGTCTACGTTGATGATCGGGCTGTAGTAGCTCTTTTCAGCGGCGGAGGTGTGTTCAGGGTTCGTCACCCCGGTCAGGCACAGAATGAGTGCGACAATGAGCAGGCCAAATCGCATCGAATGCTCCCTTCGATGACAAGGTCAAAGCGCAATTATGGCATCGTTGCCGGTCGATTGGTAGAGGGAGCGAGATGGTTTTGTTCTAGCGGCGCGATGACTACATGATATGCACGTCGGCAGGGCGAACCTTGCCGTCGGCGATCCAGTAGGTGCGAATATCCGCTGCGGGGGAGTGCATGAGTGACACGAGGAGATAGGCGGGGACGGGGAGATTGATGCGTTCCCAGATTTCTTCGTAATCGGTGGCGATCTTGATGTCGGTGTGCGAGGGGCGCGCCGGGTCTTTCGGATGGGAATGGTAGACCACTTGAAGGTCCAAGCCATTCTTGCGGATGTCTTTCTTAGCGGCCGAAAAATCCCCCATGTCCATCACGAAGGCGATCTCAGCTCGCTCTTCCGGGGACAGCCGTTCAAGATGGGCGACCTTGTCGTCATCAAAGGTGGAGAGTTTTTCCGCGCCTTCGACGGCCACGATGTTGGTGATGCGGTAGAGGTGTGTGACGGTCTTGTTCGTGCCGGCGAGCAGGCCGCAGCATTCGAACGGCGCCAACTCGCGCGCATGCGCGACGATCTGATCCAGGATGTGTTGCGGAATCGATAGATCGGGCATATCAGATGGTGCAGGCGACGCTGTAGTCCCCGCCCAAGTCTTTGATCGTCGGCGTGGCGCTGCAGAGAGGGCAACGCGGGTCTTTCGGGCGCGACACTTTCCGGAACTTCATCTCCAGCGCATCGTAGATCACGAGCTTGTCCGCGATTGTCTCGCCGATGCCCAGAATTTCCTTGATGGCTTCAGAGGCTTGTAGGATGCCCATGGTTCCGGCCAGGACCCCCAATACACCGGCTTCCTGACAGTTCGGGACCAATCCGGCCGGCGGCGGTTCCGGGTAGAGACACCGGTAGCAAGGGTAGCCGGCATGCGGCTTGATGGTTGTGAGCTGTCCCTCGAAGCGAAACATGCTGGCCGAGATGAGTGTCTTTCTGGCGAAGAAACAGGCATCGTTCACGAGGAAGCGCGTGGTGAAATTGTCGGAGCCGTCCAGCACGATGTCATAGTCGGACACGAGTCCAAGAATATTCTCGGTATCGACGTTTAGCTGATAGGTCTTGATCGTGATGTCGGGGTTGATGGCCGACAGCATCCTTCTCCCGGATTCCACCTTGGGCACGCCGATGGTGGCAGTCGTATGGAGAATCTGCCGCTGGAGGTTCGAGAGATCCACCACGTCGCCGTCCACCAGGCCGATGGTGCCGATGCCGGCAGCCGCCAGATACAGGGCTGCGGGCGAGCCGAGTCCCCCGGCTCCGATCAGGAGGACCTTGGCCTTGGACAGTTTGACCTGTCCCTTGCCGCCGACCTCGTTGAGGATGATGTGCCGGCTATAGCGCTGTATTTGTTGTTCGGTAAATTCCATTCGACTCGTCTCTCGTCGTTCGTGAAACGTGAAGCGGTCTGGCCCTAAAACGAGATACACTTCACGAGGTGCGCTTCACCCATTGTTATTCCACTACGTTCAATTCAATGGGATCGACGACGCAGCCTTTGGTGCGGATGCCGTCGATGGCGCGTTCGATTTCTTCGGTCTCGCCGGTCAGTTCGAGATCCATCCACCCGGTCGTCTCCCGCACATCGGCCCGACGCACGTTGGTCACGACCTTGAACTCATGGCCGATCTGATAAATGATCGGCTCCTTGATCTTGTTCTCGGGAAAACGAATATGAAAGCGTAGGCTGGTCATGGCTATCCTCCGGCAATCGCAGGAACGATCGACACTTCATCGCCGTCCTTCAAAGAGGTTTCTTTCCCGTTCAGGAAACGGATGTCCTCTTCGTTGACGTAGATGTTGACGAACCGGCGCAAGTCGCCCTTTTCGTCACAGAGCCGGTTCTTCAGCCCCGGATAGGTCGCGTCGAGCGATCCGATCATGTCCACAATGTTGGCTGCCGCGGATTCAACTTCGCCCTGACCCTTTGTGAGGGGACGCAGGGGCGTTGGAATACGAACCTTAATCATGAGTCACCACCACTGTTCTTTCCCATTTTGAATGTTTTTTGGAAGTTCACCAGGCTGGGCTGGATGCGGAACGGACGACCGACGGCGTCCACAACCGCTTCCTGGGTCTTGAGCCCGTTGCCGGTGATATAGGCGACCGTGACGTCGCTCTTCTTGATCAGCCCCTGCTTCACGAGCTTGCACAAGACCCCGATGGTCACGCCGCCGGCGGTTTCGGCGAAAATGCCTTCGGTCTGGGCCAGCAGCTTGATGCCTTCCACGACTTCCTCGTCCGTCACCGCGTCCATCGCGCCCTTGCTCTCCGCGGTGGCTTTTAAGGCGTAGTAGCCGTCGGCCGGGTTGCCGATGGCGAGGGACTTGGCGATGGTCTTCGGCTTGACCGGCTTGAAAAAGTCCCGGCCTGCCTTGAAGGCGGTCGCGATCGGGGAGCAGCCTTCAGCCTGCGCACCGTTGATCTTGGTGCGGACGGAATCGACCAGCCCCAGCGCATGCATTTCGTGCAGGCCCTTCCAGATCTTCGTCAATAAGGAACCAGAGGCCATGGGAATGACGGCCTGGTCCGGCGTGCGCCAGCCGAGTTGTTCCACCGTCTCAAACGCAAGGGTCTTCGAGCCCTCGGCATAGTAGGGACGAATGTTGATATTCACGAAGGCCCAGCCATGTTCACCCGCGATTTCGCTGCAGAGCCGGTTCACATCGTCGTAGTTGCCCTCGACTTCGACCACGTTCGGCTTGTAAATCAGGTTGCCGAGCACCTTCGCCGCTTCAAGGTCGGCCGGGATGAACACGTAGCACTTCATGCCTGCCGCCGCCGCGTGAGCCGCGACGGAGTTGGCCAGGTTGCCGGTTGAGGCGCAGGCCACCGTTTCAAAGCCGAGTTCCCGCGCACGTGTGAGGGCGACCGAGACGACCCGATCTTTGAACGACAGGGTCGGATGGTTCACCGTATCGTTCTTGATATAGAGCTCGTCGATGCCCAGATAGGCGCCGAGATTTTTCGCCCGCACCAACGGCGTCAGTCCCGCATGGGGCCCGATGATCGCGGTGCTTTCGACCGGCAGCAGGTCGATATAGCGCCACATGCTGTTCGGGCCTTGTTCGATCTTTTTCCGGGAGATCGTGCTTTTGATCTCGTCGTAGTTGTATTTGACTTCGAGCGGGCCGAAGCACATCTCACAGACGTGGATGGCTTTGGGTGGATATTCCTTCCCACATTCCCGGCACACGAGCGCTTTCATTTTCGACATGGAGACACCTTCGCTACAAGTTACGTTGACCCGGGAGCGCACAGGTCGGCCCGGCGACGTCGCCGTCTTCGATCAATTCCGTGATCGTGGGCCGTTCGCCGCACAGCGGACAATCGGGGTTCCGCTTGATGCGGATTTCTCTGAACTGAGTGCGTCGTGCATCGAAGTCCAGCAAGCGATCGGTCAACGGGCGACCGATGCCGAGGATCAGCTTCAGCGCCTCGGTGGCTTGGATGGTCCCGATGATGCCGGCCAGCACACCGATGACACCGGCTTCCTGGCAGGAGGCAACGAGCCCCTCGGGCGGCGGCTTCTTAAAGACGCAACGATAACAAGCCGACTTCTTCGGGATGATGGTGGTGACGCGACCATCGAATCGAAGAATGCCGCCGTGCACCAACGGTTTGCCGGCGAAGAAGCAAGCATCGTTGATGAGGAATTTCGTCGGGAAGTTATCGACGCCGTCGATGACCACATCGTAGCCGCTCATGATTTTCAGCGCATTGCCGGCGGTGAGCCGCTCTTCGTACATCACCACGTTGACGTCGGGATTCAGCGCCTGAATTTTTTCTTTGCCGGAGACGACCTTGGGGCGGCCTACGTCGGGCGTCTGGTGAATGACTTGCCGTTGCAGGTTGCTGAGATCCACGACATCGCTGTCGATGAGCCCGATGGTGCCGATCCCGGCGGCTGCGAGATAGAGCGCGGCCGGCGAGCCGAGCCCTCCTGCGCCGACGATCAGGACCTTCGCTTGCACGATCTTCTTCTGGCCTTTGCCTCCGACTTCGGGAAGAAGAATGTGCCGGCTGTAGCGGTTGATTTGTGTTTCTGTAAATTCCATATCCGACGGAGGCTGAAAACCGTCACCAGCGGCGTTCTCGCATCGTTCACGCCCTCAACGTACCGCAAGGGTACGCCTCGGACCTTCACTCGCTGCGGCCTTGCTGGATGACGCTTTTGAGCCTCCTCTCCCTAAGTGGTCTGTCCCAAGCTCAGATGTTGAAAATCTTTCGGATGCTGCAAATGGCCTTCAGCTTCGTTCTCGATTCGAGGAAATCCTCAACGTACCCAGAGGGTACGCCTCCGGTTTCCTCTCACCTGCGGCCTTGCTGAGAGACCATTATGAGCATCCCCCCTCAATCATTCATTCCAAATGGTCAAATGTTGAAATACTTTTCGATGCTGATATATCGCTCGCCGGTGTCACAGAGAATGGTGACGACGTTTTTTCCCGGTCCAAGCTCTTCGGCAATCTTTTGCGCGGCAAAGACGTTGGCGCCGGCAGAGATGCCGACCAGCAGTCCTTCTTTCTTTGCGAGCAGCTTCGCCGTCTGATACGCTTCATCGTCGGTCACGGTCACCACGCGATCGAGCAGCGTCCGGTTCAACACCTTCGGGACGAATCCGGCGCCGATTCCCTGGATCTTGTGCGGCCCGGGATCTCCGCCCGACAACACGGGCGATCCAGCCGGTTCAACGGCGACGATCTTGGCTGCCGGATTCCGTTCTCTGATCACCTCGCCGCAGCCTGTGATGGTGCCGCCGGTGCCGACCGCGGCCACGAAGGCGTCCACGCGTCCATCCAGCGCATTCACAATTTCCGGGCCGGTCGTTTTCCGGTGCATATCCGGATTGGCCGGGTTGGAGAACTGGTCGGGCATGTAATACGACGGATTCTGCGCGACGATGCTCTCCGCTTCCTTAATCGAGCCCTTCATCCCTTCCCACGCCGCCGTCAGCACGAGTTGTGCCCCATAAGACGACAGGAGGCTGGCGCGTTCCATACTCATGCTTTCGGGCATGACCAAAATGAGCTTATATCCCCGCACCGCCGCCACCAGCGCCAGGCCGATGCCGGTATTGCCGCTGGTCGGTTCGACGATGGTGCCGCCCGGTTTCAGTTTGCCCAAGCGCTCGGCCTCGTTGATCATGTTCAAGCAGATGCGGTCCTTGATGCTGCCGCCAGGATTGAACGATTCCACTTTGGCGTAGATCGTGGCCCCGCCCGGCTTGCTCAGGCGGTTGAGGCGAACCAGCGGGGTTCCGCCGATCAACTCGGTGATATCTGCATGAGCCTTGACGGTCACCGGCCACCGCCCATGTAGAACAGAAACTCCACATGATCGCCGTCTTTCAGCTGTGTGGTCTCGAGGTGTGTCCGTTCGAGCATGGTGTCATTCACTTCAACCGCCACCATTTGGGGTTCGATGCTCTTGGCTTTCAAGAGATCCAGCACGCTGCCCCCTGCGATCTCTTCGGACTTGCCGTTGATCATGACCTGCATATCTGCTCCTGAGAAGGTAAGAGTCTGACAGGATACTCAAAATGTCCGCCAGCGGCGTTCTCGCATCTCTCAGGCCCTCAACGTACCGCAAGGGTACGCCTCGTCCCTTCGTTCGCTACGGCCTTGCTGGACGGCCATTTTGAGCATCCTGTCAAAAGGGATTCTTGTTGCGCAGTAAGCGCAGACCCTCGACAGTTTTTGATTCGACGTGTTTGTCTGAAACTGCTAAATAATTTCAAGAAGTTAGCAAACGCATTCTTGTTTTGTCAAGGCAACAAACCCCGATGGGTCGATGTGGCGGAGGCTGCTGCGGAGTCGCATGAGGCAGGCGGCCGCTTTCTTGACTTTCACCATGCCTAGCTTACAGTATGCGCCGGTCTGGAGGGTAGGGCATGTGGAAGAAAAATTTCTTATTTCGCGCGCACGAGGCGGCTCCGCTGAAAGAGTCGGAAAACGAGCTGTTTCATGATGCGGAACCGGCCTTGGACAGCGCCGGGTTGCAGATGGAAAAATTTTTGTCGGTGTGGGTGCAGGGGGAAGGCGAGGACGACAGTCCCTCCATGTACACGAACATCTATGTGCGGACCGCGACACTCGATTTTCGTACGCGCGCCGGTTTTCTCCAACCCTTGCAGGGCCGGTCGCATCAGATCAAGCAGATGTTGACGCCGGAGCAGAAGGGCTTTTTGCGTGAGTGGTTGTCGAAAGCGTCTCCGCAAGCCTGGGAGGAATCGGACGACCATTTTCGAACCTTGTTCGATATAGAGTGATCGGTTCTAGCAGGATGCTGAAAACCTCCGCCAGCGGCGTTCTCGCGTCATTCAGATCCTCAACGTACCGCAAGGGTACGCCTCGGACTTTCACTCGCTGCGGCCTTGCTGGGCGAACGTTTTGAGCATCCTGCGGGAATATATACTCGTGGCCTCCAATGTGTGACGTATTGATTTCGCAGGGGCAAGGCGTCGGTTCTCTGCAACCTGCTAGTCCCTGCACGACTCACCGGAATCTCTCTTGCCTGATCGCCTTGATTGTTGCTGGGTTTGTGTTTCTGACGCAGATTCCTGTCTGTGCCTCCGCCACGATTGATGTCTACTATGCGCCGGAGGATCAGCCCATCGATCGGGTGGTCGGTCTCTATGCGCATGCGACGCGGTACATCTATGTGTCCGTCTATGCGTTGACGGCGCCTTCGGTGGTGAAGGCGCTGGTGGAGGCCAAACGCCGGGGCGTGGATGTCCGGGTGATTACCGATCGCGAACGTCTCAACGATCCGAAGCAGCATAGCGCCGTGAATACATTACGACTGGCAGGCGTGCCCATCAGGATCAACCGGCATGATGCATTGATGCACCTGAAGCAGGTCGTGATCGACGATGCCGTCAATACGTCCGGTTCAGCCAACCACACGACGAGCGGGAACCGGTACAATGACGAACGTCTCGATGTCATCACCGATGCGCGGCTGACCGCGAAGGCCCGCGAGAAGTTTTTGACCATGTGGAACGACCACGAACGATTTATGACCTGGACCCAATAGGATGAGCCGCGCATGGGCCGTGCAATGATCGAGACAGATGTGGCGATTGTCGGCGCGGGCGGCGGCGGTGCCGTGTTGGCGTTGATGTTGGCGCAGCAGGGCGTGCGGTCGCTGGTGTTGGAGCGGGCTGCCGGGCCGCCGCAGGGATTGCGGGGCGAGATCCTGCAACCGAACGGTCAGCGCGTGCTCGATCGTCTGGGGTTACTGGATAAGCTCCCCCCCCATGCAGTCCGGTCGGTCCGTCGATTCAACTTTTGCCGTGCGGGCGGTGAACGGCTCTGTACGGTGGATTATGGCGAGTTGCCGGCTCCTTATAATCGCGCCCTGGTGACGCTGCCGAATGTGGCGCACCATGCCATCCTCGATGCGTTGGAACAACAGAATCCCGGCGCGCTCTGGTACGACGCGACCTTTACCGGCCTCCGGTTCGACGGCTCGCGGGTGATCGGCTTGCAGGCAACACGTCACGGGGAACCGGTCGATATCTCTGCGCGGTTGGTCGTCGGCGCCGACGGTGCGTTGTCCAAAGTACGCGAGTCGCTCGGTATCACCGCCCAACTCCATCGGTATCCCCAAAGTTATCTCATTGCCATTCTCAAGGCTCCGCCGGGCTTCGACGAGGCACGGTATCTGGTGGGCAAGCGCGAAATCCTGGGCCTCTTTCCTGCCTCCGGGCAACAGGTCTATGCCTTCTATATGATCAAGGCCGGATCGTATGAGGCGGTCAAAGCTCAGGGGTTGGAGGCGTTGCGGAGGGCCTGGGTCCGGATCGATCCCGGCATGGAAGGGATTGTCCAAGAACTGGTCGATTGGAGCCAGACGGGTTACATGCCCACCGGACGTGTGAAAACCGATCGATGGGTGGCGGATGGCGCCTTGCTCATCGGGGATGCGGCCCACGCCATGAACCCGCATGCGTCCCAAGGGCGGATGCAGGCGATGGTGGACGCGGTGGTTGTGGCGGACCTCATTCCCGGTTGGTTGAAGAAAAACGATTTCTCGGCTGAGGCCTTACGCGCATTCGAGGTGGCCCGGCGGCCACACGTGATGATGTTGCAGCGGTTGGCCGATGAGCAATGTCGATTCTGGAATACCGGCAATCCGGTGGTGGCCTATTTGCGAGATCGGGTGTTCCGGACGCTCGACCGGAATGCCAGGCTGCGCTACCGTGTGCTCTCGACCACGGCCGGATTGCGAAGCCGACCGCCGTTTTCATTGTTGGACCGCGTAATGGCCGCCGGACTCTTGCCAGATCCGCGCGCCCAGGTGCGATCATCGGACGAGGCGTGACAGGGAGATGTTTCAGTTCGGGCAACAATAAACCCAACACAGGATGCTCAAAAAAGGCCGTCCAGCAAGGCCGCAGCGAGTGCAGGGCCGAAGCGTACCCTTGCGGTACGTTGAGGGTCTACACGAAGCGAGAACGCCGCTGGCGGGATTTTTCAGCATCCTACCCCAACCATGACAGAGGTGTTTGTGACTCAACCGACTGCACTCGACATCCCCTCCGAGGTTCAACAACTGCTCAAGCGATACGTGAAGGAAACCACGACGTTGCTCGGTTCGCAGCTGGAAGGCATTCTGCTGTACGGCAGCGCCGTGGGAGGCGAATTCCTGCCCGGCCGGTCGAATCTGAATCTGTTGCTCATGCTGACCGGGTACGAGCGCGAGGGCCTGAAGCGGTATGCCAAGGCGCATAAGCGGTGGAGCCGTGAACAGTTCGTGGTGCCGCTCCTGGTGACGGAGACTGAACTCACGCGGCCCGGCACTGTCTTCCCCCTCGAATACCTTGAGATTCAGGAGCAACATCGCGTGCTCTGGGGGCGGGATCCGTTCATCGGCATGCACATCGACCGGACGCATTTGGCCTATCAAGTGCAGCAGGGCATTCAAGGGAACCTGGTGCGTCTGCGGCAGCGATATATCGAAGGCGGCGGCACGGAAGAAGCGATGACCATGTTATTGCCGCTCTCGCTCACCGCGTTGCTGCCCTGCTTGCGAGGGTTGCAACGGATTGCCGGACAACCGGCCTTGTTTCAGTCGGATGCGTTGCTCGCAGGAATGCGCACGTTGACGGGACTCGATCTCGCCGGATTGACCGATGTGCTTGAGTTGAAGCGGGGCATTAATTCTCCCGGTCCGGTGGAAGTTCCACGGTTGTTTGAACGGTATGCTGCAAATCTCGACGCATTGATCGCGCTGATCCGCATGGACGGGACGGTGACGCCGCGATGAATCGTCCATCCTGCCTCAATATCGGTTCGGTGGTAAGTCTGGGCCTTCTGCTGCTGTTGGTCGCAGTGCCGGTCGGGTTCGCCCGCGAGCCGGTGCCTTCCTATGACCCACAGGGGTATGTGAGCGACCATGCAGGGGTGATCGATGCCGAGTGGCGCGCGCGAATCCGTTCGGTCTGCCAGGATCTTGAACGCAAGACCGGGGTGGAAATGGTGGTCGTCACCGTGCCCACGCTGAAACCCTATGGTTCGGCCAATGACTACGCGGTCGGGCTCTATCAGAAATGGGGCATCGGTTCGGCCCAGAATGAGCATGGGGTGCTGGTGCTCCTGTCTGTGCAGGAGCGGCAGGCGGCCGTTACCATGGGACGGCGGATGTTGCCGGTGATGGGGGGGAACGTCGTCGGGAAGGTCGGGCATGAATATCTCGACCCCGCCGTCAAGAACGGCCACTTCGGCGAAGGCCTGTATCGCACCGTGGTTGGATTGGCCTCAGTCTCACAGGAGATTCGCGTCGGCTCCATTAAGAAGACGCACTTTCGCGGACTCGGGTTCTGGATCACGATCTTTACCGTCGGGGGAGCTCTCTGGTTTCTCTGGTGGCTCAGCCGACCGGATCTCCGCCATCCCTATGGGCGCCTGCGGCGCGGCGAATATTGGGGGNNGGGGTGGAAGTAGGGAAGAGGGTGGGTTGATGGGTCCTCTTGCTCGCGGAACGCGCACACTGGGAAGGTGCTCGTCCGACGCGCGCGGTTGAGGACCCACCAGCCCACCCTCTCTTGTTAAGCGAGGTGAGTAAGGCGGAAAGAATGTGGCCCGTTAGTCTCATGAAGACACGGCCGGCTCACCGTCTCGCCGGCGTGCGCAAACGTGACGTTCCTTATTCGTCGCGTCGCGCACCTCGCGAACGCGCGGCCTAAGAAGGCCCTCGTTGGACGCGCGCAGTAGGAGACCAAGCGGGCCACCCGCTGGTGAAGCAAGGCGAGCAAGCTTGGAAGGAGCATCGAATTGTGCTCTCGGAGCGCGCGCCCTCAGTAGGGACCTCGCTCGACGGGCGCAGTTGGAACCAGCTCGACGGCCCCTCCCGGAGATGGAAAACGAGCAAGTTTTGAAGGAGCATTAAGGGATGTGCTCCCGGATCCCGCGCCATCCGAAGGACCTAACCCGACGGGCGTGGCGCACATTGGAATACCGGGAACGAGCTAATTGAGAGCCGTGCTGTTAGGGCTAAAGGACCCTATATGTTTGTTCAGAAAGTTCTTGTCGCAACACTTTTCACACTGCTGTTTTTGCTTGCCAGTCATCAAGAGTACTTAAGATCAGAGGGGTTCAATCCCGAACTGACAGTTTCAGCGCAGTTCAATTTTCCGGCTCATGAACCAACCATTGAAATCAACGGAAAGGACGGGGGCGCAATGGTACTGGTTCCGGCCGGTGAATTCATTTGGGGCGGTAGCGATCAGATTCCGCGGCCGCCAAGTCGGATTTATCTGGATGCGTTTTACCTGGATAAGTTTGAAGTCACCGTCTCTCGGTACTCGAAATTCCTAGCGAATTCTGATCGGAGGCATCCGAATAGGTGGAGCGAATCAAATCTTGGCATTGATGCTGACCGGCCGGTGATCGGAGTAACTTGGTATGACGCCCACGAGTATTGCAGTTGGGCAGATAAACGTCTGCCAACGGATGCGGAGTGGGAAAAAGCCGCTCGAGGGACTGATGGCCGAGAATATCCATGGGGGCAGGAAGTGCCAACTCAAAAGCATGCAAACTTCGATAGGCGAGACGATTGGTGGAAAGGTTATAGCACTCTCGCCAAGGTTGGAAGCTATGCGTTGGACATCAGTCCCTATGGAATTTATGACTTGGCAGGAAATGCTGAAGAATGGGTAGCTGACTGGATCGATATTGAAGGCCAGTACTACAAAACCGATATAAGTCGCAATCCAGCAGGGCCGGTGCTAGGCCAGTTCAAAGTACTGCGTGGAGGATCGTGGTTCACTCCTGCGACGGGCCTCCCCATCCGGATACCGAGTTGGTCTGACCCGTCGCTTACTAACTTCTCCATTGGCTTCCGTTGTGCTCAGGATTTTACGAAGTAATCAGCGCAATAGGCTAGTCAGTGATTATCACTTTCAGGCAGTATGACTGCAGGCGAAGCTAGCGTCCGATTGCAGCGTATCTATGCCGCTCTGGATGCGGTAATTGACAATGATATTAACAAAGCTCTTCCTGTTCTTATCTCAAGCACGCAAGGTCGAGGCGTATTTCAAGATTTTCGCGGCAGTCTGTCTGATGCAGAGTTGGAGAACCTCGCGCATTCAGTCATTCACAACATTGCCAATCTTCGAGATCACACGCGTTCATGGATAGTGAAGTCTGCCAAGGGGGTAAACAAGCAACAGGTGGACGAGTTTCTTAAGGCGAATGAATCGGTTGCTGTCATCCAAGACCTATCCAATAACGACAAGCATGGTTATCCGCCTCGAAACGGTGGGTTTTCTGGCAAAGCGCCTAGGTTGACCAACCTTCGCCGCGTCATGCGTCTTACGACAAGAGCAGGGCCCGAGGGAAGTGTTGCTTTCTCAATCGCTCCTTCCGGAGAGCAACGAGTGGCCGGGACAGGCTCTGCCAATCTAATTGTCACGGCAGACGTTCTGAATTCCGATGGTACTTCGATCGGAGATCTTTACACCATTCAGCTGAAAGCCATTGAGGCATGGGAGCAATTCTTGCGAGAACTCGGAGTGTTCTCGTGTGGCGAGAGATAAAAGGGGTCGGACCCCTTAAATTTCGCCTGTCAGTCGGACGATTGGTCGCCAGGGGTGGCATGAGTTGGGATGAAGAAATCGTGTCGGGAATGATTTAGAGTGCGTGCACGCCAGCTAGAAGTGGCGGCTATTGACGTTTCTGCACTTACTTACTTTCTTGGAGATACGACAGATCCCGAAGCAGATGAGTTTGGTTTGCGGGGATCGACTGTGTCTCAGGCCGTTTACACAGGGGGCTGTTTGCGTGATGCTCGCTTTGGCCGGGTGGTGAGGCGTCTCGTTGTTTGCCATATCTCTAGGAGCGAACGGAGGGCTGAGTTGACCGACGCCGAGTCCCAAAACGCTTCGACAATATCGGGCTCTAGGACGGTCACATTTCTAAAGAACATACCAGAAATTGGCTATGCGGGAGATGGAAATACTGCTTCATCCCTGCAGCTGCGCCATCATCGCGGCTGGGTTCCAGTAACCCCACATGGTTTGGATTTTTCCTTCCTGGTTGATCTCAAACACGTCGATGCCCTCGAAGACCACTGCTCGGCCGTTCTTGCCGGTGCCACGCCCTGTGAACTTCACCGCGACCCGGTTGCCGGAGAGGAAGACATGGTCCTGGGTCATAGTGATCTTTTCAAAGGCCCCGAGAACCCCCGCTAGAAATTGTCGCAGTGCCGCATGGCCTTGGAGGGGTGTGGGGGAGCCTGGCTCGTAACTGGTTCCCTGCTCTGCGAAGCAGGCGGCCCATGCGTCCGGGTCCATCTCTCCTATGGCGCTAAAATACCGGGCCACAACTGCCGGAACGTTCTCAGAGGTCATGCTTGATTCTCCTTTGCATCGGATGGAATGTTGTGTGAATAAACATGCTGGAAACTCTGGCCTTCAGATGAATTACGGAGGCGTAGCATCCTGTGGATTTCTTATTCCTGAAAATTTCTTCGCCGGCACAGCGACGACTTAGCCTGAGGAGCATCCTCAGGCGTAGCCCTGAAGATGATGCCTATGCTGGTGGCAACAGATCAACCTATGATTGAATTGTGCGGCCCCTCGGTAAGGGCAATGTTTCAGTCGGCCATCCTCCGCGATGAATTTACCAGCAGTTGCATGAGGACCTCATGATCGTGGAAGTTGAATCGAACGACAATTGCGACACCAGCTTCTTCGCGCGCTTCAAGGAAGTCGGGCCGGCTCGACCGGTGGTTCAAGTCCGGCTGTATGAGCGAAACCCTACCGGTGAGTGGTGCTGGGTGACGGGCTGGAGCGACAATGAACAGGCTCCCACATGTCCCGCCTACGTCCAGCTGATTGAAGATTCGGGGTCGGGGTTGGCGTACCTCGTGTATGGAGGGCTCTATGGTCTACGGTTCAGGCCCATCCAATTCGATGAGCCTTGGAGTCTCCAGAGCTCCAATCAATGGGGAGAGGCGTATCTGTCCCTCGCCGATGTCCGTGATGTGCGTTACGCCGGTTAGCTGTCTTTGCAAACAGGGAGGTGATCCGGTCCCGGCGGCATACTCCTGTTCCCATTCACGACTCGGGCGTGCAATAGAATAAGCACGCTTCGATATTCGATGGGTTTCTCCCCATCGGCAAGCTCCGCCTCGATCCCTACCAGCCGAATATTTTCGCTGCGCTTGACCTCCATCGCCGGATAGGGAGTATGATGGCGCATCCTGCAATCTGCGGATGTCGCTCTACTGAATGAGGGTTCTCTGCCTCCTAGAAGAGCGATTGCCGACACGCCTTCGCTTCAGGAGGCTGCGATGCGCACCGTCGTTGCCGTCGACTGGTCCGAGCAGTCTTTCAACGCCGTTAAAGTCGTCTGCCGTCTCTTCACTCATGAATCATTGACCCTCATCCATGCGGTCGATCTCCGGCCGTTCGAAAATCCGCTCTTTGCGCAACCGCTCGGCCGCAACAGCGCTGGCGCCATGCGAGAGGCGATGGTTGCAGCAGGAGAGCGCCTGCTCGATCAAACCGGCTCATTGGTGCCGGTCACGATTCCTTCCATCCAGCGGGTCTATAAGATCGGGAACCCGGCGCCGGTTGTGCTGGAGGCGATTCGTTCGGCTCATGCCGACTTGGTTGCGGTCGGATCACGGGGGCGTGGACGCCTTGCGGAGCTGGTCTTAGGCAGCGTCTCGCATCGGGTGGTGTTGCATGCCCCCTGCGCGGCCCTGCTGGTCAGGGAGGACCCGGGGAGCATCCGACGTGTGTTGCTCGCCGTGGAAGGGTATGAGAATTCAGTCAGGCTGCGCAGCTGGTTGAGCACTCACCGGTTCAGCCGGCCGATAGAACTGTCCCTCTCGACCGTCGTGCCGACCATTCCCATCGGCGATTCGACGATGGAATTTCGATACGACAAATGGACAGCTGAAATGGATCAGTATGCCCGGCAACTTGTGGACGAAACGGCTGCAGCCTTGCGAACCATGTATCCTGCTGTCACCGCGCAAGTCGAGCATGGTGATCCGGCTCATTGCATTACCCAAGCGGCAGGCCATGCCGATCTTGTGATTGTCGGATCGCATGGTTGGAGAGGCCTCGAACACTTCCTGCTCGGCAGCGTGTCACATGCGGTCTTGCACAACGTGACCTGTCCCATCCTGGTCCTTCGATGAAGGGGGCGCTGATTCCGGTTTCGATGGGCGTCGGCGTTACGTGCTCCCTGTACTTGGCATAAAGCACAGGCTCCGTCCACCTGCATCCAACAGAAAGGAGGCGACGATGGCGTGGAATATTGCCTCGAAAATTGTTCACAGGGTGGTGACGATCGACGAGAACCATACCGTGCTCGATGCTGCGACGCTGATGGCCGAGGAATTCGTCGGATCGGCGCTCATCACCAGTTCCTCCAAAATCGCCGGCGTTTTCACGGAACGAGACTTGATGATGCGCGTCGTCGGTCGGAAGCGAGATCCGGAGAACGTAAAGATCAAGGATGTGATGACGAAAAATATGGTCACCGTGAGTCCGAAGGATACTGCGAATCATTGTTTGAATCTGATGAAGGAACATCGCTGCCGCCACCTCTTGGTGTTCGACAACGAGGAGTTTATCGGGATTGTCTCGCTCCGGGATATGGTTGCGCTGTTGATGGAGGAAAAGGAGGCGCTCATCGCCTATCTCCACCAATACATCAGTTCATGAAGACTGCGACGGTCGGTTCGGCAGAGAGGAGGGCTTTCGGGCCTCTGCTGTCAGAGACCCGAGGGGACCGGTGTTGTGTCGTCAAAAGGGTTTCCCGGCTCTGGCATCGAGTTCATGTTGAAGCAGATCCCGATGCGCCTCTTGGAGTAAGCTGGGAATGAGGACGGCCATGAAGGCGCTCCCATGGCCTTGATGATCGAGCCGAGTCCTACTTTCCCTGTCGAGCAGGTCTCCGAGTTCACCCCACTGGTCGAGGTCAGCATAATTTCTGTGATCGACCGCTCTCAGGATAGGCAGAAACGTCTCGGTGATGATATTTCGAGCATCTTCCGACAACGGTTGGAGCCAGCCCTCACGCAGACCCACGGCATGATAGATCCTGGTGATCTGCCGCTCTTTGGGTCCGCTGCTGTCGATACCAAGCTCTTCGCAAATCTCCGTGAGAATCTTCTCGTCATATCGGTTCAGGTACCAGATGGTCTGGCGAGGAAGACTTTCGGCCGGCAGTACCAGCGAATCCGCTTGTTGTCGCACACGGGTGAGTTTCTCCTGCATCGTTCCTGTTGATGGAAGCCCGAGTGCTTGCAGCCATCCGGATAGTTCCCTGGCCATGGAAAAATTCACATAACAATCGATCAATCGAGCCTTCAGGGTTTCACGGTCGAGGGGCGCCGGAGCCGTTCGTTGGTTCAGCTCGTCCCCCCACCCGGCCGCTTGCAAGGCTGCTTCATCGAACGCCGGATCCTCCGGCAATGTCACGTGCACCCCGCAGGCGGGACAAAAGCGGGCCCGCAACGGGAGCGCAGTCTCACAACTGGTGCAGTTCATGGTAGCCTCCGAGGCGCGCCTCGCGCTCATTCTTCAGGACGATAGTTGTGCCTGTCACAAGATTATCCCAGGACCCAGAGCGCGACTCCGGAGAGGTCCCGCACCAGGCGGTCGGTGATGCGGCTGCTGAAGAGTCGCTTGGTTCCTGTCGGCCCGCATCGGGTCACCACGACGGTGCCATACCCTCCGGCCCTGGCTTCATCCATGATGCTGTCGGCGATATCGCGTTCATGTCCCAACTTAAGCGTGACATGGTCGAGAGGAAATCCGGTCTGCCCGAGTCGTTCCATCGCCGTCACCAGGATGGGATATTCAATGGCGCCTTCAGTGCGTATCCATTCTTCCTGGTCCTTGCGGAGTTGTTCGCCGAGATGGTGTTCAGTCTCAGGGTTCTCCGAGCCGCCGTGCTCCATCAGTTCCCGAGGCATGGGGTTCAGCACATGAAACAATGTTACATTCACGTCCTGAATGTCCCGGAGCAGCGCGCCGACATAGTGCAGGGCGCGGGCGGACTCGTCCGAGTCATCGACGGCGATAAGAATGTTCTTGGCAGAGGTGTGGCTGCTGAACGTCTGTTCCGGTGTGAAAAGGGGTTGGTCACCCGTTGTCTTGGTCGTCATAGTATCACCATGCGCGTGCAGGAGTAGACTGCCTCACTGTGTACCCGAGGGGGCAGGTTAGTTGTCTGGGCGATGATGGTGATCTGGCGGACTGAGGTCTTCCATACGACCCCTCTTGCGGTGATACGGTGATGGTCGCCGGTGGCGGAGCGAGTATGCCCGTGAGGAGCTACCATCTCCCGCGACCAGGACACGTGGTAGCCTATCCCTCTACGGAGGACAAATCAATGTGGGGGGCGCAGACGGGTTCGCCAAAGGGCTGGAGTAAATGGAAGCCTGTGCTCCATGAAGCCGATGATCTTCGGCTTCATGGAGCTGCTTGAGATCAGCCCTGCTTTTTCGCGCTACGGGCTTTCACCGCCTTGGCGGATTTTCCACGAGAGATGGAGCCGGCGGGCATGATTCGATCGCGCACCAGATAGGAGGCGATTTCAGGAGTTCGTTTTCCGGCGTTTCCAGCCGGGTTGGTGTCTGCATAGGACCCGCCTGGATTGTTCTTGAAAAGCCAGAGTTGCCCGACGCTCATGGGGGTGATGGGAGTCGGGACGCCCGCTCCTCGAAACTTCATCATGCCCTGTGTCTGGACCAGGACGGAACCGCTGGTGACCGATGGGTACAGCGTTGCGCCGCCCATGAGTTCGATGAGGGTTTCCATCGCCACGTGATTGCTTTGAGGGAACGGCACCACATGGGTGACGCCATACTTTGTGATGCCGGCATGTTGCCAGAGCAGTCCGATTTCCTGGCCGGTGGCATAACGAAAGCCATAGGTGGTGGTGTACCCTCCGGCGCCACCCAGCACCTCCAGGTAGGACAGATTCGCCGTCGCATTCAGGCTCAACCATTCAAGGTTGGTTTCGGTGTCGAGCGTCACCAGATGGTCGCCGGTTGCGGGAACAAGATTCTGTTGAACAAGAGCCATGTCGGTACCTCCTGCGGATGGTGGTGGAGTGGGCGATTGCGCGAGGTCTATCGTCAGGGTTGCGATACATATGCCAGTACGTCTCAATGCCATCATTTCCTGATTGTGTGACCATTCCGAGTGAGGCACGTAGCCCTGGCGGAAGATCACGGGGCAGCAATAAAGCGCGTCGTAAGTACAAATAATCGTGAACAACACGTATCGGGGGAGATACAGCCGGAATCTGTATGGATACGATTCGACCCATGCGTCGGATTCCCGCTGCGTCGTGCCGGCTCTTCACTGCTGCGGTGAACTGTCCTGCCTCGAAGCCCACGCTCCATGAAGCCGATTCCGTCCGGCTTCATGGAGCTGGCAGGTTGCTGTCGATGAAACGGCCTTCTCCGCGTCATGGGCTTCATCCCTGATGCGCAGAGTTGCCGTGAAAAAACGAGTCGATGGCCACGCCTTACTTTTCGCCCACCCGAAGGTTACGGGGAGGAGCAGGGGACACGGGATTGCGTACCAGATACGATGCCAGCGCAGAACTCCGGTAGTCTTCCGGCGTCACTCCTTGAGGTACATTGGGAAAAATATCCGTGGTTGCGTACGACCCACCAGGGTTGTTGGTGAAGAACCAGAGTTGTCCCACCCCCGGGTGGCCGGGTGCTGGTGGAACCATGAAGATTCCTTGCGTCTGGATCGTGCCGGTTGTCGGATAACTCGTCGCGCCGCCCATCCAGTCGATGAGCTTTTGTATTCCCGCGGAGTTGCTATCGGGCAATGGTACAGGCTGGTTGGGGGCAAACCTTGTGATTCCGGCATGGTTCCACAGCGCCTGGAGCTCAGCGCCGTTGGCGTAACGAAAACCGTAGGTGGTGGCGTAGCCCCCGGTGCCGTTCCGCACGTCCGAAATGGAAAGATTTACGGTCTTCGTGAGGCTCAACCATTCGAGGTTGGTATCGGTGTCGAACGTAATGAGCGAGTCACCGCTTGCAGGAACAAGATCCTGTTGTAACAGGGCCATGTTGTGCCTCCTATGAAAATGTAGGACGAGTCTGCTCTCGACGCGCAGGCGGAGCAGATGTCAACCATTGCCCCCTAGGCTCTTCGTGGGACCGTCCGACCTTCTTCGAGGTCCTGGAGGTCGGCCCAGCTGGTGAGGTCAGTGCGGGAAGGATCCACGGCGTCCCGGTACTTATTAAATGAAGCCTGCTTCTCCGGCGTGGTCGGCCCCCGGCTCAACATCATCCGGTTCCACTCTTCCAGCTCGGCTTGGGGGTGTGGCGTGGCCATCCCGCGAAACCATTGGATGACGCCTTCGTCACTCAGGTGTTGCTTCACGGCCGCGGTGAACTGCGCCGCGGTAATACCGGCGAATGCCATCAGCCGGTCATCCATGGGGCAGGGATAGATATACTCGCCTTCGGTTCCCGCGAGCACAGCGCGGCACTTGTCGATCATGCGCGCGAGGTGCACATATCCTTCCAATCTAACGCGCATGCTGCGCGGGAACGTCGTGCGCAAATCCATCAGGCCAGCAACTTGTGGTTGGTGAACGTCAGGGTTCGAACCAGGACCGCGCCGTTTTCGTACGAAATGATCCGGCGTGTGGACGGCAGATCGGAGTTGCCGACCCGCATATGGGTGTCGGTAAAGCTCTCGACGTTGCGCAGCTTGGCGTCCTGCGGCGCGAAATAATACACCGTGTACTTGGTGGTCAGCTGTTTCTGGTCCTGCGTGGTGCTGCTTTCTTCCACGTTGATAGTGAACGCCACATGGGGCATCTTCCGATTGATCTGCGTGATGCGGTTATCTTTGATTCGGTAGAAAGACTGCATGCCGTCGCCGTGGATGTCTAACCGACGGCCGAGCGGGTGGTCTTCGCCGGCTTCCATGGTGAGGCGGTGTTTGCCGTCCGATTCCTCGAACTTGCGGGGCGCGCGGTGCACGGCGATCATGCCGATCTGTTCCTGGGCCCACTTCTGAATGGTTTCGTCCGGCAACTGCACCGTAACCTCACGCGGTCCCTTGACCACCACGGTTCCGCGCACCTGCTGGCCGTTGGTATTCACCGTCAGGTCGGCCGAAAATCCTCGAAAATCAGGTTGCCATCTGGCCGTGCTCTCGAAGGCCCGTTGGAGCAGGGCGCGGGCTTGGGGGTTGTCGGCAACGGTGGTTTGTGTATCGATCGCTGCAGCATGTTCCATCAGGTGCTCCTTTGTGTCGTGGTGAAGGCTAAAAGCTGATTATAGAGACCTCAATCCCCCCTCTACAACCCGAGGCCTGATCGGTGGACCGGATCGGATCGAACAGGCCAGGGCGCGATATTTTCTCCCGGATGACCGATGTTTGTGTAGTACTGGCTAGGCCGAATCTGTTATACTGCGGGGCATTTCATCCGGCAATTTGGCATATTTGGGCAGTGAGTTTCGGGCATCCTTTGAAAGGAGCGCTATGGAGCGGCGAGCAGCGTCTCATACTGAAGAAGAAGAAATGAATCAACGGCGGCGGCTTCTGGGACTGGCGCGCAAGGGCGACCCCAAGGCCATCAGCAAGCTGTTCGAGTTGTACCAGGTGCGTGTTCTGAACGGCGACATGCTCAGCAAACTTAATAAATCCTACTATAAAGCGGCGGCTGCGCAGGAACAAAAGGCCAGTCAGGCGAGCAGCAAACCGGCGAAGATGGCCAAGGGTGCGCATGGCAGCGCCAAGAGCAATCCGAAGCCCTCCACATCCCAGCCTGTAGCAGCCGGCAAGCCCAAAACCACCAAGGCAACAGGGGCAAAGAAACCAGCCAAGTAAAGTCGGTCTGCGTCGAGATCCTCGGCGCAGACCAGCCCCGTTCCCTTCTCTACTGCACTCCGACCCGTAACCCTCCGGCCGCCAGTTTCTTCCCGATCTCCTCCGCCGCTTTTCGCTCTCCCGAATAGACCGTCGCCTGGCCCTCGTGGTCGATGCGCCACGCCAATTCGAAGGCCCGGGAAGAGTTCATTCCAGGAATGCATTTGCAGAAGAGCGCGATGACCTGCTGATAGGTGTGGCAGTCGCAGTTGAACACGATGACCCGTGCTTCCAGGTCGTCGCCGGTGCCCACGTCGGTCGTGTCGAGGGCCTCAGGGGTCATGGCAGGGGTCAGTGTGCTCATGCGGTCGTCTCGCCAGGCGCGGAGTGTAGCAGGTGAGATAGGGCTGAATGCAACCGGAACTCATGACAGCGGTAGATCAGTGGCATCAAGCTCCTTGAGTATCCCAACTCTGGTTTATTCATGCAGCCCTGATGTGTGCTGCGACAATGGTGCTCCCACGGACGCGCCGATAGATTCGTGGGCGAGGTCGATCCCCTCACGGGCCAGGGTCCGGCTCAGCAGGACATGGTGGGTGTGGGAGTCGGTGACCGGCACCAGGTTGTGCGCTCGGGACAGGCGAATGGTATAGACCTGCGCGGCGGCGGTCTTCAACAAGGCCAGACCATATTCAAATTGATAGGCCTCGTCCAGCGTCAGGGTCGGTTTTGCGAGGCGTTGCACGAGGGCGACGTTGTAGAGCGCGGCTGCACGGTTCGGCTCAAGCAGTCGGAGCAACGCGGCCGGGCCGGGCACCAGCGACGATCCGATCCTCATTGCATGCGTCAGGTCGAAGAGCCCGCGCTGAAAACGCCGGTCGTTTCTGAGCCCGTCATGGAACAGGGTGCGCCAACGGGAATCGCTCAGGTCACGATCAATGGCCGTCACGGCGGTGTCGTCCAGCGGGCCGCTGACCGGATAGCCTTGCACCAGCCGGCCGCTCGTGACGAGCATCGGATGATCGTCCCCCATGCGGTCCTGATAGGCCGTGGTGCCCATCAGCGGAGTGAGACGGAGCGCCATGTAGTCGCGGAAATGGACGGCATCGTACCGTGCGAGCAGAGCCTCAAGGGTGTGCGGGGCACAGAGGTGGAACGGGTGAAAGAGAGCGTTGCGGGGGGACAAGGCGTTCATGGATCGTATGGCTGTCGATCGAAGGTGAGATCGGATCGGTGTGTGCTCGAGTGGTGCGCGGGACTGGTTGTATCGATCTCTGCTGGTTACGGCGCTCAATCACCAGGTATCCATATCAATGACTTCGGTCGCGTCCCAGAGGTTTTTCAGTTCCGCTTCTGCAATGGCCTTTTCCCGATCGGCTTCGGTATCTTCTCCGAATCGCTTGATCTGGCTGCTGTCCTGGTCGGCCGCGGCCGCAGCCTGTTCGGCGGACTGACGTCGGCGCCGCTTGGTGGGGTCCATGTTCACTGGCATGACGGAGGCCTCCTTTCAGTTCGTCAGTCTCCCCTCTGTCGGGTCCCGAAGTCAATGGGAGGAGGATAGTTAGGGCTCCAGGCTTGCCAGCAGGGCTACTGCGACAGTATCCGCATAGCGCCGGCCTCGGGCGGTGAGTCGTACCCGCTCACCCCTGCGTTCGAGGATGTCGTCGCCGATCAATTCGTTTACTTTGCCGGTCAAACCTGAGAATGCCAGGGCTCCCGTTTCCCCGAGCGTGATGCCCTCGGTCAGCCGGAGTCCGAACACCAGTCGTTCGCAGGCGTCGTCGGCTGTCGTGAGTTGCTCGGATGCTGTCACGGGGAGGGCGCCGGTTCGGAGAGAGGCATTGTACATGCTCAGATCGCTCACATTTCCAAACCGCCGGCCCGCGACATAGGATTGCGCGCTGGGCCCCAGGCCGAGATAGTCTCCGCCGGTCCAGTGCAACTGATTGTGTCGGCTGGCAAATCCGGGACGGCAGTAGTTGGAGATTTCGTAGCGCGTGAAACCTGCTCTGCTCAGAACGTCCTCCGCCAGATCTTCCATCTCATTTTGTAGCGTCTCGTCAGGGGCGGGAACCGTCCCACGTCGGATCGCCGCCTGCAAGGCGGTGCCTTCTTCGACCGTCAGGGCATAACAGGAGAGGTGCGTCGGGGCGAGATCGACGATCTGGCGCAGCGAGGCCGCCCAACTCTCGATGGTTTGTCCGGGTAGGCCGTACATGAGGTCGAGGTTCAGATCGGTGAAGCCGGCTTTCCGCGCAGCGGTCACCATCTGCACGGTGCTCATAGGACTGCCGGGGCGTCCGACTCGATCCAATTCGAGTTGATTCATGGATTCGGCGCCGAAGCTCACCCGCGTGAATCCGGCTCTGCGGAGGTGAGACAAGCTGTCCCGCGTGACTGATCCCGGGTGGGCCTCGACGGTGATTTCAGCCTCATACTGGAGTCCGAACGTCTCCCTCGCCGCCGACAGGACGGTGGCGAGTTGCGGAGCGGACAGGGTCGTGGGCGTCCCGCCACCGAAGTAGACCGATTGCAACGGTTCCGATCCAAAGAGCCGCTGCTCACCATAGAGGCGCAGTTCGGTCGTCAGGGACCCCAGAAATTCCTCCGCGGCACGCGCGTGATGAATTTCGAGATAGAAGGCGCAGAAATGGCAGCGCTGGTGACAGAAGGGCACGTGAATGTAGAGGCCGCGGCCGGTCGCCTGACGCATGGCTGTTCGTCCGGTTAGGGTGCCGTTGAAAAATCCCGGGTCATCGCGACTTCAATTTCTTCCGTCGGCGATTTCCCGCGATTGCGGACATGCGCCTTCCACGCGGGATATTCTCGCAGCGTCTCGAACAGGTTCTTGATGAGTACTGGTTTGATCTGGAGTTCCCACTCACGAAGCCACGCATGTTCATCGTGAGGGCCTTCATAGTCGTCGGGGAATTGCGCTTCGAGACTGATTCGAAAGACAAACGATGTATCTTCTGACCACATCTGTGGACTCCCATCGGCTGATGATTGCGAAGTGGAACCGACCTTACTTATAATATTTTAAATCTCAAGGAGTACAGCACCATGCCCATATTCGAGTACGTCTGTAAGGAATGCAACCATCGGTTTGAACTGTTGGTCCGGGGCGACGTCGTGCCGGCCTGTCCCGCGTGCAAGGCTACGGGACTCGACAAGCAGTTTTCGGCCTTTGGAGTCGGCGCAACCGGCGGATGGCCCGTCACCTCCAGTTCCGGCGGCGGGTGTGGCTCCTGCGGGGATCCTCGCGGCCCCGGTTCCTGTTCGATGAACTAATTATTTTTTATTTCACTGGATCATCCTCATCATGGACGAGCAGGAAGAGCAGGTGCGTCGTGCGATCGGGACGCTCCTACAGTCGGACCCGTTGATCAAGTTGCTGCAGGAAGTCAGGTTGGGAAGAATGAAAGCCACCGACCCCGGATTGCGGGCGGTGACGGAATCCTGGATCGGAGTCTACGCGCAGGTATTGAAGTCCCAGCCGGTCCCTGCCGCCTCATTGCCTCGGCTGGACCCAGCGCCCCGGCTTCAGGTGCTGGTCGATATGGGTGTGTTGTCGTGGGACCATCCTGGAACAAAAGACCTTCGCGACCTCTTTCAGCGGGTGTCGGTACCCGCCGCCTGAGCCCATGATTCGCTTCGACAGAGGGTTGCGACTCCTCATGACCCTCCTGCTCTTGGGCTCCCTGAGTCCTGTCTCCACGCGAGCAGAAGAATCGGCCGGTGTCAGGCCGTTACGCAACGGCCTGGCTGCCGCTCTGGCGAGCCTTCCCGCTCAGACCCATCTCCTTCTCGAGCAGCAATCGATTGAACAGTTTCTTGTGGAACTGGACGGCGCGCCGCCCGATTGGGCCACTGTCTATGGGCAGGGGCACCATGACCCGGGCCACGATGAACGACTCTTTGCGCTCAACCGCGAGCGCGATGCCCGGCGTGAAGGGAAGGCACCGTTACAGTGGCTGATTGCGTTTGTCTGGCTCGGCGAACTGTCCGGGTTCGATGAGCGGGAGGGCGGATTCCGCGTCGTACTGGGGCCGAAGTTCAACCGAACCGCATGGGGTGAGGTGCGGTTCAAGCATGAGGACCTGCCGTCCACGCTCATTGCGTTGGCGGGGCAGGGGACCGCCAAGCTCAGAACGCGGATCCAGCAGGGAACGCCTGCCCCCGTTGCGGTCCTGATCACCGGTCGGCTGATTCCGGAGGAGTCGTTGATGTACGATTTCTCCCATGAAGCAGAGGGGCTGGGACTCATCATGCCGGTGGTGCGTGTCGAGTCGGTTGACTTTGTGCTGGAGGGCGGACAGGAAAAGCAGCCGTGACCGGGACGTCTTTATTTCAGGTGGGGATAGGCCTGATGCAGACAAGTGTCGCACACGGTTTCGGCGACTTTCGCGCGGGCCTGCCGGCGTAGGTAATCTTCCACGCGTTGCCAATGCGGGCCGTCGGCTTTTACGCGTTTGCACTTGGCGCAGATGTGGACCGTACCATGGAGCGTGGTGATCTGCTCGAACGCGTGGTCGAGTTCCTTGGTCCGCTCCAGAAGTTCCTGCTCACGAAGTTTCCTGGCATCGATCTCCTGTTTCAGGCTGAGCGCATTGGCCGCCCGGGCGATCAGTTCAGCCGGGATCACCGGTTTCCGAATATAGTCCGTGGCGCCGCACGTATAGGCCGCCTGAATATCTTTGGCTTCCGTGTGCGCCGTGATGACGATGATGGGCAGGCCTTGCAGCTGCTCCTCCATCCGGATGCGTTGGCAGGCCTCCAATCCATCGATCTCGGGCATTTCGATATCCATCAGCACCAGGTCGATTCCGCTGGTCTGCTTTCCACGTTTCCCGACCCCCAGGAGGTGCAGCCCTTCCCGCGCGGTGCCGACCGGGAGGAGCGGGCCGAACCCCGCACTGTTGAGAATGGTGAAGAGCAGGTCCCGCTCTTCCTGGAAGTCGTCGATGATCAGAATACTCATGGTCCCTCTGTTCCTTCGAAGGGTCTCCTGAAATCCCCTCAGGCGGCTTGATCCACTCCGTCGAGCATGGTCGCCAGTCCGTCGAGTTCCCGGCGAATCGCCTCCCGATCCCGGGATCGAGCCGCCTGTTCCAGTCGTTGTCCTACCGCCCCGATGTCGGGAAACCCGAACGAGCCTGCGAGGCCTTTCATGCGGTGCCCCGTGGTGCGAATCGCTTCATAGTCTCCCTGAACCAGGGCATCCTGCATCAGGGTGAGATCCGTGCGGCGATTGGCGAGAAACGCGGGCCGGCGTCGCCGGAGCTCGTCGTCGATGCGCTCTGTCACGTCCGGCGTTCCCGCAGCTTGTGCCGGAGTGGTGTCGGTGACTGGAGAAGACCGGCGGTACTTGCGTAGGGTGCTGAACAAGTGCGCTTTTGTGATGGGCTTGGTCAGGAAGTCCGTGCAGCCCACCGCCAGGCTCTGTGCCTGAGTGTCAGCCACGCTGCTGGCTGTCAGTGCCACGATTGTGGTGAGGGGGCGTTTGTGGGCGGTTTCCCAGGCACGCATCGCGCGGGTGGCGGTGAAGCCGTCCATCCCGGGCAGGTGCAGGTCGATGAGGACGAAGTCGAATCGGCCTGTCTGGAAGGTCGCGACGGCTTGCTCGCCATCCGAGGCGATCTCCAGGTCGTACGGCGTATTCCGGAAATAGAACCGCATCAGTGTATGCGACTCAATCGAATCGTCGACCAGTAAGACGCGGGTTTTCTGTTCTGCCGGTTCCGCAGGCACGAGCGGCAGGACCGGCTCCGGCGCCTGAGACGCCGGTCCTTGTAACTGGGGATGTTCCGATCCGGGCAACGTGGGTCGGTTGACCTCGCGCAGGCCGCAAGCGGCAGGTTGTCGATCAAGCTGATAGGCGATGATCCATACACCAAGGATACCGATTGCGCGACTCACGAGCGCGTTGGTTGCTTCCTCGGCTGGAAAGGGTGCGAGGCATCCGGCCACAATCAACAGCGACCATCCTCCGACGGCAACCAGGAAAATATGTCGGGGATAGAGGCGAGAAGCCGGAATGGTCAACAAGAAGTACGGAAGCCAGGTGGCCAGTCTGAATTCAGATGTCAGTTCGGCGAGGAAGATGAGGCCCGTCAGCAGGACGAGGATGCCGGTCGTCATGAATCGGGCGGTGTGGAGTGTCATGGTGCGGTGCTCGAACGATCAGCGCCCGGCGACGAGGATAGTGCGTCGCGCTCACCTGCAGTATAGCGGCGATTGCGTAGGGCACCTAGGATCTCCTGAAATTCGAGCAGGCAGAACAGGGTAGCAGAGGGGCACTCAGCATGAGGCTTGAAGCGGCGACGGGAGGTGCCCCGATCAGTAGGCGTCCCGGGCACAACGGAACCCGGTTCCAGAAGGGCGGCTGTCCATCGTCCCCCAGTCGCGATCAGTCGTGCGTAAGCTGATCGCCGGTTTGAGCCAGGATCCGCCGCGCATGGCCTTGATGGCCCCGCGTTCCGGACCCTGGGGGTTGGTGAGCGTCGCCGTGCGGTAATCGTTGGGGTTGTACCAGTCCTGCACCCATTCGGCGGCATTGCCCGCCATGTCCAGCACTCCGTAGGGGCTGGCACCAGCCGGAAAGCTGCCCACCGGCAAGGTCAGGATTTCTCCCTTCAGGCCCTTTTCTTTGGAGATGGCTGCGCCGACACCCTTGACCCAGAACGCGTCCCATTCCGTGCTGTCGGCGAACTGCACCGTCTGACGGGCCCAGTAGCTCGCGCTGTTGCCGTTCTCGAAACTCCATTCGTTGCCCCAGGGATAGGTTCGCCCGTCTGTTCCCCGTGCCGCCTTTTCCCATTCCGCTTCAGTCGGGAGGCGTTTGTTCGCCCAGCGACAGAAGGCCACGGCATCAAGCCAACTGACATTGACGACGGGATGTTGCTCGATGCCGGGTAGAGGCGCGTTGTGCTCCCACAACGTCAATGCCGGAGCGGAGTTGGCTGGTGCCTGGTATCCGGTGGCCTGCACGAATTCCTGATAGGCTACGTTGGTGACTTCGTGCCGATCGATCCAGAACGCCCCGAGGTAGATGAGCCGTAGCGGACGTTCATCCGGAAGCCCGCCGCTCTCTGCCGAGGCCCCCATCGTAAATTCACCTGCCGGAACCATGACCATGTCGTCAACCCGAGGAGCCGCGAACGCTGATGGCTGATAGCCGATGGTCGGAAAGAGGCAGAGTGTCAGAAGGAGCACACGGGTCAGTCTCATCCGGGCTAGGCTTTCTTCAGCTTACAGGCTTTCGCGACGCTGTCGCGGTAGGCCATCCACAAGGCGAGGCCTTTGGTGACGCATGCGAGCACAGCGTTTTGTTGGCTTCTGGTTTCGGCGTAGTTGACGACCATCGTGTACGCATCCTGTCGATGACCCGCCTCAACCTTCTGGTGGGCGCGAATCAAATCCATGTGCTGCCGGTCGATTCCATGGTGACGAATAAGAGGATGGGCATCGATATAGGCTTCAATCTCCGTCTCGGTTTTCGGCTTGGAGGGCGCCTGGATCTCCTGCCGGTCCTTGATGCTGCCCTCGACAAATACGGCGAGGGCAGCCGCCCCGACCACCCAGTCACGACTGGCCGTGACCTTTTCCAGCCATGCTCGATACCGCGCGCTGGCAGGGAGGAGTTTCGTCCTGCGAAACGTCTCGCCGTCGAAGCCCAGGCCGCGCATCATTTCGTTAAAGAGTTCGGGATGGGATCGGCCGAAGGAGAGCCCGCCGGTATCTTCCTCATAAATATTCTCCGCCAACATGCGCCGCACATCGGAAGGCGGATTCTGCCCGTGCACGCGGGCCAGCAGAACAGGGAAGTCGCGAACGTAGACCAGGAACTCCTGTTGATAGTGAAGCTTCAGCTGGGCTTTCGTGATGCCGGGCCCCATGATGATCGGCCAGGCCCAGTGGTGTTTGCAGTCCATGATCGCCAACAGCCGTTCGAGAAATTGTGTGCGGGTCAATCTCTTGTGTGCCATGCCTTGCCTTCCTTCTTTCTCACTGGCTACAATCAGCCACCGATCAGATGAAGCCTATCACGATTCAAGACTCCGACCAGATTCTCAACTTCCTCGCCGAAGTGGCCCTGCACGGCAAGGGGTTTACCACCGACTGCCTGCTGGATTATGTCCTGGACGAAGGATTTACCGAACCGATCTATCTGAACGCCTCCGGTGAGGATCCGGATGCCTTCTATAAGGACCAGCCTCAGGCCTGGGCGATCTACCAAGTCCGCGAGTGGAAGCGAGTGCTGACTGTGTCGGGGGGCGCCGGGAAGGAACGGCGGGTGCAGATCACTGAAACCCCGTAAGTCGTCCGTGTCGTACCGCCGGTGCCAGCCAACCGGTGGATGGCTTCTCGCCTCGCTCGCATGTAGTCTAGCCGACCTGATGGAAGGTGCAGTACTCACTCATCAGTCAGTGTATTGACCAACCGACAGAATTGCAACGAATCGCGCACTGTCAGCCGCCCGGCCTGCCGGTTCCAGACAAGCCTGATCGGAATGTGGCTTCGAACTGCCGACCGGGAGGCCGACCTTCATGCCAAGACACCACCCTGAAAATTCCACGAAGCTGGTCACCCTGTGTGAGTCGGGTGATGTCGGTGAGTTGGCGTTGATCAAGAGCCTGCTCGACGGCAATGGGATTACCTACACGGTGCAGCATGAGCACGTCGGGGCGTTGTACCCCGGGGTCGCGCTGTTGGGCAGCCGGGTGATGGTGGAGGAGCGGGACAAGCAGCGGGCCGAGGTGCTGCTCAGCCGTCTGGCCCTGCACATTCGTGAAACGACCGGTGATGTGGACGGATGACGTCTTGAGCAGCGGGCTACCGGCCGGTCAACGGCCGCCTACGGATGACCCTTCGGTTTGACCGGCTCAGGTGTGGTGGGAATGGGCAGGCGCACATCCGATCCCGAAAAATGCCCGCCGATCAGCTTGCCTTCTTCGAAATACAAGTAGCGGTGCTTCACGACCGCCGGACTTTCCCAGTCTTCGAAAATCCATTCTTCGCGCCGCAGCCCGTCGCTGGTGTGCGTCACATTCATCGTATTCGGGGAGCCCCAGGAGTCGAGGACCTGTTTACGGTCCATGCCGACCATCACTCGGTGGCTTTCGATGTGCTTCGAGAAGTCCGGATCCAGCCAGCCCGGCACGAAACGAAACGCGATCAGGGCGACCACGAATAACCCCAGAAACGTATGGATAATGATCCGGACCGGCCGCTGGCGGATGAAGGGTGTCGGTTCCACCGCCGGGGGGAGGGCCGAAACGGGAGTTGCAGAGGTCGTCTGATCGGTCACAATGGTCCTTCCGTCATCGAATGGGCAAGAAGAGTGCTGGTACTTCTGCATGCTAAACAATCGTTTTTCGCTCCGTCAAGGGAGGGGGAGGGCATCAGAGACGGGTTTCACTCCCTTGAGCCGGCTGTTCGACCTGCTATGCTTGAAGCAGGACCGTGGAGGGCGACGCATGGGGTGCTGGCGTTATTCGATCAACCGATGTTGGATTGGGCTGATCATGCTGGGTATTTGCCTGACATGGTACGGCGTGGCGGGGGCGGGACCGCTCTACGTCTACACCGATGCTCAGGGACAGGCTGTGCTGACCGATAACCTCGAGCAGGTACCGGCAGAGTTTCGCGGGCGTGTGCGAACGATGGCCACTGCGGAAGCTCCGCCGACCGCTGCTCCCGCGCCTGTGGCTGCTGCAACCGTCAGCCGGTCACCGTCTGCTTCCGGGGTGGTGGAGAACCTCCTCAACGTCATCGCGGCAAAAGTCGGGTCCCGCACGATCAAGGGCCTCACGGCCCATCAAACCGCCGTCATCATCCTGGCCGGCGTCTGCTGGCTGGCACTGCTGGTGCCGATATTTATGAGTTCCAACCCCGGCATCCGGCTGCTCTGCAAGTTTCTCCTGGTGCTGGTCGGCGTCGCGGCTCTCTATCAGGTGGCGATCTCAGGCATGCCTTCCTTCGAGGCGGTGACCGGCTCGCCTCAGCAGGGATCGGAACAGGCCATGGAGAATGTGCTGGGGAAAATGAGAAGCCAGACCGAGCAAAGTTATCGCGCGCAAGACGCTCGCACGGCCCGTCAATTGGAGCAGATCGAACCGCCTACCCAGTAACGATCCCGGTGGGATGAGACAGACTTGCAGCCAGGCGTGTGGCTTTCGCCCACTCTGTAGCTTCGAGAGGGCAGAGAGCAGGACCGTCCGGAACCTCTCAGTCGGCGTATTTGGGCACCGGAATCTTTTTTACGGTCGGCGGGGGAGGCGGCTGTTGGGCGAAGGCCTTGGAGTAAGGGTTCAGGACCGGCTCGTGGGTGTTGCGTTGGCGGAGCTTGACCAGCGGTAAACTCTGCGTGCTGATCTCCAGGCGGTCGATCGGGGCCTTCGAGGTCAGCGGATCGGGTAGTCCCTGCAGGGCGAACATTTGAAAGGCGAGTGACCAGTCCAAGGCCTCCTTCCCCTTTTCCCGCACAAGAAAGCGCGCCTCCGGCGAAGGGTTTCCGGCGAAAAACAACAGCATGATGTTCGAACGGAAGACCGGCGCGTTGGCGTCTTCGGAGGGCTTGAACTCCGGGACGAGTTGGGGAACCTTGCTCAACGCGACCGGCGGCATGAATTCGATATCCACCAAACGCACAAAGAGCGGGCGTTGGTCGTTGTGGTCGTTCGGATCGAAGGTGTAGCTGAACGAATAGCGCACGTCGATGCCGTCACGTTTGAAGGTGTACACATCCTCTCCGTTTTCTGGTGAGGCCACCTTCTTGAAGTACTGCTCCCAATCGGTGATCGGATAATACGTGAAGACACGCAGCGCAGATTTGCGGTCCCGGACGGCCTGCGGCAGACCGAGCTTGTCGTGCAGTTCCGTTTGCGTGAGCCCGAGGTAGCCGTCCTCGAAGTAGGGGCCTGCCCACAGAGGATCGAGTCTCGACAAGACGATAGTGATACAGAACAAGCAGAGGATGAACAGGCGGGAGACAGTCTGATGCGCCATAGGATTGTCTCAGGCTCGGGCAGACAACGGTGGGCATCGTATCGGCCGGGGTAGTCAATGTCAAGGCGAAGAGCCTGCAATAGCTTGCTGAAAAAAGTCCGTTCCCGATATGATGGCCGTCCAATTGCCAGTCATCGACGCAGACGGCGCACGCCTGACGTCCGGTGGCAGAAAGACATAGGTAGTCATGCCGGTACATGAAGTTCGCGACCTCCTGCGAGAGCGCATCCTGATCCTGGATGGTGCCATGGGTACCATGATCCAGCGGTATAAGCTGGACGAAGCCGCGTTTCGTGGGGAGCGTTTTCGAAATTGGACCAAAGATCTCAAGGGACACAACGATCTTCTGAATGTCACCCGGCCGGATGTCATTGAGGCGATTCACCGGCAGTACCTTGAAGCTGGCGCGGATATCATCGAAACCAATACGTTTAACTCGCAGTCTGTGTCGCTGGCTGATTACGGCATGGATGACCTGGGATATGAATTGTCGAAAGCCGGCGCCGAATGCGCGAAGCGGGCCGTGGCACAGGTCGTTGCCGCGCAGCCGACTCGCCGCTGCTTTGTGGCCGGTGCGATCGGTCCCACCACCAAGACCTCTTCGGTCTCGACCGATTCGAACGATGCGGCGGCGCGTGGAACGACCTATCCTGAATTGGTGCAGGCCTACGGGGAGCAGGTGCGCGGCCTGTTGGACGGCGGCGTCGATCTGCTCCTGGTCGAGACGATTTTCGATACGCTCAACGCCAAGGCCGCATTTTTCGCGATCCAGCGGCTGTTTGCGGAAGGGGCGCGGCAGGTGCCGATCATGGCCTCGGTCACCTTCATTCAGGCCGGGAGCAACCGTGGGTTTTCGGGTCAGACGGTCGAAGGGTTTTGGAATTCCATCTCGCATGTGCCGTTGCTCAGCGTGGGCATGAACTGCGCATTGGGGCCGAGAGAAATGCGGCCGCTGATCGAAGAGCTCTCGCAGATCGCGCCGATTTTTGTCAGCAGCCATCCGAATGCCGGATTGCCCAATCCCTTACTGCCGACAGGATTTCCGGAAACGCCGGATTCGTTGGCACCACAGCTGCGCGAGTGGGCGCAGAACGGCTGGCTCAATATCGTGGGCGGCTGCTGCGGGACGACGCCCGACCATATCCGTTCGATCGCCACGGCTGTGAAAGGTGTGACGCCACGGCAGCCCTCCAAGGTCGAGCCCTACTTGCGGCTGAGCGGCCTGGAGGCCTTGACGGTGCGGCCTGAGTCGAATTTCGTCAATGTCGGGGAGCGCACCAATATCACCGGCTCACCGGCCTTTTCCAAGCTGATTCTGGCCGGCGATTATGACAAGGCGCTGACCGTCGCGCGTCAGCAGGTGGAAGGCGGGGCGCAGGTCATCGACATTAATATGGACGAAGGCATGCTGGACTCCAAAGCGGCAATGCAGAAGTTTCTGCGGCTGCTGGCGGCGGAATCGGACATCGCTCGGGTGCCGATCATGGTGGACAGTTCCAAGTGGGAGGTCATCGAAGAGGGCCTTCGCAACATACAGGGGAAGGGCATCGTCAATTCCATCAGTCTGAAGGAAGGCGAGGCGAAGTTCCTCGAACAGGCGCGGCTCATCCGTCGGTACGGCGCGGCGATCGTGGTCATGGCGTTCGATGAACGGGGGCAGGCTGACTCGGTTGCACGGCGGATCGAGATCTGTGAGCGGTCCTATCGTCTGCTGACGGAACAGGTCGGGGTGCCGCCGCAGGATATTATTTTCGATCCGAATATTCTCACGGTCGCGACCGGACTCGAAGAGCACAACAACTACGCGGTCGATTTTATCGATGCGACACGGTGGATCAAGCAGCACTTGCCGCTGGCGAAGGTCAGCGGCGGCGTCAGCAATATTTCGTTCTCGTTCCGCGGCAACAACGTCGTGCGCGAGGCGATGCATGCTGCGTTCCTCTACCATGCCATACAGGCCGGCCTCGACATGGGCATCGTCAATGCGGGGCAGCTGGCCGTCTACGAGGAGATCCCCAAAGATCTGCTGACGCTGGTCGAAGACGTGCTGCTGAATCGCCGGCCGGATGCCACGGAGCGGCTGGTGGCCTTTGCCGACACGGTCAAACAGAAGGGCAAGACGGCGGTCAAGGATGATGAGTGGCGGACAAGACCGGTGGAGGAACGGTTGGCCCATGCGCTGGTGAAAGGACTGACCGACTACATCGATCAGGACGTGGAGGAGGCGAGGCAGAAGTCCTCCCGGCCGCTCGACGTGATCGAGGGGCCGCTGATGGCGGGCATGAACATTGTCGGCGATCTCTTCGGGTCGGGAAAAATGTTCCTGCCGCAAGTGGTGAAGAGCGCCCGAGTCATGAAGAAAGCGGTGGCGTATCTCATGCCGTTTATGGAAGCCGAAAAGTTACGGTTGGGCACGTCCCGCGCGAACGGCAAGGTCCTGCTCGCGACCGTCAAGGGCGATGTGCACGATATCGGCAAGAACATCGTAGGTGTGGTGTTGGGCTGCAACAACTATGAGGTGATCGACCTTGGCGTGATGGTGTCTTGCGAAAAGATTCTGGCGGCCGCGCGTGAGCATCAGGTGGATATGGTCGGGCTGAGCGGCTTGATCACTCCATCGTTGGATGAAATGGTGCATGTGGCCAAGGAGATGACGCGCCAGGGGTTTACGGTGCCATTGCTCATCGGCGGCGCCACGACCAGCAAGGCCCACACGGCCGTGAAAATTGCCCCTTCGTACGGCCATGCGACGGTGCATGTGCTCGACGCCTCCCGCGCCGTCGGTGTCGTGGGCAGTCTGATCAATGAAGAGCAACGAGAGAGCTTTTCTGCCGGTGTACGTGCCGACTATGACCGCATCCGGCAGGCGCATCAGGATCGAGGGCCGAAAACCCTGCGTAGCCTGGAAGCAGCCCGGAAGCACAAGCTGTCGACTGATTGGGCCGCTGCCGATATCCCCGCGCCTTCATTCACCGGCGTGCGTCAGATCGATCGGATGCCGTTGCGTGAGTTGGTGCCCTATATCGATTGGTCGCCGTTTTTTCATACGTGGGAATTGCGCGGCCGGTATCCGGCTATCCTGGACGATGCCACGGTGGGTCCGAAGGCCAAAGAACTCTTGGCGGATGCACAGGCGTTACTGGAGGAGATCATCCAGGGTGAGTTGCTGACGGCTCGCGGTGTCTACGGGTTCTTTCCCGCCAATAGCGCGGGTGACGACATTCATCTCTATCGGGATCCGGATCGACGTGAGCCGCTGGCCACTTTCCACACGCTCCGGCAACAGATGGAGAAGCCGACCGACCAATTCAACCTGGCGCTTGCGGATTATGTCGCGCCCAAGGAGTCCGGGCGTGCCGACTATGTGGGCGCGTTTGTGGTGACGGCCGGCATCGGCGTGCCGGCGCTCTGCGCGAAGTATGAGAAGGATCATGACGACTACAATTCCATCATGGTCAAGGCCTTGGCGGATCGGCTGGCGGAGGCCTTTGCCGAATGGCTGCACAAGCAGGTGCGGCTGGAATGGGGATATGGGAAGACGGAGGACCTCACGAACGAAGACATGATTCGCGAGCGGTATCGGGGGATCCGGCCGGCTCCCGGTTATCCGGCCTGTCCGGATCACACGGAGAAGCGGACGCTCTTCGATGTATTGAATGCCGAGGCTCAAGCGGGGGTGACGCTGACCGAATCCTACGCCATGCTGCCGGCGGCTGCGGTCAGCGGCTTGTATTTTGCGCATCCGGAGGCCAAGTATTTTGCCGTGGGCAAGATCAATCGCGATCAGGTGGAGGATTACGCGACCCGCAAGAATCTACCGGTCGGCGAAGTAGAGCGGTGGCTGGCTCCAAATCTGAACTACGATGCGTAATTGCGAAGAGCCGATGGCAGATAGCATATAGCTGATGGCGGACAGAAAGGATGAGGAAGGCTCCGGGCTAGGCTATAAGCCACAGGCTATACGCTCTTACCTTCCAGTCAGTTCTTGACGGCTTCGAGAGGCGAGGGAATGGCAGGGGAGACGGACACGCCGGCGATGACACTCGTGAGCGAGGTCTTGATCCAATGATATCGTTCCTCCGCCCAGCTGTTAAACTCCTCCGAATTGTCAAACACCAGTTCCCAGGCTTTGGCGGCATCCAGCAGTAAGAGCTGGTGCGGCTGATTGTGTCCGGGGAAATACACCACCAGCACGGCTGATTTGCCGGTGAGGCTGATATCTGTGAAGACGTGGATCATGGCTGCTGCGGGAATCGGGATATCGCGCGTGGCGGCCTCGACCAGCGGTTGATACAACCGGTGCAGCAGGTGCGTCGTATCCTCATAGGGGCAGGCGGTTCGCAAGAGTCGGGGATTGGGCTTGTCGCCGAACAGGTTGTCGGTCAGGTAGGTGGCGGCTTCCCAGGTCGGCATCATGCCGGAGGAGGCGAGGCTCTCGCACAGATACGCGATCCAATTGCGTGATGTGCGGGTCATGCGACTTCTCCCTGGTCCTGCGTGATGGCGCGGTGACGGGAGGTGGACAACCAGGTCGGATCGGCAAATTGATCGTAAATGCGTGTGATCTCCTCCATCGAGTCGAAGAAGATATCCAGCAGTTCCGGATCGAAGTGCTTGCCCCGCTCCTTAAGCATCAGTTCCTTCGCGTGATCGAAATCATAGGCCGGCTTGTAGACACGCTGCGTCGTCAGGGCGTCGAAGTTATCGGCGATGGCGGTGATCCGGCCTTCAAGCGGAATCGTCTCGCCTTTGAGTCCGCGCGGGTAACCGGTGCCGTCGAAGCGTTCGTGGTGCGTCCAGGCGATGAGCGCGGCGACTTTCAAGAGTTCCGAATCAGACCCGGCCAGAATCCGGTACCCGATTTCCGTATGCTGGGTGATCACCTTGAATTCTTCGGGTGTGAACTTGCCTGGCTTGAGCAGCACATGGTCCGGGGTGCCGATCTTGCCGATGTCGTGCATCGGACTGGCGGTGCGGATGAGATCGCATCGCTCGGGTGAAAGCCCGTAGCGACGGGCCAGCAGTTCGCAGTAGTGGCTCATTCGTTGAATATGCTGCGCGGTCGAACTGTCGCGGTATTCGGCGGCGATCGCGAGCCGTTGAATGGTTTCTTCGCGGGAGAGGCGCAGTTCCTTCTCGCTCCGCTCCAGCCACTCAAGTGCCTGCTGAAGGGCAATCGTCCTGGTCCGGACGACTTCTTCCAGATTCTCCCGGTGCATGGCGTTTTCAATTTCCAACTTGCGTCGTCGCAACGCGTTGGCCACGTTGATCAGGACTTCGTTCGCTTCGAACGGCTTGATGACGTAACCGAAGGCGCCCATATCCAAGGCCGCATTCGCGAGGACGGGGCTGTCGAGGCCCGTAATCATGATGACGGCGGTGCTGGGGTATTGCGTCAGGATGTGGCGAATGAGATCCATGCCGGATTCGCCCGGCATGTTCACGTCACACAGCACCAACGCATAGGAACCGCTCTCCATCCGTTGACGGGCTTCGCGCGCTTCTCCCGCCAGCGCCACCTTGTATCCGTGGGGTTCGAGAAGGTAGCCCAATAATCGACGGATAGGCTCTTCATCGTCCACAATCAGGATGTTGCGGTTTTCGAGGATTGCTTGCTGGGTGGTGACTTCGGTGACGCTCGGAATGCTCATATGGTTCGCCGGGCTAGGTTAATCGTGGTGTCGATCAGCAATAGAGTCAGTATCGGTCGTTGGGCGTAAAGTCTGAAGTGCGAGATGGATTGAGGGGAAAAGCACCTTTTATGCCACTCAAGCCGCGGTGCGACCAACTGTCCCGTGCCGCCCGCCCATTGCTGCATCAATGCTGGGAACTCTGTTCTATCGGGACAAGATCCGACGAGTGGCAGTTTCCGGCCGCTCTGCCCGGCCCGGGGCTGTGATCGTCAACTCTGACGCTCGTCCGTTGGTCTTTGAGCAGGCGGCGTTCCCGAGGGAACAGCAACCTGCACCATCACGCTGGATTATACAGGGGGCTTTCCCGATTGCCAGCCGAAACGCAGTTTGAGAAACGAGCACCGGTCGCGCCGCTGGATTTGCTCTTTGAAGCCCTGTTCACTATAATTCGCTCCTTTAGATTTGCTGTGCAGGAAGGAGCGCGACTCAATGGCGAGCGGAGCAGGGTTAGGTCGAATCGATGGCCGTCGGCGGGATCAGATCCGTCCGGTTAGGGTGACGCGCAATTTTACGAAACATGCCGAAGGCTCCGTCTTGATCGAAATGGGGGACACTAAGGTCATTTGCACGGCGTCGATTGAAGAAAAAGTTCCGCCGTTTTTAAAAGGTAAGGGTGCCGGCTGGGTGACAGCCGAATATGCCATGCTGCCCCGGGCCACGCACGATCGTTCGCCCCGGGAATCGGTCAAGGGTAAGCAGGGCGGCCGCACGTTGGAGATTCAGCGGTTGGTCGGACGTGCGCTCCGTGCCGTGATCGATACGGGCCGTTTGGGCGAACGGACCATCTGGATCGATTGTGATGTGATTCAAGCGGATGGTGGAACTCGCACGGCCTCCATTACCGGCTCCTTTATCGCCCTCGCGGATGCCGTGGGTGTGCTGAAGAAAAAGGACTTGATCAAGGTTAATCCGTTGACCGATTACCTGGCGGCCATCAGTATCGGCAAGGTCGGGGGACAGGTCATGGTGGACCTAGCCTACGAAGAAGACTCGCATGCCGAGGTGGATTTGAATCTGGTGATGACCGGCGCCGGGCAGTACGTCGAAGTGCAGGGGACGGCTGAAAAGACGCCGTTCAATAAGAAAGATATGGATGAGTTTCTCGATCTCGGCTGGGGCGCGATCCGTGAATTGGTTGATTTGCAAAAGTCGTTGATCGGCTCGCTGAGTTAACCATGCAGATCGTGCTGGCGACCAGGAATCAGCATAAGAAGCAGGAGCTGGTCGCCCTATTAGGCGGTATGGATATCACGATTCGTACACTGGACGATTTTCCCGACGCGCCGGACGTGGTGGAGGACGGCGAGACCTGTGAAGCCAACGCGATGAAAAAGGCCGTCGAGATCGCTCGGTATACGGGACTGCCGGCGGTGGCAGATGATACCGGATTGGAGGTCGATGCCCTCGGCGGGCGCCCGGGAGCCTTTGCGGCGCGGTACGCCGGTGAACAGGCCAGCTATGAAGACAATTGGCGGAAGCTATTGCAGGAGCTTCGTGGTATTCCAGCGGAAGATCGTGGTGCCCGCTTTATAACCGTGGCGGCCATTGCGTTTCCTGCCGGCAAGACCTTCTCGACCAAAGGGGTGTTAGAGGGAGTCATTGCCGAAGAGGCGACGGGCTCCCGTGGTTTTGGGTATGATCCGGTCTTTTTCCTGCCGGAATATCATCAGACTCTGGCCCAGCTGTCGCCGGATGTGAAAAATCGAATCAGCCATCGGGCCCGTGCCTTTACCCAGGCCAGGACTCTGCTCGAGCAGATGATGGCGGAACAGAACTCAGTCGGGGCGTAGCGCAGCTCGGTAGCGCGCCTGGTTTGGGACCAGGATGTCGGAGGTTCAAATCCTCTCGCCCCGACCAAACAAAGCTTGCTCGACCCCGCATTTCAAATGTGCGCGGGGATATTCAACACCTTCAGTGAAGTCTTTTCCCGTTTGCTCGACCCGGAGTCTCCTCTTTTACTGGGACGCCTGACAACACCTCCAACGATTCGGGAAAGGCTGACCAGGCCCCTCCCAGGCGTGCGGGGATACTCAAAACGTTCAGCAGCGTTATCCTCTTATTCACTCCACAACGTAATCTCTGGCAATCGAGCCTCCGCACGCCCCATCTGGCCCTCATTCAGACCTTGCGTATATCACGGTCGAACAACAGAGCAGCATCAAGGGGCAGCGCATGCCGTTGTGAATGCTGCGTGCGCTGCTAAATACGACGGTTGGTCGCATGAGTCCGGCGAGACGATTTGCCGTGAGTTGGGGGGCAGGCGCAAACGACTTCCTACCCATTCTATTTCTTCTGGCTGCGACGGTCTTGCTGATGGTGGGTGTTATGAACCTATCTTTCGGACGTCTTTGAGGAGAATGAAGAGATGCAAAGCATCGCTTGGTGAAGGAAGGAAATCGAAACGCTCGTAGAACTTTTTAGCTACATTATCTTTGGCATGGACCACCAAGGCGCGAATTCCTGCAATATCGGCGGCCTGAAGCGTCCGCAGTGTAGCGTCCTTCAATAGGGCAGCACCGACTCCTTGTTTCTGCCAGTGAAGATCTACCGCTAACCTGGCAAGCAGCATGATGGGAATGGAATGTTTTGCCAGCCCCTTCTTCACTCTTTCCGGAGCGTTATCTTGTTCCACCGATCCCACCGCGAGTGCGTAATAACCGACGACAATGTTATCGACCAACCCCACATAGGTTTGCGACCCACCACTGAATTGATTTTGTACTGCGTGCTTCTGGAGGAAGCGATTGAGGACTTCATGTCCGCAGTCGAACGCTTCAACTGCGTGATGCGGCTGAAGTTTCTCGATACGCCTAGTCAACGCTTTTCTTTGAAGCCAGGCGCAGGTGTCGCATCAAAGAAGCCTGGTTCAGCTAGGAGACGTTGCATCTGAGGAAGGGGGCGGGTCGGAGCATCAAGGGCAGCTAAGAACTCAGTCCATTTAGCCTTGCTCAGATGGAACGTTCGGCGATCTGCCAATGCTTCATCTGCACGGGCCAGGGCACTTTCAAGGACAAATGCGCTCACTGTACGACTAGAGACAGAGGCGGCAGCTTCCAGCGTTTTCTTGGTTGAGACGCTCACCCGAAGATCCAGTTTTTCAGTACGAAGCGCGCGAGTTGCCATAAGCCACCTCTTGTTGTTGCTTACGATAGCTCGACATTCATCTAATGTCAAGACAATGTGATGACAGAAATGTTTAGTGATCACAATTTCTTGCGAATATAATGATTCTCACAGGTCAATAAGACCGTTGGGTACATATGAGCTACGGTACGTAGGGGATGGGACTTCTCTTTCTTGGAAGAGTGCCATAGCATGCTCGACAAGTCTGTAGGTCTACAACGAGGAACGGTCACTCGGTCGAAGGACAGATTCCAAACGGCGGATCGTTCTTGCGCGATCGCTCGGGGAACGTGAGCCCCTCCATCGGCTCTGTCGGGAAAGGGAGAGCCTGGCATCCCGACACAGCTTCTTGTATAAGGAATGACCATTGAGCCGCGGCAGCCGGTCTTTCAATACGGCCCTCGAGGAGGGAGGTATCACGGACTTCAGGTTTCATGGCATGCGCCACTGTGCTTCTACTCATCTCAGAAGCGCAGGGGTGGATACAGCGACAGTTATGAAAATTGTTGGCCATAAGTCCGAGAAGATGTGGAAACGGTACAATGCCATCGAGGAGCGAGACTTGACTCACGCTGCCCAAAAGGTTCACAGATACCTCCATGAGAACCGGCCGGGAACACTAGGCGAAAACTCTGTAGAGTAATCATCTCTTAAGTGACTGAAAATACAGGGGCGCCCGTAGCTCAGTCGGATAGAGCATCAGCCTTCTAAGCCGTTCTGGTACTCCTTCATAAACCGTCGTTGATGTAGATAAATGCCTTTCCAGGAGAGGCGTTTCGCTGTTTTGTGTTTTTGTTCAGTTCAGTTCAAATGAGTCAAGTTCAGGCATTTTTTGCTGTATTGTGAACACGCCGGGAACACGTAGGGTTAATAGCTAGCTGGTTGGTAGTTGTCATACTGGGGGAGGTAAGGCGGAAAACATTTCTTGAACTGACGTAGTCATCGCGAGCGCAACCTTACCCGGTGGATACATATCGTCCGCGACAAAGAATTGTTGCTCCTCTGCTTCTCCGGGATCTATTTCTTTTCCACCAGGCCACCAAATTTCTCTGACGAGGATTTCAACTGAAGTTCTCCACGCTTGGTGTCGAGGGTGATTTGATAAGCGCCAAGAAAGCTCAATCCCAACAGCCCGTCCACGGCAAAGGGAAGGTCTGGAAGGGTATGAATCAACACCTGGCTATTCCGTATCTCCGCCTCGCCGATCCGAATCGAGTCAAGCGTCACCGCATTCGCTTTCACTGATCCACTCGCGGTGTGGAGTAAGACCTGAGTCGTGTGGGCTGTCGAGTATAGTCCAAGATCCAAAGCGAGTCGTTGAGAGATGATTGTCTGCGACGCACCGGTGTCGATGATAAGTCGTGCCTGTGTGGATCCGTTCAAGGTGGCCGACACGATGAGGATATTTTCCACGCGTTCGACCGGGATCCTAGCAGTCTGTGGTTCGCTCGGTACAGGGGCCGTGGGGAAAGATTTTTCAGCATCCGGACCTGCGCCCGATGTCGAGGGCACTCCGGCAGGAGGTGAAGAGGATAGCGAGTGCTGGAGAGAAGAAAAGTCTATCGCCTGGCAGGTCAGTAGCTGGTGAGGACTATCGGTAAAGACAGGCTTACCGTGGGAATCGACGCACTCAAAGAGTGTGTTGGTCGCTGAGGCGTCCGCTGCCAAAAATATTATCAAGGACGTGAGGGAGAGGAAACGCACGTTCGTCAATTGCTGGACTGAGGGGAGGCTGGCATAGGCCTCAGACTGCCAATTCATGAATTTCCTGGTCCAAGACAGGGGGCGAGGTAGTTGTGAGCCGAGTGATCAGTTCGGGGTGATTCAGCAGGTGGCTGAGCACGGCAGTCCTGGTGGTGGCCTGAGTTTTCTTCATCACACGTTTCAGATGATCTTTCACCGTGTGTTCGCTTAGCCTTAGCTTGCCCGCAATTTCTTTGTTCGTGAAACCTTTCAGGAGATAGCGCGTGACCGATTCTTCCCGCGGCGTCAGGTGGATCTGGTGCGTTGGGGCAGGGGATGAACGAACCGGCTGATAAGTCGCCTGAGCCGGTTCAATGAGGAGCAGGAGTTGTCCGTCACCATCATGGAGTGGAGCAGGCACTCCGAATGCTCGGAGGAGAATCGGACCAGCGGGCACCATCGCTACGTGCGAGCGGTGAAGGTGCTCCCAGTCCTTGGGTGTAGGAGTCGTTGGCAATGTCGCAAAGAGTTCCTGACAGAAGGCACGAATGGCAGGAGGCAGGTATGCAGAGGGTGGCGGCTGTAGGATGAAGTCGTAAAGCTGTGCGCGACCTTCCGGGTTTATGTATAGCACGTGAAGGGAGGATGATAGCAGGAGAATGCCGGTATGAGCGGTGCGACTCAGCACGCCGCTGCCTGCTGTCAGCGATGTAGATTCAGGTGCCACCTTCATGTCATGTCCTCGCCTTAGGGGTTGACCAGAAGTATCCAGCCGGAGGAAAAGCACTCGGGCGAGTCTAAGGGCTGGACTAGCAGCCCTCAATCCCACATTTGGTAGCCCTCCTTTAGAGTGAGAGCTTGTGAGCACGCGTAAGCCTGCGGACGAGTCCTGGAATTCCTGAAGGGAAGATCTCTTTCGAATGAACTGTGTGTCGGAAAAGTTTCTACATCGTCCCGTAGGACTCACGTTAGGCCCCTTCCCCTCACTCAGCTAATCCCAATCCTGTGAGCGCATACCCCCAGATCGGCGTACATCCATCTGGGGTGATTGTTGCTGAGACTCGCTTCCCATAAGCTCCGTGCTCGATGCACGTGTCATTTGTGTAGGCCACCGCTACCCCGAAGCAAGGAGTTCACATGCGTCCCGAACGTCGATATAGGATGGCAGGCACGGTGTTGGCTGGACTACTGATGGCGTTTAGTGTTGAGACCGAGGTGCGTGCGGAAGAGGCAAGCACCATAGAAATGCTTCAGCAGCCGGAAATGCCCATTGGGAATGTTGGTGGCGAGGCCCACGCGGATCCCTTTACTGGCGCAGCCACGATGAGCATTCCCATTGAAGTCCCCCCAGGGCGGAATGGCATCCAACCACACCTCAGTCTGGTCTATATGTCGGGGAATGGCAACGGCTGGGTAGGGGTGGGATGGAAGCTCGAACTTGGGGCTGTGGAGCGACAAGTGCGATACGGGCTCAATTATTCCGCCAATGACTTTGTGGCGCGAATGAGCGGTGCCAATTCCGAGCTCGTGCAGGCTCCAGCGCCAGCACAGACTAACGAATATCGTGCGAAGATCGAGCGCAGTTTTGTCAGGTTCCGTAAGCTCAGTGCTGGGGATGGACAAGCATACTTTGAGGCGACGGACAAGAAGGGAGTGCGGTATTTCTTCGGCCAAACGGCCGCGTCCCGGATGGCGGATTCGGCCAATCCCTCACGAATATTCAAGTGGCTGCTGGATCGTATTGAAGATCGAGACGGTAACTATATGGTGGCCACCTATGTGTCTGACCAAGGACAGGTCTATCTCTCTCGGATTGAGTACGCTGGCAACGGGACGACGGCACCCACGAATGTCGTGAAGTTTTATCTTGAGGACCGAAGCGATGCGCCGTCGATGTTTACGACCAACTACGTGGTGAAGACGGCCAAGCGGCTCAAAACCATTGAGGTGCACGCCTCAGGAAACAGTGTGCGTGCGTATAAGATGACGTACGGCCAGACATCGAGCATTCCTAGTTCGGTGCTCACGAGCGTGACTCAGTTTGGCAGCGATGCCACGATTAATGGCACGGGCGCGATTACCAATGAAGCCACGGCGACACGGTTACCGTCCACTTCCATGGAATGGTCAGCGGGACCAGCCACATTTGGGCCCGAGGGTGGATATACCGGGCTGTGGCTTGGGTCGGGAGCGTGCTCTAACGTGAACGCCCCTCTCGTCAATACGCGCTATGGCGATTTCAACGGGGATGGGAAGACGGACATTCTGTGCGAGGACCGCTATACAGGCACCTACTATGTGGCATTGAGTAGTGGAGAACTGTTCAATAATGGAGCCGGGTGGACAGGGACCTGGCTAGGCAACGGAAATGCCGCCAGCGGGGCTTGTGGACTGCCGCCATTTCAATACCGGGATCCTGCTCATCCCGCCGCACCTCCATACAATGATGGAATTCGAACACAGTATGCGGATTTTAATGGAGATGGAAAAACCGACCTCTTGTGTGAGGATCGTTACACCGGAACGTTTTATGTGGCTCTCAGCGATGGGACCAAATTTGGGAATGGAGCGGGCTATACGGGCATATGGTTAGGCAATGGCAGTTATGCGGGGGGCGCCTGCGCATTTCCGAACCCGGCCAACTCAATTTGGGGAGCCAGACTCAACACGCGGTATGCGGACTTTAACGGCGATGGGAAGACCGACTTGTTATGTGAGGACCGGAACACGGGAACCTTCTACATGGCGTTGAGTGATGGCACGAAGTTTGGCAGCGGAGGTGGGTGGACAGGCACCTGGCTAGGCAATGGCAATGCCGCGAATGGGGCGTGTGGTCCTGCACTCAATGTCACGACACGATATGGGGATTTCAACGGCGATGGGAAAACGGATTTGTTGTGTGAAGACCGGAACACTGGAACCTACTATGTAGGGTTGAGTGATGGCACACAATTCGGCAACGGTGCAGGCTGGACCGGAACGTGGCTCGGTAACGGGAACACCGCCTCCGGCGCCTGCATTGCGGGAGCCAATATCACGACGCAGTATGGGGACTTCAATGGCGATGGAAAGATCGATCTGCTCTGTGAAGATCGAAATTCCGGAACCTACTATGTGGCTCTGAGTGACGGCACGAAGTTCGGGAGCGGAGGGGGGTATACCCAGGAATGGATGGGAAATGGGAATGCGGCCAATGGGGCCTGTGTGGCGGCAGCCAATGTCACTCCGCAATATGGGGACTTTAATGGGGATGGGAAGGCCGATCTGGTTTGCGAAGACCGAAATACCGGCACCTATTATGTGGCGCTGAGTGATGGCATCAGATTCGGCAATGGCAATGGCTATACCGGAACTTGGCTCGGCAATGGAAACTCGGCTTCAGGGGCTTGCCGTGTTGGTAGCGGGATTTTTACCAGATATGGCGATTTCAACGGAGATGGGAAGACGGATTTTCTGTGCGAGGATCGCACCAATGGCAACTATTGGGTGGCAAAAAGCGGAAACCAAAGCACCATGGTGGCTGGCCAACTGCTATCCGTGTCCAATGGGATAGGTGGCCGCCGAGCGATCACCTACAAGCCCTCCACCCGGTATACCAACACGCAACTCCCCTATTCGATCCAAACCGTGAACTCCATTGTGAGCTGCGACAACTGGAATGGAACGGCGTGTGCGGGCATCTCCGCCACGACAAGCTATGAATATAGTGGTGGGTACCACCACTTTGCTGAACGCGAATTTCGCGGGTTCAACTCTGTGAAGGTCACCGCCCCGTCGGGACCGAATGGCGAGCAAGCGATTACTGAAACTTGGTTCCATCAAGGTAATGATCTTGGGGTGGACTCAAACAATCCGAACGTGCCTACCGGCTACACGAAGGGCATGCCCTATCGTAGTAAGGTGACCGATGCGACAGGGAAGGTCTACTCGGAAACTACAACTGCATACGTGGCCGATAATGACCTTGCGGCCCCCTGGTACACCCCGCAATCGCAGATCGATACCTACCTCTGTGAAAGTGGGACATGTGCGAGCCACACACGCACCACGTTCGCATACGATCACCAGTTCGGAAATCTGTCCTATGAAACCCATTACGGTGATTTGGCGAGCGCATATGATGATCGTGCCATATACCGCACCTACTCGGACAATGTGACAGACTGGATCGTGGGTCTTCCTACGCGAGAGTCGCACTACAACAGCAGTAACACCAGCTCGGTCAATCTCGTCGCGCAGAAGACATTCTTGTATGACGGGACGGGCGGATGCGCCTCGCCGAATGGGACCACCACACCCACAAAGGGACACCTGACGAAAGCGACGAACTGGCTCTCGGTCACGGGAGCCGAATACGATGTGTGGGGGAACATCACCTGTACGCGTGATGCCAACGGCAATGTGAGCACGGTGACGTACGACAGCACGAAGACGTTCCCCACAACGACCACGAATCCGTTGGGACATGTGACCACCACTCAATATTACGGGGTAGATGGGCAGGTCGTGGACAAAGTGTCAATCATCAGCCGAAGTTGACCCTTTTATTCTGATGTGAAATTGACCCCTCCCCCGAGTTGAATCTGCATGTGATGGCGCTATGACTCCGACTGGGCCGCGGCACCGACAGGGGACTTGAAGAGCCCCGCCTTCCGCTTCTCTCGCAATCGATAGCTCTCACCTTTAATATTGATCGTGATGGAATGGTGGAGGAGCCGGTCGAGAATCGCCGTGGCGATCACCGGATCGCCAAACACGTCGCCCCAGGCGCCGAGGCTCTGATTGCTGGTGAGCAGGATCGAGCCCTTCTCATAGCGCCGAGAGATGAGCTGGAAGAACAGATTGGCGCCTTGCCGATCAATGGGGATATACCCGATCTCATCAATGATCAAGAGCTGGGGCTGGGCCAGCACCTTGAGCCGGTCCTCCAGCCGGTTTTCGGAGAGCGCTTTGCCGAGCGTCGCGAGGAGCCCCATGGCGGTCGTAAACAAGACGCGGTGGCCCTGTTCACAGGCCGCGATGCCCAGGGCCACGGCCAGATGCGTTTTGCCGACGCCGGGCGGCCCGAGGAACAACGCATTCTCGCCCTGCTCCAGATAGCGCCCGGTGCCGAGTTCACGGATCAGTTTCACATCAATGGAGGGCTGGACCTTAAAGTCGAACGTCTCCAGCGTCTTCTGGAACGGGAACCGCGCCATCGCCAACCGCATCGCCAGATGCTTGTCGGTCTTGGCCTGCACCTCGCGCCGCAGTACCTCCTCTAAAAAGTCGGTATAGGAGCGTTCCGCCTTGGCCGCCTGCTCCAGTAAACTCGGCAGTTCGGCGGCAACTTGATAGAGGCGCAGGCGCTGACAGTGTGCCTGGAGTCGCTCCAGTTGGGGCGTGCTCATGAGGCACCGCCCGGTTCGGCCACGGCGGCATAGAGGGCCAGATCCCGGACCATCACCTCGCCGAGGTCCCCATACCCAGGATCCCACTGGGGCGGCCGGGGCGTGGGGGCGGGTCCGCCCGCGCGCAGCAGCCCGCGATAGTGCGCCCGATCCACGACCACCGCATGGCGCGGGGACTTGGCATGCCGCGCAATGCAGACCCCGCCATGGAAGATTTCATAGTGACGACTGCTCTCCTGCACGTGGACGGTCGTGCCGACATACTCCACCGGCACAGAATAGCGGGCGGCCGCGATGGCGACGAGCGCATCGGCCGGAACGCGGCGCAGACGCACCCGTTCATAGTGATAGGGGGACCGCGAGCCCAGCGGCGTGAGCGTCTCCCGGGCGAACCGCTCGATCGGCCGCTCATGCGTCGTCCCATGGACGCGCTGATCCGCGACCGTCACCGTCCACTCCTGCAGCCAGGCGTTCAAGGCGTCCCACGACGCAAACCGGCGGCCCGCGAGGGCATTGCGCTTCACATATTTCACGCCGCTTTCTACTTTGCCCTTGGTCTGTGCCCGATACGGCTGGCAGGCCCGCGGCGTAAACCCATAGCGCCGCGCAAAATCCTCCCAGACCGGATGCCAGAGCACGCGGCCCTCGCGCCGGCCCAGGACCAGGGTCCGGGGGTTATCGTACAGACACTCCAACGGCACGCCGCCAAAATGCTGGAAGGCCCGCTCATGCCCATCGAGGAGCGCACTGAGCCGTTCATGCGGATAAGCCGACGCCCACAGTCGGCGAGAGTACCCGAGGGTGAACACAAAGATGTGGATGACTTCCAGCCGGTCGCCAATCCAGAGACGGGTTTGGCCAAAATCCACTTGGGCTTGCTGGCCCGGAGTCGTCTCAAACCGCACAGTCGCCACGGTCGCCCAGGCGCGATCGACGCGGAGCGGCTGAATCGCCCGTTGCACTTGTTGGTAGGTCCCCGCGAATCCTAACGTCTGCAGTTCCCGATGGAGCACCCGGCCGTTCCAATTCACTTCGGGGCCGCGGCGTTCCACGAATAGCCGATAGGGATCGATCTGACTGGGGCGGGGTCCCGACGGCCGCGGGCGCCAGCCCCCCAGCCGTTGCCACCGCTTCACGGTATTGCGGGCCACGCCGAGATCCCGCGCAATGGCTTTGATACGCTCGCCGCGCTGTAGTCGCGCCAGCACCTCTCGCACGCCGTCTTCTCGCAGCATCCCATCCTCCTCCGTTCGAGCCGTCTCCCGAGAAGAAGGTAGTGGGGTGCGCACTGGTTCTGCTAGCTCCATGGGTGTCCTCTCCTGGTTGTGGGGGAGGGGTCCATTTCACATGATGACAGGGGTCAATTTGGCATGATTATCCTCC